>JAYEGJ010000126.1:0-57436 GCA_034658975.1 Actinomycetota bacterium
GTAGGGATCGTCACGTTGAAACAGAAACGCGAACACACCGCCGTAGAAGAAGAAATCCACGACAATCCTCGCGAACCAGGCAAGCACTACTACCCATGTTCGTTCCCGGCGAGTCAATCCAACCGGCGGACTCTCAGACGCCACCTCGGTTTCGATGCTAATTCTTCAGACACCACCCTCGTGTCGTGGGCCATTCAGCAGGCCTTTGCTGAGGAGATGTTGACCGCCCCAACCGGCACCATCCTCGATTCGCGAGGGCGCATAAGAGCGCGTTATGTGCGGCTTGAGCCGAGGTGAGGGTCCTGTGTCTAGGGTTGATCAAGAATGTCCACCTCAGAGACACCATCGGAGGCCGGCTGGTACGACGACCCCGACGGTCGCCGCGACCTGCAGCGCTACTGGAACGGCGAGACTTGGAGTGGTGCGCCACGGAAGCGTCCACCGCAGCTGAAGTGGTCAGGCGTTCTGGTGATGTTTGTGGGAGGAGTGGTCCTTACTGCCGTTGTCTGGTTGGTCTGGATCGCTCTCTAACCCACGACGCCAGCAACATGAGAGTCACCAGCAGATGCTGAGATATCAGAGGCTGAATTCCTCGAATTGAACTCCCGGCTTCTGAACCTCTTGCCAGAGTAGATCCGACGAGAGAGTCCCTATTGCCGTGGTTGATGGCAAGTAAGGAGACCCTCAAAGGTGCCGGCCCGGTGACCGAGCCAGGAGATTGACCCGCAGATCTGAGCGGTACGACTGTTAGAGGCCAAGAGGTCAGAAGAGGGCGCTCATACTCAAGCAGTGGGTCCAGTCAGAATCGAACCCTCAACCTTCAGGTTAGAAGCCCGTTTAGGCGCATCTCGCTGACCTGGGGCGAAGTCGAAACTCTTACTCGTCGGCGGCGTTCGCGGCCTGACGTCCCCGGTCGTAGTCGGAGAGGGCCAACTTGATTTCCACAGCCGCCTCGCCAGCTTTGGTGTGCGACGCTTCCTCAGATGGCTCGTCGTAGTTCTCGCCGGGCACCCGGGTCTGCAGGGCTGAGGTCTGGCTCGGCTCTACAGGCTGCGGCTTCTTCGGGGCGGTCGGTCTCACCTCTTCTGTCGCAGGCTCGACGGTGCCACCGCTCATGTCCCGGGAGCGTGGCGCCTCTCCGTCCATCAATGGTGCAAAGACACTCTGGAGGAAGGTTTCTGTGTCACTTTTCTCTGTCTCGGACCTGGCGACGCCACGCCCGGGCACCGATTCGTCACCGCCGTTCGATGCTGATGGCGGTGTTGCCGGCGCAGCAGCCCGAAGCAAAGAGTCATCTTCATCACGAGCTTCCTCTTCTGCTTCGGGCGTGGCCATTGCTGGGACTTCGATGAGTCTCGTAGGAACCGAGACCCTCACTGTCACACCGGGTGCGCCAGGTACCAGACGAACCTTGATTCCGTGCCGAGCAGCCAAGACGGCAACCAGATAGATCCCTGACGCCGACTCAGATCGATCCTCCAGCCCTTGGGGGTCGTCGAGAAGGCGGTTCAGGCCATCGAGCAACTGGTCTGACACTCCCGATCCGCTATCCGCAAGCGCGATCAGATAGCCATCGGGCTCGACCGAGCCGGTCACGCGCACCTTCTCAACCTCAGCGGAGGACTCGGTCGCGTTGTGGACCAGTTCCGACACGATCGAGGCCAGTCCTGCGACTACCTCGTCACTGACAACAACAGGCTCGATGGCGCCAACAGCGAGGCGCTCACGATCGGTGCCGGCGAGGGCAATCTCGATCAGCGCGGCTATGTCCACGACGGAGACCCTAGTTCTGGCTCGTCAGGCACCAGGGCCTTGTCAACAGGGTCACCTCCACCCTCGATTGGCCAGGATGCAGCCGGAGAACGACCTTCGAGTTTCCGCAGGGGGACCCGATCGGGCTGGGACGGTTCAACGCGTGTGTCGACGCCTGAAGGCTCTGCCGACGTGTCCCTGGCCTTGCGCAAAGCATGTTCGGCAACCGCGACGAGCACCTTCTGCGCGTCGAAGCGCACGCGCGCGTCGCAATACATGACCGGGACCTCGGATCGGAGACTCAAGGCGGCACGGACTTCCTCGAGGTCATGGAGCCGCACGCCATCGAATGTGTTGACGGCCACGACGAATGGCGTTCCACGCTTCTCGAAGAAGTCGATGGCGCCAAAGCAGTCCTCGATGCGGCGGGTGTCGACGAGGACCACTGCCCCGATCGCCCCTCGGGCCAGCTCATTCCACATGAAATGGAATCGTTCCTGGCCGGGAGTCCCGAACAGATAGAGGACAAGGCCGTTGTTGAGGCTGATCCGGCCAAAGTCCATTGCCACGGTCGTCCTGGTCTTGTTCGAGTTGGCCAGCAGTTCGTCCACTGTTGCACCGGCTTCGGTCATGACCGCCTCGCTGCGAAGCGGCTCGATCTCAGAGATCGCGCCGACGAACGTGGTCTTGCCGACGCCAAAGCCGCCGGCGACGACGATCTTGACGGGGATTAGTAGCGCGTTAGATAGATTTGATTCCATCCAGCACCCTCTGAAGAAGATCGGCGTATCTCTCGCCGCCTTCTGCTGCGACCTCAGACGCGGGATTGGCGATTGCCACCGCGCCCACCTCTGCCAGATCGCCGACGAGAACTCGAACGACGCCGATGGGAACCTCGAGGATGGCGGCGAGTTCGATGATGGCCGTCGGGGTCTCCGTCTTGTTGACGATGGCGGCGGCCTCCCACCGGAGCTGGCCGCCCATCCGCATGCCGAAACTCGTGGCCATGACGTGGGCCTCCAGAGCGATCTCGGGGAACTCCGCACCGGTGCGCCCGCCCGTCATCGCATAGGGACGCACGAGGCGGCCGCTCCGACTGGATCCGGACACGTCTCTCACACGGCATCAACGAGCCGGGTCTTGAGCTCGTTGCGCACATCAGGGGTCAGGCTCTCTCCGACCCGCTGGACGAAGATCGACATCTCGAAGGCGATGGTGGCCATGTCAACGTCCTTGTCGGCCAGACAACTGATGAGTGAGCCTCCTCTGATCCCGGTGATGAAAAGCCATCTGTGCTCCATCTCGACGATGACGTTGGACACCGCACCGGCGTCGAATTGACCTGCGGAGCCGTAGGCGAGTCCGATCATCCCCGACGAGACCGCGGCGAGACGATCTGCTGCCTCCCTACCGAGATCATCGGAGCCGGCAAGCGGGAGTCCGTCTGATGACACGACCACGGCCTGCCTGATCGCCGGGACGGTCTCACAGAGCCTCTGGATCAACCAGTCGAGATTGTTGGCGGCCTCACTCACGAGATTCCCTCCTCTGTGCCGGACTCGTCCTCGGCCTCGACGGCCCCTTGGGCGGGGCCCGCGGCTCGTCTTCCTTGGTCATACGCCGCCAAGGCGCTCTTGATCCCTATGGCGCTCTCTCCCTCTACGACCGAGCGTTGCGACATGGACCCTTCGTCGAGGGTCTGCCCGGGTGAGCGCACCGGGAGGCTGCCCGTCATGGAGGTTTCGGTGAGATCGATCACGTGATCGGCCTTCTCGGCGACTGCCTGGCGTTCCGGTCGAGGGTCAGACTCAGCAGGCTTGGAGAACTCCCTGTGGATGGGCGGGGCGGTGAGGCTCGCTTCCAGGAGATGGCGTGGGATGGTCACGCGAGCGATAAGGCCCGGAATCCCGGGGATGAGCTCGAGATCGATACCGTGACGCGCCGCCAGCTTCGAGACGACATAGATTCCCATCGTCGGCTCCAACGCCAGCCCCAAGGCAGGTGGGTTGCGAAGGGTCCTGTTGAGCTGTTCGACCTTCTCATTGGTCACGCCGACGCCCCGGTCGGTGATCGACAGCTGATATCCGTCCAGGTCAAAAACGGTGCTGACCTTCACCGGCTCGCTTGGGGGCGAAAACCGGGTGGCGTTCTCCATCAACTCGGCAAGAAGGTGGGCGACATCCGCGACCGCGCCACCGGCCAGTAGTGCAGGCTCGAGGGTGACGATCTCGATCCGCTGGTATTCGTCGATCTCGCTCACCGCGGCCCGCACCACATCGGCCATCTCCATCGACCTGGCCCAGACCCGCGGCGGTGGTTCCCCGGCCAACACCAGAAGACTCTCGGCATTACGACGCATCCGGGTGGCGAGATGGTCGAGCGTGAAATAGGTACCGAGAATCTCCGGGTCGTCCTCCTGGGATTCGAGGTCATCGAGATGACCGAGTTGACGATCGATCAGCGACGCGTTTCGCCGGGCGAGGGTGACGATGAGGCTCGACACGCCCCCTTTGAGGGTTTCCATTTGTCTCGATGCCACCTCGCCGAGAGAAGAGTGGAGCCCCTCGAGGGACTTGGCCAGGTCAGCCAACTCGATGGGACCGTCAGTGTTGAGCTCCAACGGAGTCATCGTTGCCTTGGACGGATCGGGCATGGCAAGCGCGTCGACGAGCTCGGTGAGGTCCTGGTCGGCCACCCTCTGCGCGGCCTTGGTCACTTCTTCGACGCGGTTGACGAGAATGCCGGCCGTCCTGCGAATGACCATCAGCGATCGAATCGTCACGGCCAGCACCACCAGCCCGATGAGAATCGCTGCGATTTCCGCGATCGAGAAGCCGGAAGTCCCGTCCGAGATGACCAGGTAGTAGACCAGGAGACCACCAACTACCAGGCTCAACACGATCAGCGGCACGACCGCGAGTGTCAGCATCGATTGAATCTGCGAGCCCGACGCCCGAGATTCCCGTTTGTGGCGTGCCCCTTTGCTGGATGTCATCGCAAGCGACGATAACCAGGGAAGTGCCATCTTCTGTTGATCATTGCTGGCCTTCTATGCCCTGCCGGACGGTGATTGGAGGCCCCACCATTGAGCAAAATGGAGGCTGGAAGACGAACTAAACCAACAATCCCCTATCCGGGTACCGCCGACCTGGCGTTCATGCCTGCTTCAGGAAGCGGACCGGCATGTTGAGATAGCCTTCGAGACCGGGGTGCTTGGCTCCGTCTTTCTGGTCCCTTTTTGGGCCTGGCGTCTTCGGATCGGTCGGATAGACTTCTTGTAGCTGATGCGTCTCCTCTGGGAGCTTTCGGCGACCCGGTGGGCTGGGTGGTTGAAGGAGAACAGAGATGCCACGAAGACGCAGCGGCGTTGTGGTCGGCAAAGACTTCAAGCCGCCCAATGGTTCGCCATACGCTGACTGGTGCTATCTGGTAGTCGATCTCTCTGATCAGGAGTTGATCTCAGTCCGGATCACCAAAAACCATGTCGAGAAAACGGTATTGGGCGATCGAGTCGAGTTCACACAACCACGTAAGCCAGACAAGGCGGTTCGCTGGTTGAGACACGTCTGAAGGCTACGACCTCATCCATTCCCGCTCAGGGTCAATACTCGCGCCTGTCGTCATCGTCGGAGCCAGGGGCCGAGCACTTTGCGCCGACGGTCTTGGCGAGGGTGGAGTAGGTTCACTGTTCTTCCAAGTGAGGAGCAGAACCATGGGAGACCACCCCAATGCCGCAACCTTCCGCCAACTGATTGCCGCCTTCAACAACCAGGACATGGAGTCCGCCGCCGGCCTAATCGATGCCGATGTTGTCTGGCATGCGATCGGAATGGAGGAGCCGATGCGTGGCGCCAGCGCTCTCACCGAGAGCGCAATGGCCTTCCCTCAGGGACTCGACGTCGTCGCCGAGATTCATGATGTTGTGGCCAACGACGACCACGTTGTGGGTCTGGTGAAGGCAACCGCCACGGAGGGAGATCAGACCTTTGAGTACAAAACGGCCGAGATTCTCCATTTCAAGGATGGGAAGGTCAGTGAGAGGTGGGCGTTCTCAGACGACACAGCCCGCATCAACGAGTTCTTCTCCCAGTTCGGGTAGCAACCTCCAATTCAAACTCGCCCGACGCATCGGCAAGTAGAGCCATGTCGGTATCCTGAGTCGATGTCTGACTGCTGCAATCCGTCCGGGTACCGGCACTTCTTCAACCAGAAGGAGGCTCGGCGCAACCTGGCCCACTACGACAAGAAGGGCCTGGACAAGACCGCCCGACGGATGGTCGACTATCTGGCGTCCCGCGGGGTTGAAGGGCGATCCGTGCTCGAAGTCGGTGGAGGGATCGGGGCTCTCCACGTCGAGTTGCTCAAGGCGGGGGCAGCTGACGCTGTCAACGTGGAGCTCTCCGGCGGCTACGAGGACGTGGCCGCAGAGCTGCTGGAGCGTGAGGGTTTGGGAGAGCGGGTCGAAAGGCATCTCGGGGATTTCACAGAACTCGCCGCTGGCCTTGAGGCGGACGACGTCGTCATGAACCGTGTCATCTGCTGCTACCCGAACATGGAGCGACTGATGGGGGCAGCCCTTTCCAGTAGCCGCCGCTTCGTCGCAGCCACTTTTCCTCGAGACCGGGCAGGAGCCCGGATCGGTCTATCCCTTGGTAACGCCTACTGCTGGGTTCGCAAGATCGATTTCAGAGCGTTCGTGCACCCACCGGATGCCATCCGGGAAACCGCCCGCAAGGCCGGATTCAAGGTCGCATTCCGCGACCAGGACTTCATCTGGCAAGGGGTCGTCTTCGAAAAGGCCTCCTGACCCACCAAAGCCGACGCAGACCCTTTAGGGCTGCTCGTCCTGGAGACCCGCAGCCGCTGAGGACTTGATGTGGTCGGATGAGATCGAGACCGGGGGTACTTCCGCCTGAGTCTGGTTCCACTCTCGGTTGTGGTGAGCCGCCAGTCGATGAAGGTGGTAAGCGGCCCGCCCGGGAACGGAATCGGCTGGCGCACCATGATTCGCTCAAATGGAGTCCACTCCAGAACAAGGTGAGGGGTGACGTTCTTACCGTGATAGCACTGGAACGTACTGCCCGGACCGATTCTGCCGGCCTTGCGGTCGATTATCTCCTGGCGGTCAGATCTGAACAGGATCTTTCGAAACTCCGGTTGACTCAGGTAGTCCCATACCAGCTCTCGGGGCATGGAGATCTCCGTCGATAGGATTCCGAGTTCGTCTTCCGCGGTGTAGATGAACTTCTTGACATCCCGTTTGGCCTCATAGACAGGGTGCATGTCCTTGATGGATACGGCAACCGCCCCAAAGTCAGGGACCGTCTCGGTGTGATCCACCATCTCTGAGGAGGTCGTGTCGAGTTTGAGAGCCTCGGTGGCAGCCTCCGTGCACAGAACGTAGGCGCGGATACCCGTTTCGGATGTCACCCAGTTCTTGAGGAGTCTGTGGATCAGGTTGATGTCACTGCCCAGCAGTTGGTTGAAGCCACCGACCGGCTGGACCACCAATGTCCCATGGTGGACGAAGAACTTGAGGTCGAGCGACGAGACATTGGCAGATGCGTTGCAGCGGCAGGTGTTGTTGAGAACCATCAGCTCAATAGCCCTGCGGAATGCGACGTAGGTGTCCTCGATGCTCTCCAGGAAGGTTTAGCCACCGATGAAACCGTCGTCGAAACCGTAACTCATCACCGCGTCGCCTTCGAGTTGAGAGACCACGAGAGGGGCACGAACGTGTTCCACCAACAATTCGAGCAGGTCGGTCAACGTCCCCTGTGCATGCTCGATCTCGGATGCACCCAGATATGACGTGTAGCCGGTGATGTCGGCGATGAGGAGGAAGCCACGGTGTTCCACTGCTCTCAACCCTATCGGGGCATGAGTTGCCCAAACGGCGACCTTCTCAGCATCGAATTAGCGGCCTCGCTGTTGTCGCACAGCAACGGGCATTGGGTCAGGTCGCGGGATCCTCGTCGTGTTTCTTCAGGTCCCTCTTCCGCTTCTTGACGGCGCTGATCGTGTTGGCATGGAAGTTCTCGTCGCCGATTCGCTCGTAGAGCCCATAGGTCTTGAGCCGGTCTTTCACCGGTCCCTTGAGACCGGCGAAGGCGAAGGCGATGCCACGCTTATCGAGGTCATGGAGTACGTCTCCGAGGATCTCGGCGCCGGTCGTGTCGATGTCGGTGATGGCGTTGCCCACCACGAGAACGGTGTCGATGTCCCGGTCGGCGGATCGCAAACGCTCCTGGAGGCGGCGGCCGAACGTCGGAGCGTTGGCGAAGAACAGCGGAGCGTCGAACCGCAGCATCAGGAGGCCGGGGATGACCTTCGCCGACGGGTGGCGCTCGATGTCGTGGTATCCGGGCACCCCCTCGACCTTGCCCAACTCGGTGCTGTGTGGCCACCAGGCCTTCCTCACGAAGTTCCCGATCGACAACAGGATCGCGATGACTATGCCCTCCAGGATTCCTACGAGGACTACCCCCAGGAAAGCTCCCAAAGACATCAGAAACTCGGATCTCCGGATCTTGAGGAGCCACATCGTTCCGCCCCAGTCGAAGAGGGTGAACGAGGCCGTGATCACGATGGCTGCCAGTGTCGGCGACGGCATCTCCGCAATGATCCCCGGTGCCAGGAGGATGATGAGAATGACCCCGGCCGCCGCGATCAGCCCCGTCATTTGAGTCTTGGAACCGACCGCCATGGCGACGGCAGTTCGTGATGAGCTGGCGCTGGTCGGGAAACCCTGGAACATCCCCGACAGCAGGTTCGCCGAGCCAAGAGCCTTGATCTCGCTGTTCGGATCCACCCGGGTGCCCGACTTGAGCGCTGTTGCGGTCGACAGAGCTCCGGTGTCCGCGAAAGAGACGAGAGCCACGGCGACGGCTCCTCCAATGAGGGTTGGCAACAGGCTGGCGTCAAAAGTGGGAATGGTGAGTGGCGGCAGACCGGACGGGATGTCTCCGACCACCTGGACGCCTCTGTCGATGAGATCGAACAGGGCGACGGCCACTATGGAACCGACCGCGGCGACGACCACGCCGGGAATCGTCCTGCTTATCCGCCTGAGTCCCACGATCGTGAGCACGCTCCCGGCTGACAACGCCAGCGCTGCCCCCACCGTCTCCCCGTCGAACACGCCCCCGAGGACCGCCAGGAAGGTCTCGACACTCGAGCCCGCGTCCACGGAAAAGCCAAGAGCCTTTGGGAGCTGTGAGACGAGAACGATCACGGCGATCCCGTTGAGATATCCGATCCGGATCGGCTTGGAGAGAAGTTCGGTTATCACTCCTAAGCGGAGGTATCCAGCAGCAATGCAAACCAGTCCGGCGATAATGCTCAGTGCCGAGGCGAGGATGACGGCCGTCGCGGCGTCCCCCGCAGCCAGCGGAAGGATCACGACGGCGATAACCGGCGCCAGGGAGGAATCGGGTCCCAGCACCAGCTGCCGGTTGGGGCCGAGCAGCGCATAGGCGATGAGGGCCGCGATCGTTGTGTAGATCCCCGTCACCGCTGGAAGACCGGTCAACTCGGCGTAGGCCATGCCCTGGGGGATGAGCATCGTCGCCAGGACCAGTCCGGCAACGACGTCGTAACGGACGTAGTCGCGGCGGTAGCTGCGAACCATCCGCACCACCGGGATTCGGTCCAATACGGAAGGAGGCGCGGTCAAGAAGTCTCTTCCATGGGCGTACCAGTAAACCACTCTGGAGTACCCGGTAACGAGTATCAGGTACCAGGACGATGAAAAGCCCCCTCCCCGGCTGGAATCGGGTCAGGTCTTGGTTCGAGCCCTTCGGGCGGGCAGGTAGAACCGATCCTCGTACTCGGCGACCATCCTGGCGGCGGTCACCTCTGAACCCAAGGTGCGCCACGAGTGTCTGATCCGATCGACAAAGACACGCCTCGACTCGAAGAACTCGTCACGGACGACAGTCAGCGTGTCGATGGCGGCGACCGCCTCTTCGTCGTCGCGCTGGTCGTCGTCAGGCGAATCGCTGGTCGGAATGGCCCATCCGTTCTCACCGTCGTACATCTCTGCCCACCAGCCATCGAGAATCGAGCAGTTGAGACCACCATTGAGAACCACCTTCTCACCACTGGTCCCCGAGGCCTCCCTGGGCCGGATCGGATTGTTCAGCCAGATGTCGCTGCCTTGTACCAGTCGCGCACCGACCCTGATGTCGTAGTCGGGGATGAAAGAGAATCTTCCGTTCGAGGCCTCGGAATCGGCGAAGGCGAGAATCTCAGCAACCAGGGCCTTGCCGGCGAGGTTGGCCGGGTGAGCCTTCCCCGCAAAGACAAAATGGACCGGCCGGGAGTCGTCGGCGAGCATCTCGACCAGACGGTCATACTGGCGGAGAAGAAGGTTTGCCCTCTTGTACGGGGCAAATCGCCTGGCGAAGCCAATCACCAATGCTTCGGGATCCAGTTCTCCGCCGACGCCGGCGATGAGTTCTCCAAGGCGAGCCTTCTGTCGCAGTCGTCCTTCTTCGATGACGCTTTCGTCGATTTCACCGGCCCTAGCCCACGCCTCGGTGGAGCCGAGATTCCAGCCCAAACCGAGGTGCTCGTCGAAGATCCGCTGAAACTCGTCGCCGGTCCATGTGCGGGCGTGGACGCCGTTGGTCACATGTCCTATCCCCTGCCCCTGCTCGAGGTTGGAGAAGAGTTCACGACTCACCTGACCATGCAGTTTGGATACGCCATTGGCCGCCTTCGAAACACGAAGACACATGGCGGCCATGTTGAAGTTTTCATTGTCATCCGGGTCTTCGCCGAGGGCCCAGAGTTCATCGACTGAGATGTTCCACTTCCTGGCCCATGGCTCGAGATATGGGACGACCATCTCGCGAGGGAACTTGTCAATACCTGCCGGAACGGGGGTGTGGGTGGTGAAGATCAGACCCTTGCCGATCTCGTCAACCGCCTCGGCAAGGCTGCCGTTGATCAGGCGGTCGATCAACTCGAAAGCAATGAACCCTGCATGACCCTCATTGAGATGGTGGACCTCGATCGACAGACCCATCGCTTCCAGTGCTCTGGCGCCGCCAACACCCAGGACCATCTCCTGTTGGAGACGGTATTCCTTGGATCCGAAGTAGAGATGGTCCGTGATCAAACGGTCGTGGTCGTTGTTCGACTCGAGATCTGTGTCCAGAAGAAAGAGACCAACCCGCCCTACGTCGATCCTCCATACGCGTGCCTGCACATCGCGACCCGGTAACGGCACCGAGATGACTACTCCGGTGTCCCTGGCGCCGACGGACTCAGGCGTCACCGGCTCCCAATACTCTGTCTGCTCCCCACCTTCGACGCTCTGGTGATAGACACCCGCGCGATAGAAGATGCCCAAGCCGATGAGCGGAAGACCGAGGTCGCAGGCCGCCTTGAGATGATCCCCGGCGAGCACCCCCAACCCACCGGAGTACTGGGGCAGGAGATGAGAGAGGCCGAACTCAGGCGAGCAGTAGGCGATCGTCGGATCCGGCCGAGAGACGTCGTCGAGCCTCTCTAGCTCGGCATCCAGTTTCCTCATGAACTCGTGATCATCTGCAAGAGCCAGGCATTGCTCATCGGACAGAGAGCGCACGGTCGAGACGGGATGACTGGTGTCATCGGCGCCCGGGAGCGAGGCCAGCAGATCGCGGGCGGAAATGTCCCACGTCCAGCGGTAGTTCGCTGCCAGGTCAACGAGGCGCGCCCTCAAATGGTCTCTGTTCAAAGTGTGTCTCCTTGGCCTGACTGTCAGAAGTTGCGATCACTGGTGCGATTGAGAGCAGCAAGCCGACCAGCAAGGTCTACGGTCGCAGCACCCGGAGGCATACGCCAAAGCCAGTTGCCTTCGGCCGTGCCCGGATAGTTCATGCGGGCCTCGTCACCAAGGCCGAGCAAGTCCTGCATGGGAGCTACGGCTATCACCGCCAACGAGCCCCACACCGCAGACACCAGATCCCAGGCATAGGTCTCGATCGTGCCGCCGCTCAGGGCGAGCGCCTCCTCCCGATACTTCTCGGTCTCCTCCAGAAGCCGGCCCAGTGCCGTGCCGTTGTCGTGGGTGCCGGTGTAGGCGACGCGATCCTGAGTGAAACTATCGGGATGATCGGGATTGCCCGGATACCGGTCAAACCCTTCCTGGGCGATCGCCATGCCCGGATAACCGAGCTTTCGCCTCTCGACTTCGACCAGGTCACTGATGGGGCCAAGGTCCTCGAGAATGAAGGGCCGGGATCCCATCCGTCGCTCCAACTCATCGAAGAAGGAGACTCCAGGACCGTCGCGCCACGTCCCGCCCATCGCATCCGGCGAGCGACCGTCGATCTCGTAGTACCTGATGAAGCCTGTGAAGTGATCAATGCGGAGCACGTCCGCCTGTCGGAAGTAGTTCTCGAGACGTCTGAACCACCAGTCGTATTTGTCTTTCTCGTGCTGTCTCCACCGGTACAGCGGAGTGCCCCAACGCTGACCGGTATCGGAGAACATGTCGGGGGGCACCCCGGACACGACGGTGGGCTCGCCGGCTTCATCAACGGTGAACAGTTCGGGATTGACCCAAACGTCAACGCTGTCGGCGGCGACGTAAAGGGGAACATCTCCGATGAGCCTGACGCCCCGGTCCGCGGCTTGCCGACGGAGCCGGCCAAGCTGGCGGTAGAAGACGAACTGGCCGAACGAATGGAACTCGACCTCTTCGGCAAGGTCGCCATGTGCGGCCGCCAGCGCCGAAGGCTCACGCAGACGCAAACTATCCGGCCAGTGGGTCCAACTCGCCTCCCCAAAGGTCTTCTTCAGGGCCATGAAAAGCGAGTAGTCATCGAGCCACTCCGCCTCCGCACGGCGGAACGCTTCGAAATCGGAGCGCAACTCTCCGACGAGACGGCTGTAGGCAATGCGCAACAGCACGGTCTTCGACTCGCCCACAATTTCGTAGTCGACGAAATCGGCGCTTCCCACTTCGGCCAATTCGCTCTCTCTGAGAAGGCCGTCTTCGACCAAGACTTGGGGTGAGATGAGCATCGTGTTGCCCGCATAGGAAGAGAACGACGAGTAGGGCGAATTCCCGAACCCCGTCGGGCCCAACGGCAGAACCTGCCAGTAGCGGCACCCCGCCTCCACCAGCCAATCGATCCATTCGAAGGCTCCGGGACCGAGATCTCCAATGCCGAACCGCGACGGAAGGCTGGTCACGTGGAGAAGGACGCCTGAAGACCTGTCGAACATCGACGATTTCATCGCGATCCCCGAGTCTCGGTCGTGTTTCGCAGAATCAGTTTGTGAGGAAGCACCCGATCACCGTCGTACGGCCGTCCTTCAACGGCGTCCAACAGAGCCTGCACGGCGACCTCGCCTTGTTCGAAAACGGGTTGATGCACGGTGGAGAGGCCCATGGCCTCGGCGAAGTCGTGGTCGTCGAACCCCATGATGGCCAGAACCCCCGGAACGTCGACTCCGAGTTCGCGCGCCGCCTGCATGGCTCCCGCCGCCATCTCGTCCGAAAGACAGAAAAGGGCGGTGGGAGGATTCTCCATCTTCAAGAGCTCGCGGGTGGCATCCGCTCCGCCGCCGATGGAGAAGTTCGCGTTGAAGACGAGCGAATCGTCCACCTCGAGACCTGCGTCCTGGATGGCCTGCCTGAAGCCGGCCTCGCGTTCACCGGGAATCGACAATCGCGTGGGCCCGTCGGGCATGCCGCCCAACATGCCGATTCGGCGATGACCCAGCTTGATCAGGTGGCTGGTCGCCTCCCGAGCCGCTTGGACATTGTCCACTGCCACGGTGACGACGCCCTCTGTGGGCTGACCCACGGCGATCATGCGCACACCCCGATCCAATAGAACCTTCACCTCTGCCGCCTCGATGGGTATGTCAACGAGAATCACCCCATCCACACGTCGGGATCGGGGCAGGACGTCTTCAACGAGGCGCCGGCGCTGCTGGTCATCCCCCGCGACATGGAGCTGGATGTCGTACCCGGCGGCTGACGCGACAGCCTCGACGCTTTCCACCACCTGGGCGTAGTACCACTGACCGGGCAGTGGCACCGCCACGATGATGGTGTGGCCCCCGGTCGAAGACAGGTGCGCCGCGTAGGGATCGGGCACGTAGTCGAGTCTCGCCGCCACGGCCTCCACCTTCTCCCTGGTGGCCGGAGCGACCGAGGGCAAGCCGCGCAGAGCACGACTGACCGTGGCAACCGAGACCCCGGCCTCGTGTGCGACGTCGCGAATCGTGACACTGGTCATTGCACACCCACCATGGGAATTTGTCCGAAGTCATCGGGATCGAGGTCGTCTATCGACCCCGATGTCACCGCCGGGTAGTCGGCCAGGAGCGCCTCTCCTCCACCTGGAGCGATGACGTCATAGATCCGCGTGTGGTTGATGTCGTCGGGTGCTCCGCCGCCACGCCATTGCTCGGCGGTGACATTGATGTCGCGGACACGGCGGACGCCGGGCGACGGGAACCCCTCCTGGCTGAGAACGACTACCGCATAGCTCCACGAAGCAGTATCCCCATCTCCGAAGATCGCCTTCGGCACGCGCACGACGACCTTGCCCTGATCGCCGAAGACGGCAATCGAGATCGTTGGCTCCGTCTCCTCTGTGGACCCATCGGCCGACGCCACGAAGACCGCCGACTGCCAGCCTTCGATGGTCACCCCGTACTCCCACCCGCTTCCATCGGCGAGCGCTGCGTTACGACCGGGGAGCAGGAGCCGGGCACCGGTGCCGGTGCCGGGATCGGTGTCGATGTACACGTCGAAGGTCTGCACCGAGAGGCCTGACGGTGAGCCCCACGGGTTCCCAATAGGGCTTACAACCTCAAATGTGAATACAACCTCGTCTCCTTCGGTGCCGGCCTGGAACCGGGTCAGGTCGTAGCTGCCGGCCGCGAACACTCCGTCGCTCGGATACACGTACGTCCCCGGACCGTGATCGTCGCCGATCGGATCCTCCACGTCGAGGAAGACCTCGACATCGGAGATGTCGGGAACCTGGAAGCCCAGCGGCCCTGTCTCCGGCAGCAGGGATTCGTCGATCAGAGCCTTTGCGAGAACGATGTTCCCGCCCTCGAGGGCGCCGAGTTCGGCTAGTGGAACCGCGATCTCCAGCGTCTCACCGGCAGCGGCATCGAGATCGAGGCACCTCGACGGATCGAAGTCGAGAATGGGATTGCACAACAGGGCACCGTCGGCGCCGGCCACCAGGACGTGGGTCGCCCCAAAGCCGAGGACGCTTCCCTCGTAAGAAGTCGAAGTTTTCGAACCCTGGGGGGCGCCGATATACAACTCGACGCCGGACCCGGCGTCCCCGTCGTAGCGGAGGTAGAGGTTCTCCTTGTCGAACGCCCACCACAAGCCGGCTGCTTCGTAGAGGCCGGCGTCGTCCCAGGCGGGTTCGGGCTCACCGTCAATGTCGATCGTGATCAGATCAACCGGTGTCCTGTCGGCGGCGACCGGTGTCTGGGGGATAATCGGAACGTCAACAAATCCGGGCCGGTCCTGGCCAAGAGCGTCGTAGACCTGGCCCAACAGCTCACGGAAGGCCCGATCGAAATAGGAATCGTCGCCCGAGTCCTGGTCAGAGCCATACCACCAGAACCAATCCGAGCCCTCGGCGAACAGCATCGCCTCCGTGGCATCCGCAAGCGCTTCCGCGGAGACCTCGCCCGACTGTTCCGCCTTGCGCAGGTCCTGACGGGTGTCGAAGAGGTAGTCCCAGGCGTCGGCCTCCTCCTGTTCGCCGATCCAGGTCGCGTAATTGGGCTGGAACCACGAGGCCGGGAACACGTTCTTGATCGGCTCGGGCTCCCCGAAAGCTTCGAGGTAGGCCGACGGCGTGGTGATCTCGAGCCAGTCGGTGTCGGCGAGACGCTCATAAAGGGCGTTGAGAAAGTCGATGCCGTCGTTGTCGTAGTGCTCCCACGCGTTCTCGCCGTCGAGAATCACCGACACCACGGCCGGGCTTCCGGCGTCGTGGGATGCCTGGACGTCGATCGACTCGTAGACCGCCCGCAGTCTGGCGATCAGGTCGTCAACCGCCAGGTCGGGTGGCATGCCCGAGTACTCGAACCCGATCTGGTCTGACAGGCGGATGTCCCGGAAGAATATCGCCACCGGGTCACGCTGATTGACCTGGGCCGAGTATGCCTTGTAGAGCGTCGTGGCCTCGATGACCGTGTCGCTCGAGTCTCGCTCGAAGGACCCGATGTCGAGGGTCTTGGCCAGGACGTCCTCGCCGGTCGCGATCCATTTGACGCCGTTCTTGGAGATCAGGTTCATGATGTCCTGAGCGACGGCACCCTCACCAGGCCACATTCCGGTGGGACGCCTGCCGAGCAGACGCTCGGCGGTGTCGAGCCCGCGCAGCACCTGCTGGTCGGCGTCGGCGATCTCGCGCAAACGGCTCGACGGCATCGTGGCTGCCGGGTCGCCAACCAGGGCGAGATTCGTGTCGGCAAGGAGGGGAAGAATCGGATGGGCCAGCGGGGTCGTCGTCACCTCGATGCGCCCTTCTTCCCACAAGCGGGCGTGAAGCGGAATGACGTCCTGGATGATTCGAAGGTGCTCGTCGAATAACACCAACTTGTCCTCCTCGGCATAGTCCCTCTCCTTGGCGACAAGAGAAGCGAGAGGCTCTTCTGCGAGGAATCCCGGGTCGGTCCATGCGAGGTTGAAGAGAACCTGGAGATCCCGGAAGTCACCGTCGGTCCACGACTCGACCACACCGGGGACACCTTGAGCGGCCCGGGCATCGGCCAGCTCCTTCAGTCGGGGGAACCTGGCCACGATCTTCGAGTTCACATCGAAGAGGCGCTCGGCAATGAAGGTCTTCTCCTCGAGCGTCAGTTCATCGGCCGGTATCTCCGATGCGACCCAGTAGGAATCCTTGGCCCCGTTTGCCAGATCCTCGAGCTGGAGGAGGAGCACGGGCGTGAGGTTGAACGTGGCCGTCACCTCGGGATAGTTCTCGAGCATGGCTGCCATGTCCCAATAGTCCTTGGTGGCGTGGACCCTCACCCAGGGACGGGTGTAGACGCCGTCGGCATCCTTCGGATAGAAGGGCTGGTGCTGGTGCCAGACCAGGTTCACAAACAACTCCGGCTCGTCAATCTGCGGGACCGTCGTAGTGGGAGCGGGGGCCAGGGTTGTCGTCGTGGTTGCCGCCTCGCCGTCAGAAGTGCACGCGGCAAGGACCAGGGACAACAGCGCGGCTAGAGCAATCGTCCTCATCACGCCACCACCACTGCGGCCCGGGGCGCCATCGTCACGATCGATCCCTCGACGCTGCCTTCGCCCCACAGGACTTCTGACAAGGCGTCGTCACTGAAGCTCGCGACTTCGTCAGACCTGTTGATGGCCACGACCAGTCGCCGATCGCCGAGGGTCCTCTGAAACGTGAGGAACCCGTCCCGGCCTTCGAGCGGCCTCCACTCCCCTGTGACGAGAGCGGGCTCCTTCCGCCGCAGCTGCCCGAGTTCCCGGAGGGTCTGGTGTACCTCATGTTCCGTGGGGTCATGTTCCGTGGGGTCGCCCTCCCAGGGGAATGCTCCCCGGCTTGCAGGCTCGTCTCCACCTTCGAGGCCGACCTCATCGCCGTAATAGATACCCGGGGCGCCCGGATAGGTGAGCTGGAGGACAGTGGCGAGGCGGAGCCTCCAGGTCTCGCCGGCGCTCTCGGTGAGGAAGCGGCCGGTGTCGTGGCTGCCGATCAGGTTCTGGTTGGCGAGGGTCACCGGCCAGGCGTACTGAGCCCACATGCGTGAGAGGCCGTCGATCATCCCATCGCCTCCGAGGTCTCCGGCAGCGAAGAAGCGGGTGCAGAGGTCGCGGAAGGTGTAGTTCATGGTTGCGTCGAAGCGATCACCCTGGAGCCACGGCGAGGCGTCACCCATGACCTCACAAAGCAGATAGGCATCGGGCTTGACCGCGCGCACCACCTCCCGGAAGTCATTCCAGAAGTCGGGGTCTACGTAGCGGACGACATCCATTCGCCAGCCATCGATGTCGTATTCCCTCGGCCAGTGGGCGGCCACGTCAAGCATGTAGGAGCGTGCCTCCGGGTTGGCGAGGTTGACACGTGGCATGGTCGGAACTCCGTACCAGGCCTCGAAACTCGCCTGAACCGGCCTGACGATCCCGTCGTCGGATATGAGAGGGAAACCGAGTTCGGTGCCAAGTCCGTCGATGTAATCACGGAAGTCGGAGTCTGATTGAGCCCGGTCCGATCGATACCGAATACTGACCGGCCACTCCTCGACGACGAACCAGTCCCAATACTCAGAGTCCGGACCCTTCTCGGCGACGTCGGCGAACGCAAAGAAACGGGGGTGAACGTGATTGAACGAGGCGTCCAGGATCACCCGTATCGATCGGGCGTGTGCCTCTGCGACCAAATCCTTCAGGGCCTGGTTGCCGCCCAGCATCGGGTCGACGGTGTAGTAGTCCACGGTGTCGTAGCGGTGATTCGACGGCGAGACAAAGATCGGGTTCAGGTAGAGGACATCGACCCCCATCTCGCTCAGATAGTCGAGACGCCGGATTATCCCCCCAAGGTCTCCACCCTGGAACCCGCGCCGCTCCGGCGGCGACCCCCAAGGGTGCAGGCCGGTGTCGTCGGCGTGTTCACTTCGAGCGAAGCGATCGGGAAAGATCTGATAGATGCCGGCGCCCTTGACCCAATCGGGAACATCAAGGGCATCGGACGCAGTCAGCTTCCACCGGTCGATGCGCTCCACGGCGTTGCTGATCCCTGACGGGACCCGATAGACGCCCTTTCCGTTCGGAGCACTGAACGCAAAGGAATACTCGACATCTTCAACGAAGGGCCCGACGACCACCTCCCAGTAGATGAATCGGATGGTCTGAGCCGCTCGGGCCATCAGATATCCGGCTACTTCCTTGCCCTGACGAACCACGAGCATTCCGTCACTCAGGGCGGGGTCGGTCCAAACCCTGAATCGAACCGAGCCATCGGCATCGGAGTCGAGGAAGGCGCGATTAACAGGGTCGAACCGCACATCCCAGGGCGAGAGATCGCCGGGGGAGCCATAGACGCCGTGGTCGTCCGCCAGGGGGCGACGCTCAGCCTTTGACGGCACCCTGAGTCAGACCCGAGACGATGTACCTCTGGAGGAAGAGGAACAGGATGACAACTGGAACGCCGGCCATAAGGGCACCGGCGGCGAAGGGACCCCAGCGCTGGTTGAACTGGTCGCTCAGGAATCTGAACAGACCAACCGACAGCGTGTAGTTCTCCGGACTTCCTTGACCGAGAACCGCGTCGGCGAGGACGAAGTCATTGATCAGGAAAATGAACGACAGGAGGAAGACCACGGCGAGGATCGGTGCCACCAGCGGCAGGATGATCCTGAAGAAGACCTGATGGTGGCTGGCCCCGTCGACCTTGGCCGACTCGTCGAGATCCTTGGGGATCGTGTCGAAGAAGCCCTTCATCAGCCAGGTGTTCACGCCGAGAGCGCCGCCCAGGTACACGAGCGTCAAGCCGGATTTGGTGCCGAGGCCGATGGCCGGGAACACACCCTTGATCTGGACCATGATCAGGAAGATGGCCACGAAGGCGAGAATCTGAGGGAACATCTGGATCAGAAGCACCGCAAGCAGGCCAACCCGACGCCCCTGGAAGCGCATTCTCGAGAAGGCATAAGCGGCCAAAGCCGAGAGGAAGGTCATGATGACCGAGGCCCCACCGGCGATCATGATCGTGTTCAGATACCAACTCGAGTAGGGAATCGCGCCGGAGAAGAGCACCTTGTAGTTCTCGAGCGTGAACGAGTCCGGGATCAGCCTCTGCGAGGTCAGAGTCCCGAGAGGATTGAGCGAGGCGGAGACCACCCAGATCACGGGGAATAGGGCAAAGATGAGGGCTGCCCAGGCCACCAGATGCCTCCAGCCAACAGTTCTGAACCATTTGATGAGCGGAGTGCGGCCGCCAACGACGGCTCCGGTACCGGCCTTGGTCTTGACTTGGGCGGGAACTCTGCCCTCTTGTGGAATTGCCGTCATCAGACCAAATCCTCCAGTGCGCGGGTTCTACGGAAGCTGATTCCCGAAACAGTCGCCACCATCAGAAAGATCAGGACGGCGATCGCCGAGGCAAAGCCCCACTGAGCGCCGGAACCCGATTCGAAGGCGAGTCGATAGGTGTAGCTGATGAGAATGTCGGTGTGACCGGCCGGAGTCACGGCGCCCTCGATCGGAGGACCTCCCCGGTTGAGGAGGTAGATCACGTTGAAGTTGTTGAAGTTGAATGCGAACGAGGCAATCAGCAACGGAGCCACCGAGATCATCAGCATCGGGAAAGTGATCCGACGGAAAGCCTGGCGGGGAGTGGCTCCATCGACGTAGGAGGCCTCCTTGAGCTCGTCAGGAATACTCTGGAGCGCACCCGTGGAGACAAGAAACATGTACGGGAACCCGAGCCACAGGTTGACCAGAAGCACAGAAGCCTTGGCGAGAGTCGGATCGCGAAGCCAGGCGATGTCGGCGTCGAGGATCCTGTTTATCACTCCGAACTCCTGGTTCAACATGCCGGCCCAGACGAGAGCGGTCATGAAACTGGGCAGTGCATAGGGAATGACGAGGAGGGCGCGGTAGAGCTTCTGTCCGCGCATCGCCGGATGATTGAGGGCGATCGCGAGGCCTAGTCCCACGATAAAGGTGAGGACCACGGACGAGATGGCAAAGACGTAGTTCCATATCAGCACCCGCATGAATGGGCCGCGGATGGCCTCGTTGGTGAAGGCTCTCGTGTAGTTGTCGAACCCGATGAAGATCTGCCACCCGGGATCTAGCGTGTTGCCTTCGGGATCGGTGAATCGTCCATCTTTGGGCTCATAGACGACACCCGTGTCGCTGTCGGTTAGGAGTCCCGAGGACTCGTCGTATGTGTACAGAGCTGAGTAGACCGCTGCCGAAGTCAAAGTCGCGGCCTTGATCGCCCCTTCGTCCGTTGGGACCTCGAACTCGACGATCTCCGCCTGACGATCGGATACGTCCTTGATTCCGAGAGTGGCATAGGGATCGACGGCGATGACCTTCCCATCGGCGTCGGTAGTCACTTCGTCGGGAGTGACGGGCTCGAGCCCTTCCGCGGTTCCGAGGAACTCGTTGCCAGTGTCGTCGATCAGATAGAAGGCCAGGGCGCCACTGTCGTCCATGATTGTCAGCTCGAACCTGGTGGTCCCGGGAACATTGGAAACACGACCGGTGAGGTTGTCGATTGCCTGCTGCTCGGTGAGTCGATGGTCGACCGACGAGTTGGTCAGCGAAATGGACCCGGAGTAGAGAACCGGGACCATCTGGAAGGCCAGGGCGAAGATCGTCCCTGGGACCAGGTACTTCGCAGCCAATCGTTTCTTGGAGAGGTATGCCCAATCGATCAGCGCGGTGGCGAAGGCGGTGACGGCAAGGCCGGCCCACCACTCGTTCTCGACCATGGACGGCAGTCCGGCGAGGAACATCGCATTGATTGCGGCGAGAAGGAGGAGCTTGACAACCAAGCCCCAGGTGAATGAGAGACGTCGGGGGGATTCCTCCCCCCGACGTCCATCGTCAGGGGAGCCCGACAGATGGTCTACAGATACAGACCCTCCGTTTGGCTCCGTCTCGGTCATTTGTCGATCAGCCCTCGGCGATCGTGGCGCGGATCTGCTCCGCAGCGTTGGTGAACGCCTCCACAGGATCGCTGCCGGTGAAGATCAATTCGTAAGCGTCGGTCCACGCCTGCCAAACAGCACCCATCTGAGGGATGGCGGGCATCGGGTATCCGTTCTGACCGGCCTCACCGAAACCCTTGATGTTGGGGTCGGCGGCCGCAACGACGTCAAAGGCCGCGGTGTGGGCAGGTGGACGACCACCGGCACCGAAGAGGGCTTCCTGCGCCTCCTGGGTAGCCATGTAGTCGATCACGAAGGTCGAAGCGATCAGTGGGTTCTCGGCGAACTGAGAAACCATGAAGCCCTGTACGCCAATGAACGGCTGGGGCTCGCCGCCGCCAACCGACGGTATGGCCTCGACGACATAGTTGACGCCTGCCTCATCGAATGAACCAAGGGCCCACGGGCCGGTGATTGCAAACGGAGCAGCACCCGTGCTGAACGACTCGATCATCACGTCATAAAGAGTATCGATGCTGATCACGCCCTGATCCGACAACTCACCGAAGTAGACGGCGGCAGCAAGGCCACCCTCACTGTCGATACCGATGTCATCGGGGTTGTAGCTGCCGTCGGCGTTGAGACCGAAGACATAGCCACCGAGGGAGGTGACGATCGGGTAGTTGTGGAATGGGTCGCCGTTGCCGTTCTCCTGCAATGCGAGGGGAAGGGTGATGGTGCCATCGGTCTGGAGCGCCAGAGCTGTATCGACCATGTCCTCGAACGTGGCCGGGCTGTCCGGAACCAGGTCCACGTTGCGAATGAGAGCGATGTTCTCAATGGCATATGGCAGACCGTAGATCTGACCCTCATAGTTGAAGGCGGAAACCGCTGCAGTTGCGAAGTCGCCTTCAACAGCAGCGATGTCGAGCGGCGCAACGACGCCGGCAGCGACAAGGCCGCCAAGCCAGTCGTGGGCACCGATGATCACATCGGGTCCCTCACCGGCGGGAGCAGCCGTGATCAGACGATCGCGAATGTCTCCGAATCCAAGTTCCTGGACCGCGACGGTGATGCCCTGGGCGGCAGCAAAGTCGTCGGCAAAGGCCTGGATGACCGGAGCCCGTGTGTCGTCGGCCCAGATCACCAGGTCGGCGTCGGCACGAACGATTGCTTCGGTGGTTGTAGTGGTGTCTTCTCCAGCCGCCGTGGTCTCTGTGACCTCGGCTTCGGTGGTTGTGGTCGCTGCGGGAGCTTCCGTCGTAACGGTCGCCTCGCCCTCCGTCGTGGTGGTGTCACCAGCATCGGAAGGACTGCAAGCAGCGAGAACCATGGCCAGGGCTGCAAGCAGCGCAAGCCATACGGTTCGCTTAGATCTCAATTGGATCCTCCTGTTGGAAAGGGTAAAAGGCCCGTCGGCTCAGAGACGCCCGAAGGCGACTCGTCGAGTCCCGTAGGCCTCGACAGGCCATATCGTGCAATAGATACCGCAGATGCCTCAGCATCCCCAGGGTCTTTGGTCACACGATTCTGGTCCATCTCGGGGGGAATGTAACCGTTTACATCAGAACCATGCAAACGGTTACATCGACGCACGTCGATGGACAGACGGGGAGACCGTTCGCAATGGCGCGGTACGCTCGGCCACATGAAGACGGAACAGCTCACCGTGACCACCGGAGGCCGGGCGACGACCCTCGACATCACTGCCGAAGTTGCTCGCTTCTGCGCCGACGAAGGCGACGGGCTCGTCTCGGTCTTCATCCCCCATGCCACCGCCGGTGTCGCCATATTCGAAACCGGAGCGGGAAGCGATCACGATGTCCTGATGGCCATCGATCGGCTGCTGCCCGCTGAACCGGGTCGATGGCGACATGAGCACGGAACACCGGGGCATGGACGTGACCATGTTCTCCCGGCGTTCATCTCGCCATCGATCACGATCCCGGTGGAGGCTGGCCGGATGGCCCTCGGCACGTGGCAGTCGCTCGTCCTCGTCGACACCAACGTCGACAACCCGGTGCGGACCATCCGGCTGTCCTTCATCGCCGGCTGAGGCCCACCTAGTTCGCGTTCCTAATGCTGTGCGTTCGGTATACCGAATCTACGCCGCGCAGAAGCCGAGGAGGCCCCCATTGAGGTCTGTGGAAAACTCGATAACCTGATAGGTCTGCCATGAGTAGACAACTCTTCCCCCAGAACGTCATCGCGATGATCTGGGACTTCGACAAAACGTTGATCCCCGGGAACATGCAGGGACCGCTCTTCCGTCATTTCGGGATTGACGAGACCGAGTTCTGGAGAGAGGTAGACGGCCTCGAGCAGTTCTACCAAAACCAGGGGTCCACCCTGGTTCAGCGCGATCACCTCTACCTCAACCACATCCTGACCTACGTCCGGGAGGGCCGGATGCCGGGACTGGACAACGCCCTGTTGAAGACACTCGGCGCAGAGATCGACTTCTACACCGGCATGCCCGACTTCCTCGAGTTGGTGCGCAAGACGGTGGAGTCCGAGCCCAAGTTCGCCGAGCATCAGATTCAGGTGGAGCACTACGTGGTGTCGACCGGGCTTCGGCAGATGATCCTCGGCTCGGTCATCGCCCCCCAGGTCGAGCACGTCTGGGCATGCGAGTTCACCGAGGTCGTGGCACCGCCCGATTACCAGAGCCACCAGGGTCAGCTATTTGCACCCGATGGTGAGATACGCCAGTTGGTCTACACCATCGACAACACCTCGAAGACGCGCGCCCTCTTCGAGATCAACAAGGGAACCAACAAGAACAGCACGATCGATGTGAACGCCAAGATCGCACATGCCGATCGCCGCGTCCCGTTCCAGAACATGATCTACATCGCCGACGGACCGTCGGATGTCCCGGTCTTCTCGGTCGTCGAGGCCAACGGAGGGCGGACCTACGCCGTCTACCGCCCCGGATCTCACGGGGAGTTCGACCAGGCCGCCCGATTGCTCGAACAGGACAGGGTCGACGCCTTCGGCGAGGCCGACTACTCCGACGGGTCCCACACGGCGATGTGGCTCAACCATGCTGCCCACACGATCGCCAATCGAATCGTGAGAGATCGCGAAGAGACGCTCAACGAACGGATGGGCTTGCCCCCTCGGCACGTACCCGAGGAGTGATCCGAGAGCGCACGCAAGCAATATGAAAGGGCGGTCCCGAAGGACCGCCCTTTCCGCTCCCAATGGGTTAGGAGCAGCCTTACTTGTCGCCGGCACCCTCATCGTGAGTCTTCTCTTCACAGATGCGGGTGAATGAGTAGACCTCGCGATGACCCTGGTCCGTCTCGAGGACCACATCGAAGGTCTCGCCGCACGGGGCCTCGGGGAACTCAACCTTGAGCCACCACTCGCCGGACTCACCGATCACGGTGCTTCCCGACCCGAACTTCGACTCGATCCAGATCTTCGTTCCGGGATCGCCCATGCCGTACCACTTGTCGTAGGGGACTTCCTCGCCACACGACCCGTACTTCTGAGTGGCCGAAAACTCGTAATCCTTGGGCTCTTCCTTCGGCTCTTCCTTGGGCTCGTCGGGAGCGTCGTAGTACGCCTTCACCGAAGCGGTCGACTTGTTGCCGGCTTCGTCCACTGCATCGAAGGCCGCCAGGTTGCCACCGTCATGGGTGAGGATCAGAACGATGCGCCAGTTGCCTTCGCCGTCGACGTCAGCTTCGTAGTCGCCGGCAAACACGCGAGCACCGGGCTCGGTCTTGCCTTCGAACGCAACCTTCTTCTCATCGAAATGCTGACCGTCCTCGGGGAAGAGAATGACGATGTCTGGAGGAGTCGTGTCCTTCTCCTCGACCTCTTCTTCGGGCTCATCCTTCGGCTCATCATCGAGATCGCCCGAATGATCATCCTTGATCGGTTCCTCTTTCACCGCTTGGGTGGTCGGAGGCTGTTCCTTCTCCACAATGGAGGTGGTTGTCGCGGGCACTCTGATCGCTACCGGCTCACCGGCGGTGTCGTCGCCAGGTGTGGCCATAAAGGCAACGGCCGCACCGGCAACCAGGACGAGCGCAAAGGCCGCAACGAAGACCAACGCCTTCTTCATGCCTAACTCCCTCAAGTCACGCACTCCCAGCGCGCCACCGCGGCATCATTATCCACTCTGGTGAGCCAGCCGCACATGGGCTATTCGGCCTATGAGAGCGATATCCACCGCAATACGGCCGACTCCTCCGATAATCGGCGACGTGGAATGGCTAACTGAGACCTTCGGCGTATCTGAATCGACGTTCAAACCGGTGCTCTACACGGTCGGAACGTTCGTCATCATCCTCATCGGCAGGGCCCTGGTCCTCCGAATAGTCACCGCGCCGGGGCTCGGTGATCCCGAATCCCATTACCGGGCAAGGAAGGTCGTCAACTACACGGCCACCATCGTCTTCCTCATCACTCTGGCCTTCATCTGGATTGATGCATTCCAGAATCTGCCCACTTATCTGGGGTTGGTCTCGGCCGGTATCGCCATTGCCCTCGCCGACGTTCTCAAGAACATGGCGGGCTGGGCGTTCATCCTGACTCGCCGTCCCTTCCAGGTCGGTGATCGTGTCGAGGTCAAAGGACTCAAAGGAGACGTCGTCGACGTTCGCCTCTTCCGGTTCACCCTCATGGAGGTCGAAGGTTGGGTCGACGCCGAGCAATCCACCGGAAGGCTGGTCCACGTTCCCAACGGGTTCGTGTTCAACAACGCGGTGCACAACTACACCGAGGGCTTCGCCTTCATCTGGGACGAGTTGCCGGTTCTGGTCACCTTCGAGTCGAATTGGAGGAAGGCCGAGGAACTGATTCGTGAGGTCCTGAGCGACGCTGCCCCTGATGTTGAAAGCGCCGCCGGAAGCCGGATCAGGGAGACAGCCCGCACGTATTCGATCAGGGTTGGTGCTCTCACACCGACCGTTTACGTCTCTGTGCGTGACAGCGGTGTCCTGCTCACCGCTCGCTATCTGGTGGAGACCCGGACCCGACGGGGACGCGCCGACCGCATCTGGCGCGGGATTCTCGATTCGTTCGACGCCGAGCCGACGGTGGCCCTGGCCTACCCGACGATCCGGACACACCTGGCCGACATCGTTCACCTTCGGCAGGATTGATGTCAGATCTCGTCGCCGACGCTGTTGATGTCCTCAGGCCGGCCGAACAGATCCTCGTATTCAGTGGCGCCGGACTCAGCACCGAATCGGGGATCCCGGACTTTCGGGGGCCTGACGGCCTGTGGACCAAGGTCGATCCCGACGACTTCACCATCGAACGCTACCGGCACAAGCGCGACCTCCGTGTTCAAGGCTGGAAGATGCACATCGCCGGTGAGCTGTGGGGAGCCCGCTCCACGGTGCAGCCAAACAAGGGCCACATGGCGATCAAGGCGCTGCGCGATCGGGGCCGCCTGGCCGGCGTCGTGACCCAGAATATCGACGGCCTCCACCATCAGTCAGGACTGGAGGACGACTTCGTCGCCGAACTTCACGGCAACGTGCGCAACGCCCATTGCATGTCGTGCGATGGCACGTGGCCGACCGAATCCGTCCTCGAGTGGGTTGAGGCCGGCGAGGAGGATCCGGCCTGCCCGCGCTGCGGAGGCCTCGTGAAGACGGACACGATCATGTATGGCGAGGTCCTCCCCGACGAGGAAGTTCGCAAGGCGGGCATCTTCCTGGCCATTGCCGAAGCCGTGCTCGTCGTGGGGTCAACGGTCTCGGTGTGGCCTGCCGCCGACTTCGTGATCCGTGCCGCCAACCAGGCCAAGCCGATAGTCGTGATCAACCGGGGACCGACCGAGGTCGATCACATCGCGGCCGTCAAGATCGATGCGGGGATAGGCGACACCCTCCCGGGACTCGTCGAGGCGTTGCTGACTTAGTGTCCCGAGTCGCAACTCATGCACAGAATCTCGACTGGCCTCGACGCCCCTGACGGCGTCCTCCGCCTCGACGCAGCTACGGCTGCGCCTTCGTTGTGCGTCCTTGTCAGGAACGCCTATGCCTGGCCGAGATCAGCACGGACCTACGACCCGGGACACTAGGAACCGACCCCGAAGAACTGATCGAGCCTCTGGGCGAGTTGGCCTGCCGTCAATCTGCCGAGGGTCACGTCGACCACCACCCCATCGGCGTCATAGATGACCGTGGTGGGCGAGCCGCGGGCGCCGAAGTTGGTTGCCAACTGGCGACCGTCGATGCCTCCGACGTCGCGGGCCAGTGGCCAGTCGCCGATTCCCAACCGATGGGCGAAGGGAAGACCTGAGCCGTTGTTCATCGTGTTGATGCCTACGAAATCGACATCTTCACCCAGCCGCAATGACAGTTCGGCGAACCCGGGCAACTCCTGCCGACAGACCTCACACCAGGAGGCGAAGAACGCAGCAACAGTTGGCTTGCCTGAGAACTGGTCGAGCGTCACTCTGGTTTCGCCGCCGTCCAAGGCGGGAAGATCCCAGGCATCGGTTTCCGTCGTGCCGACCGCCGTCTCGCTCGAGCTGAAGGCGAACACGAAAACGACCGCGATCAACACGACACCGACCCCGATGACGGCTCTGGTCATCAGCTGCTTGCGTCGTGCTATCCGACGGCGTTCTTCGGCGCGCGCCCGCTTCGAGCTCCGCTTTGACTTGGTTGTCGACATCCTCTGAGGTTGAACCAGCTTCGGCGACGTTGCATCACACAATGTCGCAAATCCGACATTCGAGGTTGGCGGAATCACACGCTTTTCCCGCCGGTACCATCGAAGGCATGTCTGGTTTCACACCTCGTCTCGACGAGCAGAACTTCACTCTGAATCATGTCGCTGATCTGGAGAGCGTTTCCAAGCTGAATGGTTACCAGCATGCCGATCCGGCGACGGTTGCCGTGATCCTCGATGAGGCAGCCCGGTTTTTCACGGAGGTAATCGCTCCCCTGAATCGCGTCGGTGATGAGCAGGGCTCCATCCTCGAGGACGACGGAGTTGTCACACCCGATGGCTTCAAGGAGGCATATGCGAAGTGGACCGAGGCCGGATGGTCGGCCGCGGGCATGCCCGAGGAGTGGGGTGGCGGCGGTCTCCCCTACGTCGTGGCCGTTGCCATCGACGAGATGTTCCGATCCTCCAATCTCGCCTTCTCCCTGGCCGGCATGCTCACCCATGGCTCCATCCATGCCCTTGTCGCCCACGGTTCCGACGAGTTGAACAGCACCTACGTCGAGAAGCTCGTCAGCGGCCAGTGGGCCGGCACGATGAACCTCACCGAGGCGGACGCCGGGTCCGACCTGGGAGCAATCCGCTCCAAGGCGGTACTCCAGGACGACGGCTCATATCTGATCTTCGGAACGAAGGTCTTCATCACCTGGGGCGATCAGGATCTCACCGAGAACATCATTCATCTCGTCCTGGCCAGAACGCCGGACGCGCCTCCAGGCACGCGGGGCATCTCGATGTTCGTGGTCCCCAAGTTTCTCCCCGACGAGAACGGGAACCCGGGTGACCGCAACGACATCAAGGTCGTTTCCATCGAGCACAAGCTCGGGATCCATGCCTCACCTACCTGCGTGATCTCATTTGGAGACGCCGGTGAAGGGGCAGTCGGCTATCTCGTCGGCAACGAGATGGACGGCATGCGGAACATGTTCACCATGATGAACGCCGCCCGAATCGGCGTCGGCATGGAAGGGATGGCCGTGTCCGAGGCCGCGTTCCAGAAGGCCTCGACCTACGCCCATGAGCGTCTCCAGGGTCGTGCCGTCGGGTCGTCGTCCAAGGACAGTGTTGCCATCGTCGAGCACGCCGACGTACGTCGGATGCTGCTCACGATGAAGGCGAACACGGAGGCGATGCGCAGCCTTCTCTACTTCACCGCTCAGGAAGGTGACTTCGCCAAGCACTCCGAGGACGAAGAACGAGCCCGGTCGGCCAAAGACCGCCTCGCCCTGCTCACGCCGGTGGTCAAGGCCTGGTGTACCGATCTCGGAGTCGAGATGGCCTCGATCGGTCTCCAGGTGCACGGTGGCATGGGATACGTCGAGGAGACTGGCGCCGCCCAATACCTGCGTGATGTCCGAATCACCCCGATCTACGAGGGGACCAACGGAATCCAGGCGATGGATCTGGTTGCCCGCAAGCTCACTCTCGAGAGTGGCGCCGTGCTCAGCCGCTTCATAACGGAGATGACCGACGTCTTGAAGTACATGAACGACTACGACGACCTCGGGGATTTCCGGGACGAGCTGACCACCGCGATCCAGGGGCTGGCAGACACCTCCACCTGGCTTGGCGAGCAGCTCGCAGCAGGGAACATCGAGGACGCATTGGCCGGAGCGAGTCCTTACATGACCCAATTCGGCACCGTTATCGGCGGCTGGCTCATGGCCAAGGCTGCGGTGGCGGCAAAGTCGGAACCGGCCGAGTTCGATGCCGATTTCCTGACCGACAAGGTGACCACTGCCCGCTTCTACGGCGAGCACCTGCTCCCCCAGGCCAACGGTCTCATACCAACCGTCAAGGGCGGAGCCGGTCTACTCAAGAAGGCGACGCTCTAGTCCCGTAGGCTCCCCCAATGGACCTGAGTGGCAAAGTGATCGTCGTGACCGGTGCCGGAAGCGGCATTGGTGAGGCCATGGCGCGTCGATTCGCAAGGGAGAGCCCGGCTGCCCTCGTTCTCGTGGATCTCAATGGCAGCGCCGCGGAGTCGGTGGCCGGAGAGCTGGGTGCCACCGCCCGGCAGATGGATGTCTCGGATGCGGAATCGAACCGCGACCTGATCGAGTACGTCGAGGACGCCCACGGCCCGGTCGATCTCTTCTGTGCCAACGCAGGCATCGGGGTTGCCGGCGACGAGCAATCGAACCCCGAGGAGTGGGACCGCATGTGGCAGGTCAACCTCATGTCACATGTCCACGCCGCCAAGCATCTCATCCCCGGTTGGGTGGCGCGCGGCAGCGGCTACTTCCTGTCAACGGCTTCGGCCGCGGGGCTGTTGACCAATCTCAAGGCGGCCCAGTATTCGGTCACGAAGCACGCAGCGATCGCCTTCGCCGAATGGCTTGCAGTGACCTACGGCGACAAGGGTGTGAAAGTGAGCTGCCTGTGCCCGATGGGCGTCGACACCCCCTTTGTCCGGGCGGCCGAAGAATTCGAGGATCTTCTCGGACCGCATCTGATCGAACCGTCGGCGGTGGCGGATTCGGTCGTCCGGGGAATCGCCGAGGAGAGCTTCCTGATCCTGCCCCATCCAGAGGTCGGAAAGTTCTTCCAGAACAAGGCGAACGACTACGACCGTTGGATCTCGGGAATGCAACGCCTCCAAGAATCTGTTTTCCCGGACTGAATCAGGCAGAATCAGGTCATGGAAAAACGGCGAGTCGTTATCACGGGCGTAGGAGCGGTCGGCGCACCCGGCATCGGGACGGATGACCTGTGGAAAGGCCTCCAGGCCGATCCCGGACCCGCACCGCGCCTGATCGAAGGATGGGACCCCGAATTGTGGCTCCCCCGCCGCGAGGCGAGGCGTCTCGACAAGTTCACGGAGTTCGCCCTTGTTTCGACTATTGAAGCCTTCGAAGACTCGGGTGAGCTCGATGTCGATCCCAACAGAGTCGGTGTCGCCATTGCCACCGGGATCGGTGGCCTCGAGTCCCTGGAGAACCTCGTCCTCGAGTCACGAGAAGACAATCCACGAGTCTCCCCCTTCCTCATCCCGATGATGATGGCCAACGCCGCCGCCGCCGCCATCTCCATCAAGTATGGATTCGGGGGTCAGGCATCCACACCGGTCGTCGCCTGCGCCGCCGGAGCCCAATCCATCCTCGACGGCGTCAGGCAAATCCAATGGGGATACGCAGATGCCGTGGTCTCCGGCGGCACCGAAGCCGCCGCCCGGGATTCCGCACGCGCCGGTTTCAAGGCGGCGAGGGCACTCTCCCCCTCCGGATACGCCCACCCCTTCGACCTAGACCGCGACGGTTTCGTCATGGGCGAAGGGGCGGCAATCCTGATTCTCGAGGCGGAAGAAACCGCACTGGCACGGGGGGCGACTCCACTCGCCGAGGTCCTCGGCGGGGCATCCACTGCCGACGCCTACCACGTCACGGCACCGCACCCCGAGGGTGACGGAGCCGAGCGGGCCATCAGGTTGGCCCTCGAAGACAGCAGCCTCGCCCCTTCGGATATCGCCTATATCAACGCCCACGGGACAGGCACCGAACTCAATGATCGAACCGAGGGGGCCGTCATCCAGAGAATCTTCGGTGACGACCAACCCGCCGTGTCTTCTATCAAGGGAACGACGGGGCATGGCCTGGGTGCGTCGGGCTCTATCGAGGCAGCCGTTGTCGTCGAGGCCATCCGGCGCAAGGAACTCCCGCCAAACGTGGGGCTGGTCAATCAGGACCCGGAGATCCCGCTGAACGATATCGTGAGGAAGCCCCGCGCCTGGGAGCCCGGGCCGGTCGTGTCCAACTCCTTCGGCTTTGGTGGCCACAACACCGTCCTGGTAATCGGGCCGATAGCCCGCTGACCCCAAACGCGCGGTATCCTCGTAAAGACGGGAGCTCGGTGACACCGGGCTGAGAGGGAGCCTTGGAGGCTCCGACCGATCGAACCTGAACCCGGATAATGCCGGCGCAGGGACTCAGCTCTCATCGCTCCCCGAGAAGAGGAGAAGATGAGACATCCAATCAAGGCAGTTTGCCTGATCGTCGCCCTGGGACTCGTCGGCGCCGCATGTGGCGGGCCCGAGGACACCGAAACGCCAGAGACACTGACCCTCATCGCTCACGATTCATTCGTTGGCGCCATCACCGACGAGACGTTTGCTGCGTTCACCGAGGAGACCGGGATCGAAGTCGAGGTTCTCGCCGCCGGAGACGCGGGAGCGATGGTCAATCAGGCGGTCCTCACCAAGGACAATCCCCTCGCCGACGTCCTGTTCGGCGTCGACGACACCTTCCTGTCCAGAGCTCTCTCCGAGGAGATCTTCCTCGCCCACAAGGCCCGTGACCTGGGCAAGGTTGACCGGGACCTTCGCCATCCGGACAATCTGGTGACACCCATCGACTTCGGCGACGTGTGCATCAACTACGACAAGGAATGGTTCGACAATACGGGCACCGTGGTGCCCGACGACCTCGACGATCTCCGAGCGAGCCTCTATGCAATGAGCTTCACCGTTGAGCACCCGGCGACGTCTTCACCCGGGCTCGCCTTCATGCTCGCCACCATCGACGTTTTTGGCGAAGAGGGATGGCTCGACTGGTGGGGGGACATGAAGAAGGGGGGCATCAACGTGACCTCGGACTGGACCACGGCCTACTACGCGGACTTCGCCAGACACGGCGGGTCGAGTGCCATGGTCGTCTCCTACGCCTCCTCACCGCCGGCCGAAGTGATCTTCTCGGAGGTGCCAATCGACACCGCACCGACGGGCGTCATCGACGCCGGCTGCTACCGCCAGGTGGAGTACGCCGGGATCCTTGCCGGTACCCCCTATCCGGGATCGGCCGGTCAACTGGTCGATTTCCTCCTGTCGAAGGATTTTCAGGAGACCATCCCACTCAACTGGTTCGTGTATCCGGCCAACGGTGACGCCGAACTGCCCCAGGAGTTCGTCGAGCACACCTCACTTCCCGAGAGCCCAACCCGGTTCGACGCGGAGTACATAGCCGAGAACCGCGACCGCTGGATCGATGAGTGGATCGAGGTGATGGGGAACTGATGAGGAAGACCCGGTGGGGCTGGGTGGCGGTCGCCGCCGTCCCGACGATCTTCCTCGGCTACTTCTTCGCCTACCCGGTCGCTCGCATCCTCGGTCTGGGGCTGTCAGAGATCGACATCGGGTCGAGCGGTCTCGAAGCGCGGCTGATTCGGGTCGGCTGGTTCACGTTTTGGCAGGCAGGCGTCTCGACGGTGCTGACGATTCTGATGGCGGCCCCTCTCACCTGGGCCGTTTCGAGCCATGATTTTCCCGGCCGACGGCTGGCAACAGCGTTCGTGACTGTGCCGTTCGTCTTGCCGACTGTGGTGGTGGGCACGGCCTTTCTCGCACTCGGCTTCTCCGAGTCGCTGGGGGCGATCCTTGCGGCGCACGTGTTCTTCAATGTGGCCGTTGTTGTGAGAACCGTCTCGACTCTCTGGTCGAGGATCGATCCCAAACTCCACGAGGCGGCCCGTACCCTCGGCGCATCCGATTGGAGCGTCTTTCGCACCATCACCCTCCCGCTCCTCCGACCGGCGATAGCGGCGGCGGCCTCGATCGTGTTCCTCTTCACATTCACCTCCTTCGGTGTGGTGCTGATCCTCGGAGGATTCCGGTACGCGACCCTGGAGGTGGAGATCTACAGACAGGCGGTCAACCTGTTCGACCTCCCGCTGGCGGCCGCCCTGGCGGTCGTCCAGATGGTCGGCGTTACCTCCGCCCTCTACCTGTACTCCCGCTACCAGGAACGTCACTCGGTGTCCTGGACCCTGGATTCGAGCGCCACCCTTCCCCGGCCTGTTGGGAAGGCACGCGTCTGGGTCGCCCTGGCGGTCATCCCCACCATGGCCATGCTCGCCGCTCCACTCGCTTCTCTGGTTGCCGGGTCCCTGGGCGGGCGGTTCTATGTCTCGCTTCTCACCAACGACCCGGTAGTGGGCAACCCGGGCTCTGCCATCGCCAACAGCCTCCTCTTCGCCACAGTCGCAACAGTGATCGCCACCACCGTCGGCCTGATGGCCGCGGTCCTGATCACCAGACGGTCGGGCGGGTTGTCGAGGTGGTTCGACCTCACGTTGATGCTTCCCCTGGGGACGTCGGCGGTGACGATCGGATTCGGGTTCATCGTCGCCCTCGATTGGCCTGTGGACCTGCGCACATCACTCTGGCTGGTGCCGATCGCCCACGCGCTGGTTGCCATTCCTTTCGTCGTGCGAGCAACGGTGCCCACCCTCCGGGCGATTCCACCCGAGCTGCGGCAATCGGCGTCGGTGTTGGGGGCGTCGCCCGCCCGTGTTTGGCGCGAGATCGACCTCCCCATCGTGGCGCGGGCTGCGGCGGTCGGAGCCGGATTCGCCATCGCCGTCTCGCTCGGGGAGTTCGGGGCGACATCGTTCATCGCACGTCCCAACACCGTGACCATCCCCACGATGATCTTTCGGCTCCTGGGTCGTCCGGGCGAAACCTCCTTCGGGATGGCAATGGCATTGGCGGTCGTTCTCGCCGTCCTGGTCACTGCGGTCGTTCTTTGGATCGACCGTGCCAGCGTCGGAGAGGTGGGTCGGTTCTGATGCTGTCGGTCGAGCGGATCAACGTCTCTCTCGACGGGTACGAGACCCTGGTGGATGCATCCCTCAGGCTGGACGACGGCGAGATCGTCAGCGTCCTCGGGCCTTCGGGAGCGGGCAAGACCACCCTTCTTCGGGCCATTGCCGGTCTTGTGGAGGTTTCCTCGGGGAGTGTGATCTGGGATGGACAATCGGTCATGGACATTCCAACCCACCAACGAGGCTTTGGCCTGATGTTCCAGGGGTACGCCCTCTTCCCGCATCTCGACGTGGCCGGGAACATCGGCTTCGGGCTGAGGATGGCCGGCCAGCGAGAGACCGGTGCGACGGTGTCCCACGTTTTGGAACTGGTGGGCCTCGGCGGGTTCGAAGACAGGGCCATCGACTCCCTGTCAGGAGGCGAGCAGCAACGGGTCGCTTTGGCTCGCACCCTCGCCCCGAATCCGAAGCTGGTGATGCTCGACGAGCCGCTCGGTGCCCTCGACCGCAACATCCGCCGGCAATTGGTCGACGAGACGAGAGCGACACTCGTAGAGAGAGGTGTCACTGCCGTCGTCGTCACCCACGATCGCGACGAGGCCGTGGCCCTCGGTGATCGGCTCGCCTTGATGCGCGACGGCAGGGTGGTTCAGACCGGGACCCTCGACCAGATCCTGGCCGACCCGGCTGACCCCTGGGTTGGCGAGTTCCTCGCCTGAGCGCAAGCCACACAGAAGACCCCCTTCGTGAGAAGGGGGTCTTCCTACCTGGGCTAGGTGAGGAGTGGAGTGCCCTAGGCGTCCGGGGTATCTGCCTGGCTGTCAGTCATTGACTGCTGCCGCAGTTCCCGGAGTTCTTCAAGAGTGATGAGTCCATCGCCGTCGAGCAGTTCTTCGACCTCGGCGGTCTTCAGGGGATGGTCGTCCCCGAGGGCCGCGTACTCATCGGCGTCGATGCCGCCATCGTCGAGGAGGGCGCCGAAGCGTGCCCCTCGCTTGAAATCATGCCGTCTGGGATGACGGAACTCGCCAAGCTCCTCCTTGGTGAGCTCGCCGTCTTCCCATGCCTCGTCGAGACGGTCACCGAATAGCGGGTGATCTTCGGGAAGATCCGAAACTTCGTCCTCGGTGATCACGCCGTCTTCGAGCGCTGCCTCGATTATCTCGCGCTGGGCCTCACGCTCGGCCCTGATTTCGCCTGCCTTGGCTTCGACCGCGTTCAGCACCGCATCGGCATCGGCCTGTTCGATTGTTCCTTCGCTGACGAGGTCGGAGAGGACATCGCCGAGAAACTCCATGCCGCGGCCCATGAGGCCCTGCTCCTCCGGCGCGTCGGTCTCTTCCTGCGCCGAGGCGACGCTTGGCGAAGAGACGATCGTGGTTATGAATCCCGCGCCGACGAGTAGGCCTCCGGCGACGAGGGCAGCAATGACCTTGCTACGCATTTTCTGGCTCCTTATTCCTGGCTGTTCGAGGACCAGTATCCGAGGGAGTTGTTAGAGAGCGGTGAAGCGGCGGTGAGGATGTTGCGCCTCTTTCGCATCGGTGTGCAATCCGTCGGCCTCAGCCCGACGCGTTGCACACCGGTCGACGGTGGCCTACCTGAACAGCTCGAGAAAGGCGTCCGGTGTGCGCCGCGGCTTCCCGGCGAGGTCGGTCGCCGCAAACGTGACGGCAAGCCGGGCAACCTCAGCGTCGTCGGTAGACATGCGCTGCTGCCAGGTCGACTTCACCCTGCCCACCTGATCGACCCAGGTGTTGATCTCCAACTCCTGTCCGTAGGTGGCGGCCGACAGGAACCGGGCATGTATCTCGACCACCACGAACTGGAGGCCGCGCTCCTTCAAGACGTCGAGCCCCCAGCCGATCTCGGACAGATACTCGATACGAGCGGTTTCGAAGTAGCCGAAGTAGTTGGTGTGATTCACATGGTCGTAGGGGTCCAGTTCGTAGAACCGAACCTTCAGCGACGTTGTGTGGACTTCACGATCATTGGGCAGCTCGACGGCCATTCACTCTCCAGACGGGCCTTGACTCAACGCTACTCTTGCCACGATGAAGGCCTGGCAGATAACCGACACCAATGGAATCGACTCCTACGTCCTCAACGACGTGCCCACGCCGGAGCCGGGCCCGGGCGAGGTGCGGGTCAAGATCAAGACGGCGGGACTGAACCACCTCGACCTCTGGGTGTCGATGGGTCTCCCCGCCCCCAAAGAGTTCCCGCACACGGGTGGGGCGGATGCGGCCGGCGTGATCGACGCCGTGGGCAAGGGGGTGGCCGGATTCGAGATCGGCGACGAGATCATCGTCGACCCTTCCATCTCGTGTGGCACCTGCGACTTCTGCCTCAACGACGACGTCGTCTATTGCAGGTCTTTCAAGATCCTCGGCGAGCATCTTCCCGGGACCTTCGCCGAGTCTGTGGTCATCCCCACCATCAACGCCGTCCGCAAGCCGAAGGCCCTGTCGTGGGAGGTCGCCGGATCATTCGGACTCGCCACCGTGACGGCCTTGCGGATGCTCGAGAAGGGTCGGTTGCTGAGGGGTGAGACGGTTCTGGTCGTCGGGGTCGGCGGGGGTGTCTCTTCGGCCGCCATGTCGCTGGCGCAGGCCTTGGGGGCCAAGGTGTATGTCACCTCAAGATCACCTGAGAAGATCGCCTGGGCCGTCGACAACGGTGCGATCGCCGGCTTCGACTCCGCAGGGGAATTCGGCAAGGAGATGACGGCCGTCGGCGGAGCCGACCTGGTCATCGAGAACGTCGGGCCAGCAACCATGTCCCAGTCGATGCGCGCGGCCAAGCCGGGTGGACGCATCGCCATCTGCGGTTCGACCAGCGGCGCCAAACTCGACCTGACCCTCCCCGTCCTCTTCTTCAAGCAGCTCGAACTGATCGGATCGTCGATGGGGACACACTCCCAATTCGCCCGGGCCACCAACTGGCTGCGGTTGGGCAAGGCTCATTCCGCGGTTGCGAGAGTCTTCGATTTCTCCGAACTCCCTGACGCTCTCCGGTATCTCGAGTCGGGTTCTCAAGTTGGCAATGTTGCGCTCAGTCACACAGACTGAGCCCCGATGCGTATAGCAGTACCCAAGGAGTCGGAGGGAGAGCGACGCGTCGCCATCACTCCACAGGTCGCCCAACGACTCATTGATGCCAAACACTCGATCGTTATTGAAACCGGTGCCGGGCTCGGCGCCGGCTTCACCGATGACTCCTACCGGGAGGTCGGAGCCGAAGTAATGCCCGACCCGTTCACCGGTTCCGATTTGGTGGTCGCCGTGGGACCGCCAACACCTTCGCAGGCAGAACACGTGCCCGAGGGTGGCGCCCTCGCCGGGTTCCTCGACCCGTTCGCCTCGGCCGACCTGGTGAAGGTGCTGACCAGGCGGCGAATCACTTCATTTGCCGTGGAGGCCATCCCCCGTACGACATTGGCCCAGAGCATGGATGCCCTTTCGTCGCAGGCAACGGCGGCCGGCTATCACGCCGTTCTGCTGGCTGCCACGGAGACACCGAGAATCTTCCCGATGCTGACGACCGCCGCTGGAACGATCCCACCCGTCCGGCTGCTGGTGCTCGGCGCAGGAGTTGCCGGGCTCCAGGCCATCGCCACTGCGAAGAGACTCGGAGCGGTGGTGTCGGCCTACGACATCCGGCCCGAGGTCCAGGAACAGATCGAATCGCTGGGAGCGAAGTTCATCGCGGCCCCGGTCGACGAGTCCGCTGCCAGTTCATCGGGCTACGCCAAAGAGGTGGCCGATGAGACCCAGAGGCGCCAGCAGGCAGCACTCGCCGACGCCGTGGCCGACGCGGACGTCGTCATCACGACGGCTCAGGTCCCGGGCCGGGCGGCGCCACTCCTCATTTCCCGAGAGATGGTCGACCAGATGAGCCCCGGATCGGTGATCGTCGACGTGGCCGCGCCAACAGGCGGCAACTGTGAGCTCACCCACCCAGGTGAGACCTACGACTACAACGGCATCCAGATCATCGGCCCGACCGATCTCCCCAGCAGAGTGGCTGTTGACGCCAGCCAGATGTACGGGCGAAACCTCGCTGCCTTCATCGCCCGAATCTCCGATGAGGAAGGCGAAGTCACATTCGACTTCGATGACGAGATCGTTTCCGGAGCCTGCATCACCCACGGAGGGCGGGTGACCCACCCGGTGACCCGACGAGCCCTCGGAATGGATGGTGAGGAATGAGTCCTCTCGTAGTCGGGATCACGGTCTTCGTCCTCGCCGCCTTCGTCGGCTTCGAGGTCATCTCCAAGGTCCCACCCACGCTGCACACGCCCCTCATGTCCGGAGCGAATGCCATCTCCGGTATCACGATCATCGGCGCTATCGCGGCCGCCGGACTCGGCTCGACGCAGTTGGCCCAGGTGCTGGGCTTCCTGGCTGTCGTGATGGCAACCATCAACGTGGTCGGCGGGTTCCTGGTCACCGATCGGATGCTCGAGATGTTCAAGAGCAGGCGTCAGCGAGACGCCGAATGATCGAACTTCTCTATCTCGCCGCAGCCGTCCTGTTCATCATCGGCCTGAGGAAACTCGGCGGGCCGCGCACGGCTCGATCCGGGAACCGCCTGGCCGCCGTGGGCATGCTCGTCGCCATCGTCTTGACACTCGTCGCCCAGGACATCGTCAACTGGGGAACGGTTGTCGCCGGTCTGGTGGTCGGGGCGGGTCTGGGTGCATGGTTCGCGGTTCGGGTTCAGATGACCGCGATGCCTCAGATGGTCGCGGCATTCAATGGGTTTGGTGGCATCGCCTCTGCGCTGGTCGCCTCCGTCGCCGTCCTCGAATCGGACCTGGCTTCGATAGCGGCCGAGACCAGCACCTCGATCCTCGCCTCGATCATCATCGGTGCGGTCACCTTCACCGGGAGCTTCGTCGCCTTCGGAAAGCTTCAGGGCATCCTCCCCGGCAGGCCACTTCTGTACCCGGGCCAGAAGGTCGTCAACGGGTTGCTCATGCTCGCCCTCATCGGTGTTGCCGTCTGGGGCGCCGTCGCAGAGGATCCGGCCGGGTTCTGGATCGTGGGCGCGATCGCACTGGTCATCGGCGTGTTGACGGTCGTCCCGATCGGCGGCGCCGACATGCCCGTCGTGATCTCGCTGCTCAACTCGTTCTCCGGGTTGGCGGCAGCGGCGGCCGGATTCGCCATCGAGAGCAATGCTCTCATCATCGGCGGGGCACTCGTCGGGGCGGCGGGGATGATCCTCACCTTCCAGATGACGGAGGCGATGAACCGATCTCTGGGTAATGTTCTGTTCGCCGGATTCGGATCGGGCGAGGGCGGCGGTCCGGCCGGCCCGATCGACGAGAAGCCGGTCAACCGTGCTACCGCCGACGATGTCGCTATCGCTCTCGGCTATGCCGAATCGGTGATGATCGTTCCCGGCTACGGCCTGGCGGTCGCCCAGGCTCAGCACGCGGCGAGAAAGCTCGCCGATGCCCTTGAGGACGCCGACATCAAGGTGCAATACGCCATTCACCCGGTTGCGGGACGCATGCCCGGGCACATGAACGTGCTGCTTGCCGAGGCCGATGTTCCCTACGAACAGCTTCTCGATCTCGAGCAGGCCGACCCACAGCTTCCAGAGACCGACGTGGTTCTGGTCCTCGGTGCCAACGACGTGGTCAACCCGTCGGCGCGTGACGATCCGGGCTCGCCCATCTACGGGATGCCGATCCTCAACGTTGACTACGCAGGTCGTGTCATCGTGGTGAAGCGGAGCCTGTCGCCCGGGTTTGCCGGCATCGACAATCCGTTGTTCTACGAGGACAACACGTTGATGTTCTTCTCCGATGCCAAGGCGGCTCTCGAAGACACTCTGGCGGCGCTCAAGACGCTGTAACCGTGCCCCGATTGAGGCGGATCGGGCTCGGCCAGGCCCTGATCGCCGAGGGTTTACAGTCGTTGGATTCGTCTAGGAGGCCTGAGTGAGTGACAAGGTTGGTTCATGGACGGTCAACTATCTGCCCGAAGAGGGGGGTCGGTATACCGGCGCCCTCGAGGTGAGCGGATCGGGTGTGCACTTCGACACCTTGTATGAGTCGAGCAACAAGACGATCGTCAAAGCCATCTTTCTTGACGTCACGACGTTCGCCGCGGCCGGCGGTCACACCGTCTATCGGTATTCGAACGACGAAAAGGCGACCATCGATCTGCCGGTGGGAGAGATCTCCGGCGCCGAGGCAACCAGGTCAGGAATCACCAAGAGGGCCGTCGTCACCATGAACAATGGTGAGCAGTTCGTCTTCGACTACGGCATGTTGTCGGTGAAGAAACTGGTGGCGGCCATCGACTCCATCTCCGTCAGTTAGGTCAACTGCTCCCGCAGTCGCCTTCCGCTCGGAGAGAATCGGTATTCGTGAGTAGCTCAAAGGAGGCGGCCAGTTCCTCACACGGCGGCCTTCCGATCCTCACCATGGGGGCGTCTTCTTCCAGGAGGCCCCAGCTGATTACCTCCGCGGCGTACTCATCCCCTCGTTCGACCCACGGCAGGCTGTCGTCATCCCAAGACTCCCGTCCGGTGGACTGCAAAAGGCGATCCTGGGTCGCGACGTCGACGTGATCGATGATCCAGGCGTGGGCGAGCTCATGCAGAACCGAATTCCGCACACTGAGAGAGGGCTTGACGCAGGCTGATGCCCCGGGGCAGAGGTCACTCTCGAAGAGGCATAGAAACAGCTCACGAGAATCCTCATCTTGAAGAAGGCGTCCAGACCGTTCATCACATCGGCGGCTGGGCTCGAACGTGACGGTGTCGAAGCGGGGTTCTGCCAGGCCTGCCTTGCTGAAGCGCTTGAGTCCCGTCAGGAGAAGCTCTTCCAGTCGAGGCGTCCCGTTGTATATCTCGAGCTCATGACCACCTTCGGTGCGAACAGTGCCGGGGGCGACTTGGTCGCTGGGCCGGGGAAGCTCAAGCCCAGTCCACCATCCGTTGGGCAGGCTTTCGGATCTGCACCGGGAGAATGATTCGACTTCCTCATAGCGGGCCTCCTCAAGGATCTGCCCTCCGACCGCTTGCCACACAACCGCTACCTGACGGCTGCACTCGTTTCTATCCGTCATGTTGTAGATAGCAACTGCGCGAGCCGGGTCTATCCCATAGTCGGCCGGTCCGAGGAAGATCGCCGGGCCACTCGCCTCCACGGTGTTGACCGTTTGAGTCAGGTCGATTCTGTCGACTCTCCCGATGGAGGAGCTTGCTTCGAGGATCGAGCCGAGTCCTTGCGCCGCAGTCCCGGTCAACGATTTGGTGAGTGTTGCCTGGCTGGAGTAGACGTTGCCGAGGTCGTCGACGCTGGCATCCGTCCACACGTCGGCATAGTCGCGGTAGAGGTTCTCGTAACGGGAAACGACGTCGGGTGATGCACGAAGACCAACTTCCAGCCATGCGCTGTGGTCGTAGACCGTCTCCTCCGTGATCAAACCGTCCTCGAGAGTGCTGACTACCACGCTCAGTCCGCCACCCGCCGTGTCCGATCGGATGAGAGCGAGAGCTCCTTGAGGACCGAGGTGGATGTCGACGATGTCGTATCCAAGATCCCCCGAGTTCCAGCGGAGGAGATCACGCACCAAGAGGCCGCCCCGGACCCCCCCTCGCCATCTCTCCTGGAAGGCATTGGGGGAGTAGAAGTCCAAAACGCCGTAGTAGTCGTTGGCCGTATAGGCCACGGCCAGTTCATCGAAATAGCCAATGGCCTCGTCCCCCCATGGGACTGGGTCGTTGACGGCGCTGATCGATCCGCAGGCCGTCGCCATAGTGGCGAGGATGATGCCTGCGGAACGGAATCTCAGTCGGCGCAGTATCCGGATCACTTAGCCCTCTATTATCGCAAACTCGCGCAACTCGGACAGGAGTAAGCGCCAGATGGGTTGTGTGATGGTCCGCATTGGCCAGCAATGCGGGCGGATGACCGAGTCACGGATGTCGGCCTCGGGTGGCGTGGCGCTTGGCTGACTACTGCGAATTGGGACTTTCGCCTGTCGTGCAATCGGGTGTCTTGGGGGCACTATGGGGTGGAATGCCATTGGGGTGGCGATGCAGACGCAGATGACCTATCCGGCGTTGAGGGAATACACGGCTTTCGCTCGCCGGCACGAACCCGCTCTCCGTCATTCGCTCGTCGCTCACCTCGGATATGAGGCAGGTCGGGAGGCCACTCAGGACGCTCTCGTGTTTGCGCGGGAGAACTGGAATCGGCTTCAGTCAACCCACAATCCCGGTGGCTACCTGTTCCGTGTCGCGAAACGGCGCGCACTGCGTCGGGCAAGAACAAGGACAGAGATTCCTTTTGAGCGATCAGCCGATGAGTTGCCTTGGGTCGAGCCCAAGCTCGAGGAGGCTCTCCGACAGTTGTCCAGACGGCAGCGTGCAGTCGTCTTCCTCGTTGAGGGTTTGGGACTAAGCCATCGAGAGGCTGCCGAGCAGCTGAACATCTCGAAGTCCGCCGTGCAAACCCACCTGGAGAGCCATGTCAAAGCTCTTCGCCGGAGATGGCACGAACGTCATCAATGAACCGGTGGCCCCAGCCTCCGAATTGACTCCACCGTCAATACCGCCTGAGTTGCCTTCGGTGTGGGCGGCCGGGGACACGTTGGCGCTGGTCGACTCCTACTACCAGGCTCTCAACGACGGCGACCTGGGAGCGGCCCATGCGGTCGGCCCTTGGACCTTCGACGAGGAGCGATCAGCAATCCTGGCCTACGACGCTCGATATGAGTGGACATGCTCGATGGTTGCGGACATGGAAGTCACCTGCTCAGAGCGAGTCTGGGATGCCTTCCACGGTCCCGCCGGACTGATCCACGAGGCCACTGCCACCTATCGGATCGAGCAAGGAAAGCTGGTGGGAGGCGAATCCGGTGTCTTCCCGAGCGTGAACGGCCCGGAAGGTGAGTTCCTCACATATCTCCAAGAGTTCGATGAATGGTTGTGGGAGGACCATCCCGACGTCGACTGGCTCTGGCTAACCGAACACGAAGGTGTGCCCAACCTCTATATGAACCTGGAAACACCAAGGGCAGCTCCGATCAAGGAACTCGTCCTGGAATTCATCGAGATTTCCGACGCCTACCCGGCGCCCATCGGCGCGACACCTCAGAGCCAACTCGGTCCACCCATCCCATTCGACCCTCCCGACGTGTATCCCCCCGAAGGGCTGGACTTGAGAGTGGTGGGTATTGCACATGATGGTGGGCTCAATCTCAGAGAAAGTCCAGGACTGTCGCCTGTTGTTGCCGTCCTGGCTTCGACTGATGAAGTCAGCGCTACCGGCAATGGCCATGAGGCTTCGGGGTCGATGTGGTGGGAGGTCGACGCCGGTGGAACCATCGGCTGGGTGAACGCCAAGTACCTGGCTTCATGGGCAAGCGCCCGATTGGATCTAACCCCTTACATCCTCAGCGAGTTCCGTGCGTATCCAGAAGCTGCATCAATGGAAGACCTGGGTCATCTGATCGCCGAATCCTTAGTCTCCGACGAGTATCCGTGGAGGTCGGTGGTGATCACTCCTACCACAACCATCTTCAACACTTTCATCGCCCTCGATGTGGTCGCCGATGATCCAATGGGGCTTCGCATCGCAATGAATGAGCCTGCGGGTCAGACGGGATGGCGCCTCACAGTCAACGGAGAGTCCGTCGACGGCGGATATCGACTCACGAGAGTCGAAGGCCAGCCTCTCCTCAACGCATGTGCTTGCTGGGCGCTATAGCTGGGACCACCGCCGGACGTTTGGCGGCTCGTGTTTGGGTCGCGGAAGTCTTCGGGTGAGCTGGTCGCGAGAGGGGACCTGTTGGGTGACCTGGTTGAGATCTTCCACGAGGAAACCCTGACCAGGGTCAGGGTTGTTAGGGGGTCATACCCAATAGACCGGACGGGTTGCATGTTGCATCGTGGGCGTAGACAGACACACCACGACAAGGAGACCGACTATGACGACCGAAATCCTTTCGACCACCAATGAGGTGTCGTCGGACTCTCGCAACCTGGCCACGCTGAGCCATCTCTCGGCGTTCGTTGCCTTCCTCGGCATCCCTTCGCTGGTCGGCCCGCTGGTCATGTGGCTCCTCAATCGAGACGACCCCTACGTCGAGAGCCAAGCCAAGGACGCGTTGAACTTCAACATCTCCTTCTTCATCTACGGTTTGATCGCGGCGATCTCGATCATTTTGCTGGTTGGCATCATCGCCCTCCCCGCCGTCGCTATCACCTGGTTTGCGCTCGTGATCGTGGCATCAGTGAAGGCGGCCAGAGGCGACAACTACCGGTATCCCTTCACCATCAACTTCGTCTCGTGACAGACATCGTCACCACCCACATCGGAGGAGGTTCCAACTCCTCCGCCAGGCACCATCGGCAGCGACCGGGTTGAGGTGCCTCCCAACCAGACGAAGAGCCGAAGTCCCTCTTCCTCAAAAGTGCAAGGTTTGTCCGCGTTTGGACGTCCCCGATGTCCCCACCTCAGGTTGAGGGGATATAGGGGACGCCCGAAACCGGTCGTCCCCATATCGAAGACTCTCATGAGCGCCCCTCGAAGAGAGCTCTGAGTCCTTCCTGGTCTACCCAGACTGAGCCGATCCAGGAGTCTGCAAGGACTCGTCCCTGGGGGGAGTCCTCCCATACCTGGGTGATCTCGATGAGCCCTTCGTACAGGGTGGGGTCAACGGCTTCCCAAGTTGTGGGCCAGTCTTGGCCGTCTCCGCCGAATACCAGGAAGGTGGGCTCATAGGTCGCTCGGTTGACTTGCCCAATCACCGAGCGCGGGTTCCCTCCGTCCCCGATGTGTCCGACATAGACGTACTGATCTGTGAGGAGCAGCCAGGATGGGACAGCGGAGGGCATGGGATATGCCCGGAGGATGGTCCCGTCAAGACCTGAGAGGAGCAGCTCTCCGTACTCCTGTGTGCAGATCACTTCGGTCGGATAGCTCCCGTTGATATTGCCGAACAGACAGTCGTTGTCCCGAGCCATCGCGATGAAGCCGGACGAAGGGACTTCGATTGTCCAGTTCCCTTCCGGCGTCGCTATTGCTGGGAGTAGCGGGACCGATCGGATGGTCTTGGGAAGTGCAGCTAGCTCGGGAACGACTCCGTCTCGCTCTGCGTCTTCGCCCGACTGGGAGGCCGGGTCGTCGAGGCTTCCCGGTAGCAGTTCTGTTGACTCCAGAACACCTCCCAGCATCCATCCGTGCGTTCCCAACTCCGTCAAGACCAGGTCCCATTCGGCACCTTCGCTGTCAGTTGTCCGGCGTTCCAAGACGGCGACGAAATCGCCCAACTCCAATTCCTCGACCGGGATGAAGTTGGTTCCCGGTCCGGCGTAGACGGTTGATCCTGCCTCCCGGGACACGGTCTCGAAGTGCTGGGTGGCCACGGCGCCCTGGAGCGTGCATTCGTCCACGTTGCGCCACACCGCTTCGAGGTCGCACTCTCTGGTGAGCAGTGCCCCGGTGTTGATGAAGAGGGTCGATGCCCACTCTTCGCGGGTGGTGACACCAGAACACACAGTCTCGCCCCAACACAGCGTGCTCCTATCGACCCCCTCAACCTCGGGGAAATGGAACACTGTGGCGAAGAGTGGATCGAACAGCGACAAGACCTGGTGGGACGTGAGCGATCCGGGATCCCAAGTCTGGCCACTCTCGTCGAGAACTGCTACCCGAGCCACCCCTTCTGAGTTCAGGGTGATATCAACTGTCAGGCCCTCTGGCCCGAAGTCGCTGGTAACGAGCGCGGTCACCGCCTGCTCCAGGGTCGGTTCAGGCCCTGCCTGGTATATCGGGATCGGCGGGAGTCCTGGGTCTCCGTTGCAGAGCGTGAAGAAGGCGATCGGCCCTGTCGGCGTTGACTGCAAGGTTGGACACGAGATGGTTGGCAGCAGATCACCATCTCGATCAACTGGGTCCCCTTGTACAACATGGAGGGTTCCGCCCAGAGCGCTGACGATTGTGTCGCATTCCACCTGGTCGCCCGAACAGTCAACTCTCCAGTTGTCGCCGTAGACCTGAGCCGACGTCTGCCCGTCATTCGTATACCGCGCCGCTGTGGTGACGACATCCTCGATCACCTTTGCACCCGGGGCGCCTACGTAATACACCATGAATTGGCTGTGGAGCGTGCAGATCGCCGAGTCGAACTCGTTCTGCGGGTTGGGGCGTCCTGGAAAACTTGTCGCCTGCCACCTGTCACAAGTGAAGCCGGCAGCCTCGACCAGATCACGCATCTCATGTACATCTGTGAATGTCGACGACGAGGTCGTTTCGCTTCTCTGGTCTTCCCACATCTCCGACACGGCCACTCCCATGTGCTGGTTGAAGCACTCGAAGAACCGACTATCGGGATTCGACGAGTCTGCGCCTGCAGCAAACGAGTTGTTGAAGAACCCTCTCTCAACGGTGAACTCCACCCTGGTCGTACCCTGAGCTACACAGTCGACGACTGCCTTGCCGGCAGCCTCGTACTCGGCTTCAGTGACGACACCGTCGGCGAGAATCTCAGCTGGGGTTGGCGCATCGGCCACCTGGGCGGGGGGTTGAATCTGGCCGCCAACAGTGGCAGTGACCCACACGACCCCGGCAAGGCCAGCGACGGCAAGCGCCGGGATCCCAACTCTTCGTCGGATCTGACGGCTCCGACCACGCCTCATCGTCTCCGACGAACCGCGAGGGTTCCATGGGTCCTGTCGGGCGGCCTCAGCTTCGAGCATCGAACGAATCTGGTCGTCGGTCTTCATGACAGGTCCTTCCTCAAGGCTTCCAAGCCGCGATGCAGGCGGCTCTTGATGGTTCCTTTTGCTACGCCGAACGCCTTGGCCATATCTGCTTCCGACATGTCCAGCAGATATCGGGCAACCACGACTTCCCGCTGGTGGACCGGCAGCCTGCGAAGGGTCGCGACCAATTTCGGGTCGGGTACTTGCGGATCGTCTTGGCCAACGTCAGGGACGGGGAGATTCGACCGGTATCGGCGGCGCTTGAGACGGTTCCTCGCCCAGTTCATCGCCACCACGTACACCCAACCCTCGGGGTTGGCCATGACAGACACCTTCTCCCACCGCTCGTATGCCCTGACCATGGCTTCTTCGGTCGCGTCCGCAGCGAGATCGGCATTGCCGGTACCAACAGCGACAGCACGATGAACCTGATGGCCAGCACGGCTGTAGAAAGATTCGAAGGACTCAACTCTCAAGTCAGCACCCACGGTCGTCTCGGCATACATCATCACATAGACAGTCCGGAGCCCGCTTCGGTTCCCAGAACCCGACCGAAGAAAGGCGTCCTCGAAGCTACCCACGCTCCGGCGCTGCCGGTTTTTGGCTCCCAGAAGTCTCTTGTGATGGCCTCGACGCGGCCATCAGGATCCACGAAGAAGCTCAATTGCTCTGCCAACCGTCTCCTTGACGCGTCGAATGCTTTGCTCCCAGTCGGAAATCTCCAGAGCATCGCTGATCGCATTGGCGACTTCGCTTCGGGTTGTCATAGGCCGTCTCGTATCTCGAGAAGAGCTTGCTTCACGTTGAGTAGTTCATCACCGTGCAGTGACAAGAATTCCACTTGGCGTTCGGAGAGGACGACGATCATGAGCTTCGACGCAACCTTCTCAACGGATTCCTCGGAGAGGTTTGACGAACCCAATGCAATGCTCTGCGATTCATCGGATCCCTCTACTGCAGCGGCTACAAACTCAGGCGTAATCAGTTCTTTCCAGGACGAAACCAGGAACGGGGCCCACGTGAGCCACACGTAATGCTCGTACATGGCCGGCGAGTACGTCTCAATCCGGTAGCACTTGGCGAGGAAGAGCCGGTACTCGGATCCCTGATCTCCCGCCGAGCTGTAGTTCTTGACCTCAGCAACGAACATATTCCCATTGACGTCTCCGCCAAGAAGCGTCCCGGCCAAATCAAATGAGAAGTGATCACCTTGGCTCGTTGATCCGGCTGAAGCGCTTGCCTTTGGGAACTGAAGTTTCCCGATGTGTCCAGGATTGTTCCAATGAACCATGGCGCGACACGTCGACTCAAGCCAGCGTTTCGCTGTCTCCGACCCGCTCGTCCCCCGAGCCTGAATCTCCTCCCCAGTCAAAGGGCATTGACATGACATTACCTAGTGAGAACAGTGACGAACCGATAAGGGGACGCCGAGAATCCATCCGGGTTCGAGCGTCCCCCAATCCTTTCGCCCGAACAAGCAGGGATGGGGGGACGACCGGTTTCGGGCGTCCCCTATATCCCCACCTCAGGTTGAGGAGGATCGGACGACCGATATACTTCTCCGGTCTCGCCTGTTGTCGCAGGCAAGCCCCGGGCGCGTAGAACAGTCTGGAGTGTTCGCCGGCCTGTCAAGCCGGAGGTCGCGGGTTCAAATCCCGTCGTGCCCGCCAACCGGAGCCCTAGAGGTTTCGGTCCTTTGGTCAGGTAGCTCAGTCGGTAGAGCGCCGGTCTGAAAAACCGGAGGTCGACGGATCGACGCCGTCCCTGACCACCAGAAGTCAACCGCATGCCTTTCTGTGCGGGTTTACTACGCGTCACGCGTAACTAACCCGCACAGAACGGTCGAATGGACTCGGCCCGGGAACCATCCACCCCCGGCTGACGTCTGAAGCCTGTCCCCGCAATCGAGGAGTTCCACGCGCATGGAAACCATGACGAGACCACCAGAGACGGAAAGCACCCCACCCGCTCCCCGCCCACCACGTGTCACGTTCCCTGCCGTCGTCGCTATCGCCTTCCTCGCCATCGTGGCCCTGTTCGGGTTCCTCACCTGGCGTGCCGTGAGCAACGCCGTCGACGGTGTTCCCACCGTGGCCGACATCCAGGAGGCCTTCGCTCCCCAGCCTTATGAAGACATAGGACCGGTCGTGGTCACAGCCATCTGGGACCTCGGCGAGTTGACCACCGTCGAGATGGTGGAGCACACCTATATCGAGAAGGGCACTGACGGCGGATGGCTTGCATGGGCCCGGGGCGACAGTCTCTCGATGTTGGTCGTTGCCGAGATCGGCGCCGGAGTCGACCTCACCACCCTCACTCCGGCCGACTTCGACGTGAGCGATGATGGTGTCGTATCGCTCCAACTCCCCCACGCCGAGATCCACTACACGGCGATGGACAACGAAGCGACCGTGGTCATCGACCGTGAGGTAGGCCTTTTCACCAAGGGTGACTCACAGCTCGAGAGCGAGGCCCGTCAGTTGGCCGAGACCATTCTCCTCAACCAGGCCATAGAGACCGGGATCCTCGAGAGCGCAGAGACGAACACGACGAAGGTCCTCACCAACTTCCTCATCAGCCTCGGCTACAGCAACGTGGAGATTACCTTCTCGGGCTGACCTGGTTCCTACAGGTAGAGACCCGGCATAGGGTCTTCGGCGAGCGTCTGGGTTGCATCCCCTGTGGTCTCTGCAGAAACGTCCATTGGGCTCACACCCGCAGATGCGAGAACTCCGGCCAGAAGGCCTTCCAGCCATCCGACGAGTTCAGCTTGTGCCACACGGACCTCCGAAGGCGTAGGTGACACCTCTTCGAACCGTACTGAGAGCGTTAGAAGCTCCTCGTATAGATCGGCCGAGACGACGTCTGACAATTCGGCAATCACCCGATCGTGGATTCGCCGGAGGCGCTCACACCCCGCCACGTCACAAGGTGCGGACCTGGCCTCCACGAGCATCGCTCGAGCCATCGTGGTGATTCGGACCAATTTCTCCGGTTCGGCGACATGGGTTTCCCGCATTCGTACTCCTTCTCCTGGGAAAGCACCGGAACAGACCCGTCGATGCCCGCTATGTCGACCGTCCGACACTCGCGATCTCGCTGGAGAGGGCCGTTGAGCGTGAGCCACAAAAGTCCACGACACACCACTAATTCCCCTATCGGAGGGCCCTTTTTCTCTGATAACACCACTGCAAGTGCTGGAAGATGACCGAGTGAGGCGGAGATACACCAGACCGAAAGCCTCCTACTCTGCTGGCGTCATGCCGGTACTCACCATCACGACTACAACTCGAGTCAGGGAACGATGAGCAGTCCGGCCGAAACGGCAGCGGAGCAGAAGACGCTTCGGACGGTGGTTCGAAGTGAGTGGAGCGAACTCGGCACCATGGGAAGAAGCGCCCTGGTCGCATTGGGCGTGTCAGCCATCGTCGCCGTGGTTCTTGCGGTCTCAATCCCCCGACAAGTGGAACGGCATCTGATCCAGGGGGAGATCGAAACGTTCACCAGGATCGCCCAGGGGATGGCGGACGAAGGGATGATTCCTGTCGCATCGAACGATACACAGGCCCTCGCCGAACTCGACGAAATGGTGAGGACGCGGCTGCTCGGCTCCAACACCGTGAGGGTCAAGGTCTGGGCACCGGACGGCACCATCACCTACTCAGATGCCTCCGACGTCATCGGTCAGACCTTTCCCCTCTCGGAAGACCGCATCGAAGCCTTCCAAGGCGAAACAGTCTCGGAAACACCCGATCTCTCACTACCCGAGAATGCCTACGAGCGGACACTTCCTCCGGTCCACGAGTTCTACATCCCGGTATATGGAGAATCGGATACGGTCGAGGCGGTCTTCGAGGTCTATCACCTGGTGGAGCCGATCGAGACGACCGTCGGCAACGTTCGTCGATACACATGGACCAGCATCGCCGTCAGCTTCGTGCTGCTCGCGGTATTCCTCTCCGTTCTCATCATCGCCAACGGCCGAGCACTGACAAGAAGGCAGCGCATGACGGACGAGCTGTTTGGTGACCTCGTTCGATCCCAAGCCGACGAGCGCAGCAGAATCATTGGTTCCCTGCACGACGACATCGGTCAGTCGCTGTATCGCATCCATTACGGGCTCGAGGACATGAAGTCACGCGTCGACGCCGACGAGGCACTTGCCGAAGACCTGGACCGTCTCGGGGCCCTGACCAGCCAGGTGGACAGGGCGCTGAGGACCGAACTGCGGTTGCTTCAGTACGGAACGGGAGAAGAACTCGCCCTCGGGCCGGCATTAGACGAACTCGCCGAGGTGACCGAGATGGAGTCGGATCTCGACGTCACAGTCGAGACCAGCACGGATCGTGCGCTTTCCCCTGCCGGGAGAGTCACTCTATTTCGAGCGGCGCGCGAGGCCGTCACCAATGTGCGCAAGCATGCCCAGGCGACCTCGGTGACGATTCGAGTCGATAGCAAAGGCAGCAACGTGAGGCTCGAAGTGGTCGACGATGGAATCGGAATCACCAATGAAGAGGCCCTCGGGATATTGATCACAAGAGAGCGCCTGGAAGCACTCGGTGGAGGCCTCAGGGTGACGGCTGATCGGGAGGGCGGAACGAGATTCATGGCCTGGCTCCCTGCCGAAGTCGTAGAGGTGACAACTTGAGAGTCTTCCTCGCCGACGACCACCGCATCGTTCGTGAGGGGATCAGGACACTCCTGGCCTCCGAAGCCAACGTGGAGATCGTGGGCGAGGCATCGAGCGGAGACCAGCTTCTGGAATCGCTCGCCACCACTGATGTCGACGTGATCCTCCTCGACTTGAGAATGCCGGGTCTGAGTGGCCTCGACGTGCTCCAAGAAATGCAGCAAGGAGAAACGGACACGCGTGTCATCGTCCTTTCCATGCACGACGATCCCTCTTTCGTGAAGAGAGCAATCGAGCTGGGGGCGTCGGGGTATCTCCTCAAGTCGGTTGGCAAGGAAGAACTGCTCCGGGCTCTCGACATCGTCGCCGGAGGGGGCTCCTACGTTCAGGGCGAGATCACCGCGCCGCTCATCGCTCACATCGTCGAGCCATCGAAGGCGGTATCCGTCAGCAACCTGAGCAGTCGAGATATCAAGATGCTCGAGATGTTGGCTCAAGGGCTGGACAATCGGGCCATGGCCAAGCTGCTCGAGATGTCGGAGGCCTCAGTCAAGGCTCAGCTGCGCACGGTGTATTCGCGCCTCGAGGTCACCCGCCGATCCGAGGCCGTAGCCGTGGCCTTGCGCCTCGGCATCATCACCTAAACCCTTTGTGACCGTCTCTAGGGCCAAAGGTCCCATCGCAGGTATCTAACGGGTATCCAGCGACCCTCCCAACGATCTTCGACAACGCCGATTTGACCCAAGACGGACGCATCGTCACCCCGTAATCAATGAAGTGACGGCACCTGTCTCGCCGCGCGTGGCAGGACACACATACCGACGGAGGTTCGATGATGAGGCACAAACGACTTGCGATCATTGGCGTACTCGCCTTGATCGCTGCGTCGTGCACGGGTGGCGAAGCCGATGACACGACAACAACCCCCGAGGCGCCAGCGACCACCGTCGCCCCCGCCACTACGGCCGCTCCGACAACGACAGAGGCCACGGTGACGACGACGACGGAGGAACCCGCTCACCCGGAGACCGACATGCGGTCGCTGGATGCTGGTGAGGCTGCGATCACGGTTGATGGTGATGCTGCTGATTGGGGTGATGTGGCCGGCCTGTCGATGACGTTGGAGCCGATCGTGGATCGTGCTGATGATCCGCTCGAAGACAAGGACGTCACCATCCGGATGGCTCATGACAGCGACCTGCTGTATGCGCTGTTCACCGTCGAGGACGACTACGACTGGGTCGCTGACGACCACAACCTGTCGGCTGCACTTGCGGTCATGTTCCCGGTTGACACCGGTGGTCCGCATATGGGCGCCGACGATGAAGCAGGCGAAACATCCACCGGGATGGTGGACATCTGGCACTGGGAGCTGGATTGTGCTGCCGGCGAGTTGAACGGCGGAGGAGCCGGACATCCTGCCGGTGAAGGCAAGGATCCGGGCAACGACGACGTCTGCAACATGGACGACGAATGGGCCACCGACGCAGAAACCCGCGAGGACGACAACACCGCAACCGGTGAGAACTCGTTGACGGGTGTGTGGTGGCACTCCAACCCCGTCGAGAATGGTGCTCCTGGCACCTGGTACTTCGAAATGTCCCGACCCCTCGACACCGGAGACGAGCAGGACGGACTGTTCACAGTTGGTGAGTCCACACTGCTGGCACTCGCCTACTGGGACGCCGACTTCGGACCCGACGGATGGGACGACTCCACCCACGTCCAATCCTCCAACCAAGGCTGGATCAACGTCAATCTGATAGCGGGATCGGCCGCCGAGGCAACACGGTCGTTGGATGCTGGTGAGGCTGCGATCACGGTTGATGGTGATGCTGCTGATTGGGGTGATGTGGCCGGCCTGTCGATGACGTTGGAGCCGATCGTGGATCGTGCTGATGATCCGCTCGAAGACAAGGACGTCACCATCCGGATGGCTCATGACAGCGACCTGCTGTATGCGCTGTTCACCGTCGAGGACGACTACGACTGGGTCGCTGACGACCACAACCTGTCGGCTGCACTTGCGGTCATGTTCCCGGTTGACACCGGTGGTCCGCATATGGGCGCCGACGATGAAGCAGGCGAAACATCCACCGGGATGGTGGACATCTGGCACTGGGAGCTGGATTGTGCTGCCGGCGAGTTGAACGGCGGAGGAGCCGGACATCCTGCCGGTGAAGGCAAGGATCCGGGCAACGACGACGTCTGCAACATGGACGACGAATGGGCCACCGACGCAGAAACCCGCGAGGACGACAACACCGCAACCGGTGAGAACTCGTTGACGGGTGTGTGGTGGCACTCCAACCCCGTCGAGAATGGTGCTCCTGGCACCTGGTACTTCGAAATGTCCCGACCCCTCGACACCGGAGACGAGCAGGACGGACTGTTCACAGTTGGTGAGTCCACACTGCTGGCACTCGCCTACTGGGACGCCGACTTCGGACCCGACGGATGGGACGACTCCACCCACGTCCAATCCTCCAACCAAGGCTGGATCGAAGTAACGATCAACTGATCCGATGGTGACGAGTCCTTGGGTCTCTCGACGAGACCCGAGGGCTCTCACTTATTCAGGCGGGAGGAGGTCTGTGAGCGGTAGAAAGAAATCGATAGGCCAACTTAGGGCGCTGCTCTCGGCCGTCGTGATAGTCCTCTACTTCGCATTGACCACGGTGTGGATCCCCTCGGCCCTGCTCAAATCGTCACTACTCACGGGGACCGGCCGCAACACCGCCGACCTCGTTGCGCTCGCAGTGTGGGGGGCGGGCCTGGGATTTGGGATCTGGGGGCTGCGCAAGGCTCAGGATCGAGACCTGATATGACCGACCTCGAGTACTTCGACCTCAACATCCCCTGCCAGGCCGCCTGCCCGGTCCACACCAACGCCGGTGCCTACGTGGCGGCCATAGCCGACGGCGACGACCGCATGGCCTACTTGACGGCCCGGCTGCCGAATCCCTTCGCCTCGGTCTGCGGCAGGGTTTGCGCCGCTCCCTGCGAGGACGCCTGCCGACGGGGTGAGATCGATCGACCCGTTGCGATTCGAGCCCTCAAGAGATTCGTCACCGAGACCTTCGGCGCAGAGGCACGGGGCAAGAGCCTGTGGTCGATCAGTGAGAACGGGCATCGCGATGAGCGGCCGCAATCGGTTGCCATTGTCGGTGGCGGGCCGGGGGGCCTCGCCGCCGCCCACGATCTTCGCCTCCTCGGCTACCGGGTGACCCTCCACGAGGCCAGCTCGGAACTCGGGGGCATGATGCGGCTCGGCATACCCGAATACCGGCTTCCCCGGGAACTCCTCGACCGCGAGATCCAGGGCATCGTCGAACTCGGAATCGACGTACATCTCGGCTCGAGGTTGGGAGAGGACGTTTCGCTGAGAACCCTGCGCGAGAGCCATAACGCAGTGTTCCTCGCCATCGGTGCCACCCAGGCCCGTGATCTCGATATTCCCGGACATGATGCTGATGGCGTCTTCAAAGCACTGGAGTTCCTGCTCAACGTCAACCGTGGTTTCCATGTGGACGTTGGGGAGAGAGTGGTCGTGGTCGGTGGCGGAAATGTCGCCATGGATGCCGCCCGGACCGCCCTGCGGTCCGCCGCATACCGCGAAAAAGTGGAGTCGGAGTTCACGGAGTCGGTCGTCAAAGATGAGCAGTCCGGGTATGCCATCGACGTTGCCCGCAGTGCTCTACGTGCCGGCGCCACCGATGTCACCATCATCTCTCTCGAGGCGCGGGACGAGATGCCCGCTGACGACTTCGAAATCGAGGAAGCAGAGGCCGAAGGCATTCGTTTCGTGCACCGACGCGGACCACAGGCGGTGCTGACCGAGGCTGGCCAGGTTTCCGCACTCATGACCGTGGGCGTGACGCGGGTCTTCGATGCCGAAGGACGCTTCAGCCCTGAATTCGACGCCGAGGACGTCGAGACCGTCGAAGCGGACTCGGTAATCCTTGCCATCGGTCAGGCGATAGACATCGAGAGTCTCGGCGAAGACGGGCCTGAAATCTCTCCCCGACGGTCCATCGCCGTGGATGCCGAGACGCTTAGGACGAGTCTCCCCGACGTTTGGGCAGGAGGCGATGCTGCCTTCGGACCACGCATTCTCATCGATGCCGTCGCTGACGGTCGTCGCGCCGCGGCCTCCATCCATGCATTCCTTTCACCCGATGACCCGACGACTGCCCATCGTCCCGGCTCGATGACCGAGATCGAGGGTTTCCATCGTCTCTCAGATCGATACGACGAATGGGAGCGTGTTCCGATTCCGTCATTGCCCACCCAACGACGGATCGGGCTTCAGGAGGTGGAGACCGGGTTCACCGAGGCTGAGGCCAGGCTGGAGGCGAGCCGTTGCCTGCGTTGCTTCCTCAACATCACCCTCGACGTCGGGTCGTGCGTCTTGTGCGGTCTCTGCGCCGATGTCTGCCCGACGGATGTGATCTCGTTGGTTCCCTCCGAGGAGCTCAACGGCCAACCCGGGAAGACTGCCCTTCTTCTCGATGAATCGCGATGCATCAGGTGCGCCCTGTGCGTCGAACGTTGCCCGAGCCGGGCCCTGTCGATGGGCATGTGGTCCGGGTTCGGCATTCCGGAGAAGGTTCCGGTGCTGATAGGAGGTCCAGCGTGAAGCCCTCACTTACGGAACGTCTCAGAGAGACAAATGTGGGCCGGTCGATGTTCCGGATACCGGAGCGAAGGACCGACCGAGAGCGCGCCGGGGCTCACTGGTCCAACTTCTTCCTCCACATCTACCCCGTCAAGGTGCGACGCGAGCAGCTTCACTTCCGCTACTCGTGGTATCTCGGCATCGCCTCGCTGACGTTGTTCGCATCACTGGTCGCCTCGGGCATCTACCTCATGTTCTTCTATGTGCCATCACCGACAACCGCCTACGGAGACATCCAGATTCTCCAGACGCAGGTGGCGTTCGGCCAGTTCATGCGCAACATCCACAGGTGGTCGGCTCATCTCATGGTCGTCGCCGTCATCGCCCACATGGCCCGGGTCTTCTACCGCGGTGCGTACAAGGCCCCGCGTGAGTTCAACTGGGTGATTGGAGTGGTACTGCTCATGATGACGCTGTTGCTCTCCTTCACCGGATATCTCCTGCCATGGGACCAACTCGCCTATTGGGCAATCACCGTCGGCACCTCTCTTGCTGCGTTCGTCCCGTTCATCGGTCAGGAAATCTCGCGCCTTCTGCTCGGCGGCCCCCAGGTGAGTTCGGCCACACTTCTTCGCTTCTACGTGCTGCATGTCGCCCTGCTCCCGACGATCGTCGTGTTCGGGGTCGCCATCCATCTTTGGCGCTGGCGCAAGGACAGCACGCTCGATACCGAGGGAGACAGTGATGTCTGAGAATCCCGAGACCTTCGAAGGTCGCCGTGTGCTCGGCATAGTCCCGGGCAAGCCCCCGGTGGGAACGACCAAAGATCCCGAAAGCCAGGATCT
>JAYEGJ010000127.1:0-1355 GCA_034658975.1 Actinomycetota bacterium
TGGGTATCCCCTCAGATCGTGGATACTTCCACTATGAGGAGATGTGATGTCAGAGATACGACGTAAGTATGACTCGGAGTTTCGTGAGGGGGCGGTGCGGATTGTTCGCGAGACCCATAAACCGATCGCTCAGGTGGCTCGGGATCTTGGGATTAACGAGGGCACGCTGGGGAACTGGGTGAAAAAGGACCGTGCCGCGCGGGGCGAGGCTGAGGGTCTCAGTGTCGACGAGCGGGCTCGTTTGGGGTTCCTCGAGAAGGAGAATGCGGTGTTGCGGATGGAGCGTGATGTACTCAAGCGATCCGTGGTCCTGTGGGTCAAGGAAGCGACGCGATGACCGTGGCATCGTTTATTGCTACCCAAAGGACCGACCATGGTGTTCCCCACGCGGTTGCTTGTCGGCTCCTCGAGGTGCCGGCCTCAACCTTTTACAAGTGGCTCAACCGGCCGCCGACCCCGACCCAGGAGCGTCGGGCCGATCTCGATGCAGCGGTCAAAGCATCATTCGATGACTCTGGGGGCAATCCGGGGACTTATGGGTCACCGCGGGTGTTCGAGGACCTGATCGATGACGGGTGGAAGGTGTCGGTCAACACCGTTGCCGCCTCGATGTCTCGCCAAGGTCTCTACGGTCGAACCCCGAAACGTAAACGGAGGTCGTTGACCCGCCCCGATAAGGCGGCGGCACCTATTGCTGACTTGGTTAAACGTGATTTCAGTGCCTCAGCGATCAACACCAGGTGGTGTGGCGATTTGACTGAGATCCCCACCGATGAAGGCAAACTATATCTAGCAACCGTCGAAGACCTGGCGTCGCGGCGTCTCCCGGGGTTCGCTATTGGTGAGCATCATGATGCTGAGTTGGCCAAAGCGGCGTTGTATACCGCAGCCGCAGTACGTGGCGGCAACATCACGGGGGTGATCTTCCACAGCGACAAAGGCGGCGAATACACCGGAGACGCCTTCGCCGAAGCCTGTGCAGCGTTGGGGGTGATCCAGTCGATGGGCCGGGTCGGATCGGCTCTCGATAACGCCGCTGCGGAAAGCTTCAACTCCACCCTGGAGTGGGAGCTGTTGTCGCGTCGGCACTTTGCCACCAAAGCCCAAGCCCGCCGCGAGGTCGCCCGGTTCATCGACAACTACAACCACCGGCGCCGCCACAGCAGCTGCGAAATGAAACCACCCGTCGTCTACGAACAGATCCTCGCCGACGGAGCCGTCCAACAGGACCGAGCAGCATGAACCGGTCTCAGGCCACGGCGGGCCCCAGAGAGGACCCGATATCGCCAAGACGCCCATCAGTGAGAGAATGCAACCATCAAACAGCAACCCTCCACGGTTTGAGGGGAAGCCCA
>JAYEGJ010000128.1:0-6913 GCA_034658975.1 Actinomycetota bacterium
GGCTACGAAGTGAGCGGTCTCCGGCCGGTCGAGGAGAATCTCCAGCACGTCAGCCGGCTCGTGCCGTCCCGTGATGCCGAGGATCGTCGTCTCGTCTGCGTAGTGCCGTGAGGGGATGAAGACCGCTTCCCAAGGCTCGTAGTCGGAGAGGAACCGCTGGGCCTGGCGGGCGTAGGGCACGTTGACCACCCACCCGGTGAAGGCCTTGGCCGCCTCGGTGATGTCGGTCTGGCTGTAATTGCCGGTGCCCATCGTGTGCAGTTCCATCACCTCGCGGGCGTAGTTCTCGTTGACCTGTTCGGTGTGGTTTCGGGCTCCATCGAGATAGAAGAGCATCGCCGGATCGATGGCGATGGCGTGGAGGAGGTCGCGGAACGATCCGGTGGCGTGCTCGCGGATGGTCCCGTGCTGTCGCCACAAGAGGTAGGGGATGCGGACCTTCTGGATGGCCGTGGCGAAATGATCGTGCCAGAACCAGGTCAACCGCTCCTCGATGAGCCGGGGTGAGGCGACCATCGACGACAGCCAGGACTGGACGGGTCCGGCGAGGGTGGCGATGTCGGTTGCCGCTTCCCGGTCGAGGGGAGGCTCCATTTGGAGCAGGTCCGGGGCGGGATGGTCCAGCTCGAGGGCCCTGGCAATGGCCTCGCCGACCGAGGGTGTCGACTCGATCAGGTCGGGGTAGGCCCCGATGCCCAGCCTGCGGTAGACGTGGGCTATGCGCTCCTTGGTCGAGTAGTGCATGGCCCACAGGCTGCCCCAAAGTTGTTAGGGGACCGTTAGAGACTCTTGAGAGAGTTAGTCCCATATACGGGACGTACGACCTCAGGTCGCGTCTGTCAGTCGATGGTGAGGCTGGAGATGGCGCGGAGGCGGGCGAGGTCGTGGCGGGCCTCCATGTACCGGATCGAGCCGGTCTTGGACCTCATGATCACCGAGTGGGTGATGGCCTGGTCCTCGCCGCGGAAGTTGACCGCATCGAGGAACTCACCGCCCGTCACACCCGTGGCGGCGAAGAAAACGTTGTCCGAAGCCACCAGGTCACTCGTGACGATCACCTGATCGAGGTCGAGGCCCTCCTCCTCCGCTGCCTCTCGCTCCGCGTCGTCTCGTGGCCACAGTCGGCACTGGATCTCGCCCCCGACACACTTCAATGCCGCAGCGGCGATGACCGCCTCGGGGGAGCCGCCGATGCCCATGAGAATGTCGGCCGCATGGTCTTTCTGGGCGGTGGCAATCGCTGCCGCCACATCACCGTCACGAAAGACCGAGATGCGGGCCCCGGCCTCCCGAGCGGCGTCGATGTAGTGCTGGTTGCGCGGCCGGTCGAGGATCAGACATCGGAGGTCGCCCATTTCCTTCCCATTGGCCTTTGCCACTTGAGTGAGGTTGTGCTTGATCGGGGCATCGAGATCGATGGTTCCCGCCGACTCCGGCCCAACGGCGATCTTGTCCATGTAGACCAGGGACCCTGGTGCGTACATCGAGCCTCTTCCCTCGGCGAGAGCAATGACGGCTATGGCCCCGGGGAGTCCCGCCGCCGTCAGTGTCGTGCCGTCGACGGGGTCGACTGCGACGTCGACCACCATGCCTGAGCCGGTGCCTACTTTCTCGCCGTTGAAGAGCATCGGTGCCTCGTCCTTCTCGCCCTCTCCGATGATGACTTCGCCGTCGATATTGATTGTGGAGAGGTGCAGACGCATTCCGTCGACTGCTGCCTGGTCGGCGGCCTCCTTGTCGCCCTTGCCGAGCCAACGGGCGGCACCCAGGGCTGCCGTCTCGGTGACTCGAACCAGGTCGAGCCCGAGATTGCGTTCGATGGGTTCGGCCATCAGCCGCCGACCCTGACGATGATCGCGTCGCCTTGGCCACCGCCACCGCAGAGGGTGGCCGCTCCGAGGCCTCCGCCCCGGTGCATCAATGCGTTGATGAGGGTGACGACGATCCGGGCGCCGGTGGCGCCGAGCGGATGGCCGAGAGCGACCGCTCCGCCGTTGACATTCACCTTCGACTCGGGAATCTCCAGCATCTGTGTCGACCACATGGAGACCGCTGCGAAGGCTTCATTGATTTCTACAAGGTCGAGATCGGAGGGATCGAGGCCGGCCTTCTTCAAGGCGATGAGTAGCGCCTCGGCCGGACGCTCGTGGAGGGTGGCATCCACCCCGCCTACCTGGCCGTAGGCAAGGATCTCGGCCAATACTGGAGCTCCCGACGCCTCTGCGGCATCGCGGTCGGCCACCACAACCGCGGCAGCCCCGTCGGAAATCTGTGAGGCATTGCCTGCGGTGATGGTGCCCGTGGAGACGAAAGCGGGTCGTAGCTTGCCGAGTGACTCGGTCGTCGAGCCCTCCCTGATTCCCTCGTCGGCCTCGATGACGACAGGGTCACCTTTTCGCTGCGGAACCGAAACCGCTGTTATCTCGGTGGCGAACTGCCCGTTCGCTGTTGCCTGAGCCGCCCGCTCATGACTCCGAGCAGACCATTCGTCCTGCTCGGCTCGGCTGATGCCGAGGCGCTCGTTCTTGTGGTCCGACGACTCGCCCATGGTGCACTGGTCGAAAGCGCAGAAGAGCCCGTCGTGCTGCATCACATCCACCATCCGGGCATCGCCAATCCGGGCTCCCCAGCGCAGCTCCCGAACGGCATGCGGCGCATTGCTCATGCTCTCCATGCCACCCGTCATCACGAATTTCGACTCTCCAAGCCTGATGGCTCGGTCGGCAAGCCCGATTGCGGACATACCGGAGAGGCACACCTTGTTGATGGTCACCGACGGCACTTCCATCGGAAGACCGCCCTTGACGGCGGCCTGTCGGGCTGTGATCTGACCCTCGCCGGCCTGAAGCACATGGCCGAAGAGGATCTCATCGACCGAACCGGGGTCGAGGTTGGCTCTTTCTGACGCTGCTGCAATTGCTGATCCGCCCAGCTCCACGGCGCGCAACGGCTGGAGTCCGCCGTTGTATCGGCCGATCGGAGTGCGGGCGATCCCTGTGATAACTGAGTTCTTCACGAAACCTCCTTGTGCGGATGCTACCGGCAGATAGATGACAGCCATCTATCGGATCAATACGATTCGGATGGTGAAGCTGCTCAATCTCGATCACGTCGCCATCGCCGTCAACGACCTGGACTCGGCGATCAACGGGTATCGCCGCAAGTACAACGTCGAGCCTCTATACCGCGAGGTCGTCGAGTCCCAAGGTGTCGAGGAGGCGATGATCCCAGTAGGCGGATCCTTCATCCAGCTTCTCGAGCCGTTGAATCCTGAAACCCCGGTAGGCCGTTTCTTGTCAAAGAACGGTGAGGGTCTTCATCACATCGCATACGCCGTCTCCTCGATCGAGTCTGCTCTCGAACATCTCAAGGAGGAAGGTGCCCGGCTCATCGACACCGAGCCGCGCATCGGCGGACGTGGAGCGAGGATCGCCTTTGTGCATCCCGGGGACCTCACCGGCACGCTCATCGAACTGGTCGAGTTGAACAATGGTTGAGGGCATCGAGATCAGGGGTGGCGCCGGCGAGTTCGAAGCCGCTGTGATTGCTGTCGTCCTCGATCAGTTGGCGAGGGATGAGAAAGCGGCCCGGCAGGGCCGGATCGAAAGGAAGCCAGGCCTCTCGGCGTGGGTTCGTGCTCTCTACCCCGAGGAGCCCGACACTCCTCGAGAGATCGTTTCACCGGACGAGCGCTAGCGACGGCGGGTGATCTCCTTCAACTCCGGAGCTCGGAGGAGATAGGAGATACTCACGAAGACGGCGAGAGATGTCAGCCCGCCGACGGCCCCTGCACCGAGCCCGGACCACAACGTGAGATTTTCGGCCTCCCCGAACACGGCATTGACGAGCGGCAGGGCAACCCCGACTGCGGCGGCGGCAGCGACGAGGCCGCGACCCAGAGACGGGAGAAGACGTTGCACGGCGGTCCATCCCGAGTCACGGCCCCAGGCAATCAACAACCCCACCGCATACCCGGTAATCACCAGTGTCGAGGCGAGGGCGAAACCCTCCACTCCGAGAGAGTCGTAGCCCCACAACCAGGCGGGGATGGCAACGAGCGTGAAGAACGTCCCGATCAGCACGGGAGTCCACATCTTTCGCTTGGCGTAGAAGTGGCGCGCCAGGATCGCCTGAATCCCCCAAGCCGGAATGGAGAAGGCATAGATGGTGAGGAGCTTCGCCACTGTCGATGAGTCATCCGACGAGAAGGCTCCATACTGAAAGAGCACCCTCACCAGCGGGTTGGCCAGCACGATCAAGGTAGCGGTCGCTGCCGTCGCGATGAAGAGAGTGTTCCTCGCGGCACGCCCGGTGGTTTCGATGAGCTTCTCGTTCTCGCCACGAGCGGCCAGCCCGGCGAGGAACGGGAAGGCGGCAACACCGGCCGCCTGAGCGATCACTCCTACCGGCACCATGTTGAGCTGACGTGCAAACGACAGGGCAGACGTGGCGCCCTCCTCCACCTGTCCGAAGAAGCGCACGAATTGCTCGTCGAGCACGGCGATCGACTGGCCGAGCATCAAGGGCAGGGCGAGGATCAGGTACTCGCCGACGGCGGACTCCCCACGGGTGTTCGTCAGCCACGTGCCGGTTTGGCGGGCCCCGAACCACTGAATGCCGAAGTTGCCGACAGCGGACCCGATGAGCGCTCCCCAGAGGAAAGACTCCGGCGAGGCTTCGGAGACTGCCGCGCCAATGAGGCCACCGCCGATGATCCCGATGTTGTAGACGAGGGGGGCGAGTGCGGGGTAGATGAACCGCTTGTGGCTGTACTGGACGGCCATGAGGATCGCCCCGACCACGAAGAAGACCTGAGCCGGGAGGACGAGCCGTGTCATCGAGACCAGCCGGGCATGATCGCTCGCCTCGGGGAAGACCAGACCGACGAGAGGGTCGGCGAACAACCACATCAGCGCGGTGAGACCGAGGATGGCCAGTGCAACGAACCGGAACACCGACGTGAAGGCCCGGCTCGCGGCCTCGTTGTCATCGTTGGAGAGATGCCTGCTCAAGATGGGTATGAGCGTGATCGTCAGATAAGCCCCGGCGAGCAGGTAGTTGAGGAAGTCGGGGATCGTGAAGGCCTGTCGGTAGAGGTCACCTTCGGTATTGACGCCGATCAGCCCGGCCAGGAGAGCCTCCCGACCGAGACCGAGGAGGCGTGAGAGGAGGACGCTCCCGGAGACGACCGCCGCCGCGGCACCCATTCGGAGCGGTCGGCTCATGTGTGTGCGTGGGCTCGCAGTTCTTCGAGTGTGGACTCTCGGACGACCAGATCTCCGTAGCCAATGCCCAATTCGAGTCCCGGCTTGTAGGTGCCGTGGAAGTCGCTGCCGCCGGACGGCACCAGGCCGAACCTGCGGGCCAGATCCGCGTATCCCTCCCTCTCATGGCGCCGGTAGGTGGCATAGATGGCTTCGAGACCCACCAATCCGGCCGACCGCAACCGATTGAGAAGAGCCGCCATCTCGTGTGAACGGTGGACGCCGAGAGTGTGGGGATGGGCCAGGACGGGCACGGCCCCTGATTGTCGCGCCAGTCGGATCGCTTCCTCAGGATTGAGCTTCGGTCGATTCACGTAGGCGGGCTGGTCATTGGCGAGCCAGTCGTCGAAAGCAGTTCGAATGTCAGGCACATATCCCTTGTCGACCATCACGGCAGCGATATGGGGGCGACCCACCGAACCGCCACCTGCCTCCACAGCGACCTCGTCCATGGTGAGTGCCATTCCGTGGTCGTTGAGGATCTCGACGATTCGGGTGTTGCGGTCACCCCTGCCGTGCTGGAGGGCCAAGAGTTTGTCCTGAAGGGGCCCGGGTCCCGGCTCCAGCCAGAGAACAACCAGATGCATCCCGCCCCTGTCGTATGCAAGAGAGAGTTCGGTGCCGGAAATGAGCTCGAGGTCGACGGTGTCGGCGGCTTCTGCTGCTTCTGCGACTCCCTCCAGAGTGTCGTGGTCGGTCAAGGCGAGGGCGGTGAGCCCGCGTTCCACCGCCATCCCAACCAGCCTGGCAGGATCAACCGAGCCGTCTGAAGCGGTCGAATGTGTGTGCAGATCTACAGCCATCATCAATCATTTCTGATTGTGGCGGCTGGGTCCGTCAAGAACCGGTCACGTCGATCGTGATCGCATCGATGTACACAGATTGGAGGGGGAGGCTCTGCTCGACCGAACCCGGAGCAATGCCCTTCTCCAGGACAGCGATCTTCTCCAGGGCGTCCTCGCCCGAAACGACTGTTCCCAGGACATTGAAAAGCGGGGTCAGGTGCCGGGCGTCATCCCCAACGACGATGAAGAACTGTGACCCGGTGCTGCGCGCCCCCCGGTTGGCCATGGCGACCACACCTTCTGTGTAGGACCAATCGGGATCGTCGGGAAACTCGTCGGCAATCACGTAGCCGGGTCCGCCGGTCCCGTTGGCCTGTGGGTCCCCTCCTTGGATCATGAAGTTCTCGACGACCCGGTGGAACACCTGCCCGTCGTAGAACCCGCTTCGTGCCAGGAACACGAAGGAGTTGACGGTTTCGGGGTACTCCGCAGGCAACAGTTCGATGATGATGTCGCCACATGAAGTGGCGATGGTTGCGGTCACGGTGCTCGACGCAGTGATGTCGGTCTGTTGCTCCGGCGCCTCGAACGACATGATCTGCTCCGGGGCCGGCTGGTCGGCGCCGCATGCCGTCTCTTGGGCACGGAAGCCCTCGTAACTCCCGGGCAGTTGCTCACTGTCACCGGTGAAGACCCCGCTGAAGGCGAAGATGGCGACGACCACGAACCCGAAGACAAGAGCCGTTCCAAGCCGACGGAAGAGCTCGCGTCGTGCGTCATGCTTCTTCTCGGCTTCCCGCTTGGCGGCGCGCTGTTCCTTTTGTCGTTGTCTGCGGTCTGACATGGCAGCGCGACTTTAGGCAA
>JAYEGJ010000129.1:0-26072 GCA_034658975.1 Actinomycetota bacterium
ACGACCGAAGGGGCAACGACCACAACTGCGGACGAGACGACCACGACTGAGGGTGGCACAACCACCACCGCGGCTGCAGTCGAGCCGATCACCGCATGTCAGGTCACTGACACCGGTGGCATCGACGACAAGTCGTTCAACCAGACCGCCTGGAAGGGTGTCACTGATGCCCAGGCAGCCGGTTACGCCACTGAGGATTCCGACTTCGTCGAGTCTCAGACCGCCACCGACTACCAGCCGAACATCCAGGCATTCATCGACAAGGGCTGTGATCTGATCATCACGGTTGGCTTCCTGTTGGGCGCCGACACCGAGACAATGGCTACGGCCAACCCGGACCAGAACTTCCAGATCATCGACTTCGCATATGGCGAAGGCGTGGTTCCGAACGTTCAGGGTGCGGTCTTCGGTACCACCGATGCAGCCTTCCTGGCCGGTTACCTGGCCGCGGGCATGTCCGAGACCGGCGTTGTCGCCACCTACGGCGGTATCCAGATCCCGTGTGGTGTGACCTGCTTCATGGACGGATTCGTCTATGGCGTTCGCTACTACAACCAGGAGAAGGGGACCGACGTCCAGGTGCTCGGCTGGAACCCAGAAGAGCAGACCGGCGTGTTCACCGGTGACTTCGAGAACGAACTGAACGGTCGCAACGTGACCCAGTCGTTCGTCGATGAGAGCGCCGACGTGATCCTTCCCGTCGCCGGCCCGGTCGGCAAGGGCTCTGCTGCTCTCGCCCAGGAAGAGGGTGATGTGTGGGTCATCGGTGTCGATGCCGACTGGTTCGTGACCCTTCCTGAGTTCACAGACGTGATTCTCACTTCGGTCCTCAAGGGACTCGATGTCGCGGTGTCCACCGCCGTCAAGGACGTTGCCGAAGGCAACTTCCAGGGTGAGACCCGTCTCTACGCCATCGCCGACGATGGCGTGGGACTCGGCCCTATCGCCGATGGCGTGCCCGCCGACCTCGCGGGAGAGGTTGAGGCGATCAAGGAAGCCCTCAAGGACGGCAGCCTGATCGCATGTGACATGGCAGACGGCGCAAGCGATTCTTGCGCGGGTTAGTGAGCTTATCTATCTCATAGACCAACAACAGCAACGATGTGAAGACCCCCACCGGCATGGTGGGGGTCTTCTCTTTGCCCGCTCGGCGAACCTCGGAGCGGACTGAAGCCAGTGCAGCTTCTGAAGGTAATGGCCTGAGACCGCGTGGCTATGCTTCGTAGCCAGTAATGAGCACGGGCGGTCGCTTTTGAAGCTGGAGTTGCGGAATGTCACCAAGAGGTTTCCTGGCGTCCTCGCCAATGACTCCGTAAACCTGACAGTCGAGTCCGGGGAGATCCTCGGGCTCCTCGGTGAGAACGGCGCGGGCAAGACCACGCTCATGAACATCCTCTACGGCCTCTACACCGCCGATGAGGGTGAGATCCTCGTCAACGGCGAGGTAGCCGCCTTCGATGGCCCCGGCGATGCGATTGCCGCCGGCATCGGGATGGTTCACCAGCACTTCATGCTGGTTCCCGTCTTCGACGTGACCGAGAACGTCGTTTTGGGAGTCGAGCCCACCAAGGGACCGGTTGGCACCATCGACATGGCCGAGGCGAGAAGCGAGGTCCAGAAGATCTCGAGCCAATACAACTTGGAGATCGATCCTTCAGCCATCGTGGAGGACCTCCCTGTAGGGATTCAGCAGCGCATCGAGATCATCAAGGTGCTTTTCCGGGACGCCGAGATCATCGTCTTCGACGAGCCAACATCCGTACTTACTCCTCAGGAGGTGGAAGACTTCTTCGGAATCGTCAACGGTCTCAAGGAGTCGGGCAAGGGGATCATCTTCATCACTCACAAGCTGGGTGAGATCCTCGAAGTTGCCGATCGGATCTCGGTGCTTCGACGTGGCGCCATCGTCGGTGAGGCGATCCCGGATCAGGTTTCGAAGGAGCAACTTGCCGAGCTGATGGTGGGGCGCCCCGTGGATCTCGTGGTGGAAAAGGAGGAGGCAACTCCCAGCGACGTTGTCCTGTCGGTGAAGGACCTGGTTGTCGTTGACGAGCGCCAACACACCGCGGTCGACAATGTCAGTTTCGTGGTTCGATCAGGCGAGATCGTGGGCATTGCCGGTGTCCAGGGCAATGGTCAGACCGAGCTCGTCGAAGCGCTGACAGGCCTCATCGATCCTCTTGGCGGACATGTAACCCTGGGCGACACGGACGTCACGCTGGCATCGCCGCGCCATATGCACCGCAGCAGCGTTGCGCATGTTCCGGAGGATCGTCAGAGGTCCGGTCTGGTGCTCAGTTTCGACCTCGCCGAGAACCTGGTACTCGACAGCTACTACTCCGAGCCGTACAGCCACGGAATTCGGATGGACTGGGACTATGCCCACACTCATGCCGACGAGTTGATCGAGCAGTACGACATCAGAACGCCGTCTTCAACGGTCAGCGCCGGCAATCTCTCCGGCGGTAATCAGCAGAAGCTGATCGTTGCTCGTGAGTTCTCCCGCGATACCAGGCTGATCATCGCCTCCCAGCCAACGCGAGGCATCGACGTCGGTTCCATCGAGTACATCCATAAACGCATCGTGGAAGAGAGAGACGAGGGCGCTGCGGTACTCATCGTCTCCAGCGAGTTGGACGAGGTCATGGCGCTGTCCGATCGGATCCTCGTCATGTACCGGGGGCGGATAGTTGCCGAAGTCGCCGATGGCGAGGCGACTGCGACGGAATTGGGTCTCTACATGGCCGGGTCGTCGGCATGAGCGAGGAAGCCAAGGTGCCGCAGCAAGAGGAGAAGCAGTCGGAAGACCAGCAGCCCAAGGAGCCACGCTGGATCGAGAAGGTCGCCCCCAAGGACGTCGATTGGGGAACGCTCGTGGTGATTCCCCTCCTGGCGGTGCTTTCGGCCCTGATCGTCGGAGCGGTGTTGATCGTCATCTCTGAAGGCTTCGATGCGATCCTCCCTGCGTACAAGGCCCTGTTCCAGGGTGCTTTTGTTGGCTGGAACTCCATATCCGAAACCCTGCTCGTCTCCACACCTCTGATTCTCGCCGGCTTGGCGGTTGGGCTCGGGTTCCGAGCCGGTCTGTTCAACATCGGCGCCGAGGGTCAGATGACCATCGGCGGTCTCACCGCGGTGATCGCCGGCATCTCCTTCGAGGGTCTGCCGGCGGTGGTCCACCTTCCGCTGGCGCTGCTCGCCGGAGTTCTGGGTGGTGCGCTGTGGGGATTCATCCCCGGTGTCCTGCGGGCAAAGACGGGGGCCCACGAGGTGATCACCACGATCATGCTCAACTTCATCGCCTTCCGCACCCTCGATTACATCCTCAAACAGCCGTTCGTCCAGGCCGAGGGCCGTTTCGACCCGATTTCGCAAGAGGTGCTGCCTTCTGCGCGGTTGCCGAGAATCCTCACCTGGCTCCCCGTCGAAGGGGCGGAGCAGTTCCGTCTCAACCTCGGGTTCCTGATCGCCCTCGCTGTCGCCTGGGTGGTCTATTGGGTCTTGTTCAAAACGACGATCGGCTTCGAGTTCCGGGCGGTAGGCGCCAATCCTTCGGCGGCCAAGTATGGGGGAATCGGTGTGGTCTCTGCAATCATCCTCGTGATGGTCTTCGCCGGTGGTCTTGCCGGTCTCGGTGGTGCCAATGAGACCCTTGGAGTGCTCGGCCGTGCTTTCCCCGGCTTCACCGCTCAAATCGGCTTCGATGCCATTGCTCTTGCCTTGCTCGGACGATCTCACCCCGGTGGGATCCTCATGGCCTCGTTCTTGTTCGGTGCTCTTCGTGTCGGCGGACGGACCATGAACACCCAGACAGACGTGGGGATCGACCTGATCGTCGTCATCCAGGCACTGATCATCGTGTTCATAGCTGCCCCTGAACTGGTCCGGGCCATCTACCGGGTCAAGGGTGGCAAGGAGGCAGAGCAATTGACGAGAGGGTGGTCGACATGACCGCTGTTGCCGAGTCGGTTGAACTCGTCCGTCTGCCGGCCGAAGTGCGGCGAGCCCGGATTCTGGGTGTCGTCTACCTGGTCTTGGCGGCTCTGGTGTTCTTTGGGTTTGCCGTCGGGACCGAGGGCGACGTCACGTTCAGGTTTGGCGAGAAGCCCGGTGACCTCGATTGGACGGTGTCGGCCGCAGGCCTGGCCACGTTCACAGCGATCGTCTTCGCGTTTCTTGGTGGCGTCCAACTGGTACGGGGTTTTGGCAAGAAGACCAACCTCGTGCTGTCACTTGCGATGGGCCTCTTCGCGATCTCATTCCTCGGTTGGGCCGCAGCCGGCAAGTCCTTCTCCATGACTGGAATACTGGTGACCACGGTGGCGCTGGCGGCCCCCATTGCGTTTGGTGCTCTTTCTGGCGTGATGTGTGAGCGGGTGGCGGTGATCAACATCGGGATCGAGGGGATGTTGCTCGGCGGTGCCTTCACCGCGGCGGTGGTGGGCTCCCTAGCGACCCCTTGGCTCGGTCTCGTCGGGGCCAGCCTCACCGGTGGCGTACTGGCCCTCGGCCTGGCGGTTCTAGCCATCAAGTACCGGGTGGACCAGATCATTGCCGGCGTCGTGATCACCATCTTCGCCCTCGGCCTCACGTCGTTCCTGAGCGCACAATTCCTCGTCGAGAACTCCCAGGAATACAACAACCCCGGTGTTCTCGGCCCGATCAGGATCCCACTCCTGGCCGATATCCCCGTGCTTGGGAGGATCTTCTTCAGCCAGAACATCTTCATCTACTCCATGTACCTGCTTGTCATCGGTCTCACATATGCGCTGTTCAAGACGCGATGGGGTCTTCGCTCCCGGGCCGTGGGTGAGCATCCGAAGGCGGCAGACACGCTTGGCATCAACGTGTTCCGCAAGCGTTACATCAACGTGTTCATCGGAGGCCTGATCGCGGGCTTTGGTGGTGCCTACTTCACCATCGGCTCGGTTGGCGGTTTCAACGAGAACATGACTGCCGGCCGCGGATTCATCGGCCTGGCCGCAATGATCTTCGGCCGCTGGCACCCGGTTGGTGCGCTGGCGGCCGCCCTGGTGTTCGGGTTTGCGGACTCGCTTCAGGTGAAGCTGGCGATCCTCGACACCGGCATCCCATCGGAGTTTCTGCTCATGGCGCCCTACCTGGTCACGATCGTCGTCGTGGCCGGGGTGGTGGGTCAGGCGAGACCGCCCGCCGCGGACGGCCAGCCCTACATCAAGGAGTAGGTCGGCTAACCCTCTTCGCTGGTGGGGTTGGCCGGGTATCCCCAAATGACGATCTTGTCGATAGCCAGCTCGCGGAAGACGTTGCCTTCGGTCACCTCGGCTTGATAAGCGCTCTCGATCGTGATCAGGACACCGTTGGTGCTGAGTGCCACGAAGTCGACTGTCTGGAGGCCGGGAGTATCCTTGAGCTCGATCGGAATCTGGGCGAGTGAGCCGTCGGCGTCGAGTGTCAGGCCACGGGCCCGGTAGTTCTGCCTGAACCGCTCCGGTTCCTCGACCCCGCTCCAGTCGATCCTGGTGACGGTCATCGGCTGGCGGAAGATCAGCTCGATCGTCATCGTCTCCTCGGCGTCGAGAATCTCCTCCCAGTTGACCTGATACTCGCCCTCGTCGGTGAGGAGGTTTCCGCAGGTGAGTGATCCGAGGCCATCGTGGGAGCACTTGACGTCGAGAATGTCGATTACGGCCGGTTCCTGGACAGTTGCCAGCGTCGTGCTGACTTGGGGTGTCGTCGTATCCGTTGCCGCGGGGTCACCGCTGAAGACATTGAACAGGAGCGCCACGACGATGACGACGAACAGGAGACCGCTGATGGCAAGGGCCGCACGGACACCGGCCGTCGCCTGGACCGCCGGTCGAGGAGCCGTCGGCAGCGGTGCCTGGCTCAACCGGGCGCCGCACTCCTGGCAGTGTCTGTTGGATTCGGGGTTGGAAGCACCACAGGAAGGGCAGTTCACGTCATGCCCGCCGACCGTGATCGGCGTCTCACCGGTATCACTCGGTGGTGTGTCTTCGAGAGAGAACTCCTCGTAGGAGCCGTCGGAGCTGACGTTGACGATGTTTCCGGGCGCGTGTGAGTGAGTGGGAGACATCGGATCGATGAATGACCCACAGTTAGGGCAAAACTGTTCGTCGGTGGCGACTTCTGCGCCACACTGATCGCACTTCTGGGAGACCACGCCCTCCTTCGGAGCGGTATTGTGCCACGGGTATGCAGGTGATGGCCGTCAGAACGTATGAGCCATGGACGGTTGGATCGCTATTGGCGGGACTCGTCCTTCTCGCCATACTCGTAGTCGTGTTGATTGTCGCATTGCAGCGCGGTAATCGATAACCGACAGGAGTCCGACTATCGCCAGTTTCAGATGTGAGTCTTGCGGCCATCGATCCCCCAAGTGGATGGGTTTCTGCCCGCAGTGCGGCAACGGGGAACCCCTTGTGGAGATGGGCGAAGCCGTCTCGAAGCGCGCCGCCCCTTCGAAGGCCGTTTCGGTGATCCAGGCCGCCGAGATGGAAGCCGACCGCTCCTCGACCGGATGGGCAGAGGTCGACCGTGTTCTCGGTGGTGGTCTGGTGAGAGGTTCAGCCGTTCTCCTCGGAGGAGAGCCGGGTGTCGGGAAGTCGACCCTGCTTCTCCAGTTGGCCGGTTCGCTGGCGCAGGCCGGATCGAGCGTTGTCATCGCCAGTGCCGAGGAATCGATTCAGCAGGTGTCTCTTCGTGCCTCCAGACTCGGAGTGCAGAACCCGGACGTGCAGTTGGTGGCCGATGACGACGTGGACGCCATCGTGGCCCTCACGGAGCAGAGCAGGCCCTCCCTCGTAGTGATCGACTCGATCCAAACGGTCGGCGTTCGCGAAGTCGCCAGCGCTCCCGGTGGCGTGGCTCAGGTTCGGGAAAGCGCCGCTCGCTTGATCCGAATGGCGAAGACCACCGGCACCACCGTCATCCTCGTGGGCCACGTCACCAAGGACGGCGGGCTGGCGGGGCCCAAGATCCTCGAGCACATGGTTGATGTCGTGCTCTATCTGGAGGGTGATCCCGATCGCGGATTCCGGGTGTTGCGAAGCATCAAGAACCGGTTCGGCGCCACCCATGTGTCGGGCATGTTCGACATGCAGTCCGACGGTCTGGCTGAAGTGGCCGACCCATCGAAGGTCTTTCTGCACGGTTGGGAGTCTGAGGTTCCCGGCACCGTTGTCTTTCCAGCCGTCGAGGGTCGTCGCTCCGTCCTCGTCGAGATCCAGGCTCTGGTGGCGCCTTCGAAGCAGATGCAGCCGCGACGGTCTATCCGGGGCCTCGACGCCGCCCGGGTCAACCAGGTCCTGGCCGTCTTGCAGCGTCATGCCGATCTCGACGTCCAGGACCAGGAGGTCTATGTCAACGTCGTCGGCGGGTGGCGTCTCGACGAGCCGGGTTGCGACCTTGCAGTCGCACTGGCGATCGCTTCGTCGGCTCTCGGTAGGCCTCTAGGCAGGCTCGCCGCCTGGGGTGAAGTGGGTCTTGCCGGTGAGGTCAGATCGATCCCCTTTGAGGGCCGAAGGGTGAGCGAACTCGACAGGATGGGTCTGAATAATCGGATCGCGCCTTCGGACGCCGAGCCGATGCGTCTCGCCGACGCATTGAACAGGGCGGGGCTGCATCCCGGTGATGGGTTCAAGTGATAGCCTGAGCGATGTGGGCGGCCTAGCGATCAACGAGACTCTCGAACGGCTCGCTCCGGGCACACCGATGCGTGCCGCCCTGGAGAGAATCATCCAACAAGGCAAGGGCGGTTTGGTGGTCCTGGGCGACGGCAAGGCTGTTGCAGCAGCCAGTTCGGGCGGGTTCAAGCTCGAAGGGACCTTGTTCAGCCCGGCCCGTCTCGCCGAGCTTTCGAAGATGGACGGCGGCATCGTTCTCGACGACAGTTGGGGCAGCATCCTGACGGCCAACGTCCACTTCATTCCTGACGGCGGGATACCTACTGAGGAGACCGGGGCACGGCATCGCACCGCTGAGAGACTTGCCATAGAAACCGGCAAGCCGGTTGTTGCCGTCAGCGAGGGACGTCGGGTAGCGACCCTCTTCTACGGTGCCGAGAAGGTCGAGCTTGCCCAGCCGACAGAGGTGGCGGCTCACGTCAATCAGGAACTGCAGAGCCTCGATCGGCTCCGCGGACGCCTCGATGAGGCCGAGTCGCGGCTGACGAAACTCGAGGTGACCGGTCTCGCCACTTTCCGGGCGACGGTGACCGTGATCCAGCGGGCAGCGCTGGTCGAGCGTCTGGGTCGTCTGATCAAGGCCCGGACGCTGACTTTGGGCGAGGAGGGTCGGATCGTTGCCCTGCAGTTGAACGATCTACTGACCGGAGTCGACCAGACGATAAGACTCGTGCTCCACGACTACGTGAAGCCAATGCGCCGAAACTCGGTTCAGAGGGGTGTCGATGCCATTGAGGCCTTGGAGAGCTCGGAGATCGAGGATCCCCATCGTGTCGTCAAGGCTCTCGGGTTCCCGGGTCTCGACGATCCCGCCGAAGCGCGCGGGCATCGTCTTCTGTCCCACGTTGGCCGTCTTCCCGACTCGGTGAGAGAGGACATTGTCAGGTATTTTGGATCGGTGTCGAAGCTTCTCAAGGCAAGCGAGATCCAACTCACTAACGTGGAAGGTGTTGGGGAGACGAGGGCATCCCAGCTCCGCTCGTTCTTCGATCGCGTCGAATCCCAGGCCCAAGAGTGGGAAGTCGTCCTGGACTGACAACGGCGTTGCGGGGTTGATCCCGGCTGGTTGTACACTCCGTCACCGCATATGGCTCAAGCTTCCAAGTATTCAGTGGGTGACAAGGTCGTCCACCCCCAGCACGGCGCCGCGACCATCAAGAAGAAGGTCAAGCAGGTGTTCGACGGCAAGAAGCGGGATTACTTCATCCTGGAGATCGCCACCGAGCAACTGACCGTCATGGTCCCGCTCGAAAACGTCGACGATCTCATTCGCCCGATCATCTCCAAGACACGATCGCGTGAGGTTCTCCGGTCTCTGAAGGCTGAGCCCGAAGAGGCGGGGTCCAATTGGAGCCGTTGGTACAAGGTTCTCAACGAGAAGATGGTCTCGGGAGACATCTTCCAGGTGGCAGAGGTCGTGCGAGACCTCTCATTCGCTCAGCAGACCAAGGGCATCAGCCCCGCTCTCAAGCGCATGCTCTCGAAAGCGCGTCTGACATTGAGCTCCGAACTCGCTTTCAGTCTCGAGATCGACGACGAGGAAGCCGTGAAGAAGCTCGACAGGGCGATCCCCAAGATCGAACCCGTCGAGGAATGAGCAACCCGGGTGGCTCCTCCGACTCGAGGGTCGGCTGGGGTTTCGACGCCCACGCACTCAACGACAAGCCGCCCCTGATAATTGGCGGCACGGTCACTTCAGATTCGGTCGGGGTTGAGGCGACATCCGACGGCGATGTCCTTGCCCATGCCGTCACCGATGCGTTGCTTGGCGCCTGTGTCCTCGGTGACATCGGGCAGCACTTCCCTTCGAGCGATCCCGCTCTGACCGATGCCGACTCGATGGTCTTTGTCCGACAGGCAGCCACGATGGCCTTGGCCTCCGGCTGGCGCGTGTCCCACCTCGACGCAACGGTTGTCGCCGAGTCGGTCAAGATCGCCCCGCACCGTGATGCGATGCGCGAGAAGCTGGCTGACGCTCTCGGGGTCGACCTGGGAGTCGTCTCGGTGAAGGCGACCACGACCGACGGCTTGGGCTTCGTCGGACGTGGTGAGGGTTTAGCAGCGGTTGCCGTGGTGACCGTCGAGGCGCAGTCTTAACATCTGGCGATGATCAAGGTCTACAGCACACTCGGTCGCTCCCTCGTGCCCCTGGAGACCAGGGACGAGGGCAAAGTCGGAATCTATGCCTGTGGCCCAACCGTTCAATCCGAGCCCCACGTGGGCCACGGCCGGTTCGCTGTCGTGTTCGACGTCATCCGGCGCTACCTGGTCTGGCGTGGATATGAGGTGACCTTCGTTCAGAACGTCACCGACATCGAGGACAAGATCATCGCTGCCGCAGAGGAAGCCGGCGAGCCAGTCGAAGTGCTTGCCGAGAGGATGGCAAAGCGGTTCGCCGACGCATTCGCGGCGCTTGGGGTTCTCGAGCCCGACGTCGAGCCCAAGGCAACCGAGCACATCGTGGAGATGGTCGACCTGATCGGGGTGTTGATCGATCGCGGGCTGGCATATTCCCGCGATGGAGACGTCTACTTCTCAGTCAGGACTTTGGAGTCCTATGGCAAGCTCTCCGGCCGCAGACCTGACGAGTTGCGGTCGGGCGTCCGTATCGAAGTGCAGGAGTCGAAGGATGATCCGCTCGACTTCGCTCTGTGGAAGGCGGCGAAACCGGGGGAGCCTTGGTGGGACTCGCCATGGGGCCCGGGTCGGCCCGGATGGCACATCGAGTGCTCGGCGATGGCCGAGAAGTACCTCGGCAAGGGGTTTGACATCCACGGCGGCGGTTCGGATCTGATCTTCCCCCATCATGAGAACGAGATCGCTCAGAGCGAAGGGGCGACGGGGGAGACGTTCGCCAGGTACTGGCTTCACAACGGCACCGTGAATCTGGGCGGGGAGAAGATGGCCAAGTCGACCGGGCACATTGTTGATCTGGCCACGATCATCCGCGAGATGGGTGGAAGGGCGCTGCGGATGCTCTACCTCCGCGCCCATTACCGATCACCGATCGAGTACTCCGACGAGCTTCTCGCCGAGGCAGCCGATGCACTCGACCGTCTCGACCGCTTCAGAGGGCGGGCTGTCGCCGGACGGCCCGACGAACCGGCTCTCGAGGAGTTCCGGGAGGCGATGGACGACGACTTCGGCACGCCCCAGGCGATGTCCCTGCTCTTTGACCTGGTTCGGGAGGGGAATCGTGTGCTCGACGAGGGGGGCGATGCCGCCGGGATAGCCGGTGCCGTCGAGGAGATCGTCGCGGTGCTGGGTCTTGACGACGCATCCGATTCGGAGGTGATCGAGCTCGCCCTCTCGGACGACGAGATCGAGACCCTCATCGTCGAACGCAATCAGGCGCGCGCCGATCGACGGTTTGAAGACGCCGACGCGATCCGGGATGGATTGGACGCGTTGGGAATCATCCTCGAGGACGGCCCTGATGGCACCCGCTGGCTACGGAAATAGGGTCGAAGGCATTCATGCCGTGGCGGCAGCCGCCGCCGCCGGCCGGGTCCAGATGCTCTATGTGGAGCGGGGCCGTGAGACACGTCCCGACATTCATGCCCTGATCACCGTCGTCGGTGAGTCCCGGATGAGCGTTGTCGAAGACGCCCGGGCGATTGCCACGACCGACATGCCACAGGGCGTAGTTGCCGATTGCCGTCCCATCGCCTCTGTGTCCCTCGAGTCGTTGGCCACCGAAGAAGCGGCGGTCCTGGTGCTCGATCACATTGAGGACCCCTACAACGTCGGCGCCGTCGCTCGGAGTGCCGTAGCTGCCGGTATGACCGGCCTGGTTGTCTCTTCCCGCCGAGCGGGACCGCTGTCCGCGGTGGCGTTCAAGGCCGCCGCAGGAGCCCTGGAACGGCTCCCGGTGGCGATCGTCGGGTCGATTCCCGAAGCCCTCGCCAGGCTCAAGGACTCCGGAGTTTGGGTCGTGGGACTCGATGCGGCCGGCAATCAGAGCCTGTTCGGGCTCGAGCTTCTGACCGAGCCGGTGGCTGTTGTGATCGGCGCCGAAGGAGCCGGACTGGCACAACTCGTCGCCAAGAGGTGTGACCTGGTGGTTTCAATACCGATGGCCGGTGAGATGGAGAGTCTCAACGCCTCGGTTTCGGGTGCGTTGGCCGCGTTTGAGATAATGCGGATACGCGCAAGCGCGCCGGGTTAGCTCAGTGGTAGAGCAGCTGATTTGTAATCAGCAGGTCGTCGGTTCGACTCCGGCACCCGGCTCCACTCGCAAGTTCGGCGAAGGTCCAGAGGTCCAGAATTCCATCCTCGACTACGAGTGCGTAGGGTGATCGAAAGGGAATGAGATCACCGAGGCGCATGAGAGTCTTGGGACGCTCGATACGTCGATAAGAGGAGGAGTAGCAGTGACGCAGCAAGAAGTGAGCAGCGCGGCGGTTGGTTGGACGGTTTTTGCCGCGGTGATGATGTGGCTGATCGGTGGCTTCCATGCCATAGCCGGTCTCGTCGCCCTCATCGAAGACGAGTTCTACGTGTTGACCCCCGATTACATCTTTCAATTCGACGTGACGACGTGGGGATGGGTCCATCTGATCGTAGGGATCGTCGTGATTCTGGCCGGAGTTGCCTTGTTCAGTGGGGCGGTGTGGGCCCGGACCGTAGGTGTGATCCTGGCGGTGGTCAGCATTCTGGCTAACTTCGCCTGGCTCCCCTGGTACCCGTTCTGGTCGATAATCATGATCACCGTGAACTTCTTCGTGATCTGGGCGCTCACGGTCCACGGCCGCGATATCATTGCCGAGGCATAAACCCAAACAACGATTGCGGTGTAGCTGAGCCGCCAGAGTTGTCTCATCGGCGGGCAAGTCCTTGGCCTCCCCCTACCAGGGGTGGTTCGTAGGGGCCGGCCGCAAGGCATCCGGCTCTGTTGATGGATGCACTCCAAGACCTCCTCATCGAGATCGAAGCGACCGCTGCCACGGACTACCCGCACATCTAACGCACCTGTGGGCGACTAAACCGTTCAGAAGCCTGATGTCTTCTCTGATCGAGACGGCGGCACGGACAAAGGCGCACGACCTAATGGCGATCGATTTGGGAAGAGGAACTGGTCGAGATGAGACCACCGAGATCCTGGCCGGCTATCACTAACCCGATTGCGACGGTCGCAGCCGGCCCGAATCGTTGTACGGGTTAAGAGCGAACCGGGTTGCTTCACCAGCTAGCTCGAACAACAGCCACGCAGCAACCGCAAGCATCAGGATTAGGACAACGTTCGTGCCGAGTCTTGTGGACACCAACAACTCCTTACTCCGTCGAACGCAGCGAGAGCGGGGCGGGGAGTACCCCGAAGGGGGTGGATTCAGGGCAGGGTTTCACAAGCCACTTTCCCCGCCGCACTCCGCTCTCTTCTCGGGCAGGGCTTGGGAGGCTACGGCCCGAGGTCGAGAAGCTACGTCCGGTCTGCGGCAACACAACCCCCTACCTCGGAGGGCGGTCAGGAACGACTCTCCATGCTCCTACCCGATGACACGGCCTCTACCAGTGGGGGACACCGGGTTCAGGCCGGGGGGACCATGGCCCATAGGGGGTACCGTCGCCTTTTTGGCAACCACCCACAGGTCTAAGGAGGCCGCTCTGCAGTTCCCCCCGTGAGCCGGACACTCTGACAATGGACGATGATTCGCCTTTGAGGGAGTCCCGTGAATGTCTCATGGGCAGCGGATTCCTTCAATTGGCACAAGGTCAATGACGACGGGGCTCCGTGCCTCACGGCCGACGGTGTTGACGTCGGAATCCCGGGAGCAGGTCATCGGTTCGACTCCGGTACCCGGCTCCACAGTCGATGAGAACTCGGTCGTGGCAGGTTGGCACGCCCACCAACGAAAGAATCGACCCCGGCAAAAGCCGACGTCGATTCTCGGTTACTCGGACATGCCAAAAAAAGCTATCCGATCGATTGGAGCTTCTTGAACGCTAGCGGGAGCGTTCGCGTGCGACGTTCACCTTCAACTGGCGGCCGCTGAAGTCGGATCCGTTGAGTTCGCTGATCGCCTTCTCAGCCTCATCGGCTGATGACATCTCAACGAAGCCAAAGCCACGTGAGCGGCCAGTTTCGCGATCTGAGATGACCTGGGCACGGTCAACAGTCCCGTACTCGCCGAACAATTGCTCGAGGTCGGGTGAACTAGTTGTGAACGGAAGGTTTCCGACGTAGATATTCGTAGACATTGAACCCTTACCCTAACCAGTCTTTGGCGCCATGGTCATTTCGTTTTCATAATCTTCGATAATGCCACCCTGGAATTCGTTGACAGAAGCTGGTCGGATTCGCTGCCTCCGGTCGCTCGCTGCGGCCGCCTTGGAAGACTTTCCCATCACTTCAACCAAGCTTTGTCTCGTCATTGGGTTCACCACCCTCTCCGTCGCCCGTTTCTCCGCCCAGTGAACGACAGTGAGCGTTGGGGGGAGTACGGCGGAGCCGGGGAGGGGGTGATTGGCGCCACCTCTCCTGATCGGCCTGCCGGCCTCACCCCCTCCGTCGCCTTCGGCGCCACCTCCCCCAAACGTCGCTGCGCTCCTGGGGGAGGAGACGGTCGCTGCGCTCCTGGGGGAGGAGACGGTTGCTTCGCTCCTGGGGGAGGAGATGGTCGCTTCGTTCCTGGGGAGGAAACGGTGGACAGGCCACTCAGTCGATTTCGCTCAAATACTCCGTCTAGTGACGCAGGAGAAATACCCTGCCGGACGATGTTGGACTCTGAGGACAGGGCGATCCTCGAATTTGAGCGGTCCTGGTGGATGCAGCCGGGTGCCAAAGACCAAGCTATAGAACACAGCCTTGGTCTGACAGCCGCTGCGTACTACGACAGATTGCTTGAGGTAATTGTGAACGGAAACGCTTTTGACCACGATCCGCTGACGGTGCTGCGGGTGCGCTCTCTCATCGAGTCCTCGGCTGATCGGGATATGGCTGTCTGATGACTGATAACGAAACCAAGCCGAGCAAAGGGAGGCACGCAACGGGAGGGGCCGGAGCCTTTTACCGCGATCTGGCGATGATGATCCTGGGCATCATTCTCGTTGGGGCCGCCGTCTTCTTCCTCCTCGTTCTTCTGGCCGATAACCCCGAATCCGAATCTGCGGCCACCAGCACGACAGGAGAGGTGACATCGACCAGCCCGGAGACGACCACGCCGACCTCCGTGGCCTCGACAACGTCGACGTCTTCCACATCGACCACCTCGACGTCGACGCCCGTTCCGGTCCGCCCACCCGAAGAGGTGAGAGTGGTGGTTCTGAACTCGATCGGTCTCGCCGGAGCCGCCGGCCGCCTGACGAATGATCTGAGCGAGGCCGGCTACCAGACCCTTCAAGCCGACGATTACGAGCCCGAACAGACTCCGTCGAAGATCTGGTTTCGGGATGGTTTCTCGGCCGAGGCCAGCGAACTTCTCGAGTTCATCTCCGACGCCCGCATCGAAGTGCTTCCAGACGACAGTCTTCAGGAGGGTGCTGACGTGATCCTGGTGCTCGGAACCGGCTACGAGGAATGACCCATCGGGCCGCAGGGAGCGGCCGTCGAATTCCAAAGATCTGGCTGCTTCCGGTGCTTGTGATCGTGGCGATCTCGGCTGCGACCTACACCGGTTACTTCAGCCGGTCGCTGTTGTTAGATCTGGCTGCCTGGTGGCCTGTATGGCTGTTCCTCCTAATCCTGATATTCGTTGCAAGGGGCCGACGTATAGGCAAAGTACGGACATCGGGACTTGTTCCCCTCATGGCGACCGCAGCTCTTGGTCTGTTCGTTTACGCCCATGTCGCCGGTTGGTCGGCGATGCCCTCTGCATCGAGAAATCTGGTTGGCCCCGAGGTGGTGGCCGAATCGTCGGCAGCCTTGTCGGCAAGAATCGACGGTGTGCTCGTCATCGGGGCCGACAGCGAGCATCTGTATCAGGTTTCCGCCATCCGGCAGGGTGGCGACGTCGGCATGGCCGAAGCTGTAGAACAGACCCAAGGCGGCGCCGTATCGGTCGCTCTCGAGGAGCCTGCCGAGTCTGGCTTCTACGAGTTCGCCGGTTGGGACGTCGAGCTCTCTCCGGAGCCGGTGTGGAGCCTCACCCTGGACGGCGAAGTCGACGCCGACCTGGCCGGGCTGGACATATCGAGCATTCAGTTGGGTGGCTCGGGTGAAGTGCGTCTCGGCGCCACTGACGTTGCTGCCCCGGTGGACGTCAACGGCGTGTTCCTGCTCGTCATCCCCGACGGAGTGGTCGCACGCGTTGTCGGGAAGGCAACCGTGCCCACGGTGTGGGAGCAGCTCAGCGATGGCTGGCGATCGCCGGTGTCCGGCGTAGGGTGGGTTATCTCGGTAGCTGAAGGAGCCTCGCTGACCGTTACTAGCGGTTAGTGACACCCACAAGTGGGTAGTTACACTTCGCTCATCGTGCCTTCACAACGGCTCCGGCAAGCAGCTCTGTTCGTTTGGGTGGCAGTCGGGTCGGTGGCTCTCGTATTCGTCGCACTCCAGGTCGCAAACACGGTCAGGGTCATCTGGCTTCCGATCGCCTTCGCTGCGGGTCTCGTGTTCCTGCTCGAACCGGCGGTCAAGGCATTCGAGCGGCTACGGATGCCCAGGGTTGTGGGCTCCATCCTCGCGTTTGTTGGCCTCGTTGCCCTCGTGGTGGCGGCCACCGCCCTGGTGTTTCCACTCATCCAAGAGCAGGCCGTCGACTTCGCCCAGCAATTGCCCGACCTCTATTTCGAGGTGATCAACTGGCTGAGAGAGGTCGGAGCCTCACTGGGTCTCGATGTCGACGAACTTCTCACCCAGCAGGCCATCGAGGACTGGCTGAACGACCCGGCGAACCTGGAGACGGTTCAGAATCTGCTTCTCGGCTTCGGTGCCGGTGCCGGCCAGTTGATTCTGTCTGTCACCGAGATGGTGGCCGTGATCGCTCTGGCCCCCGTACTCGCTCTCTACATCCTCATCGACCTCGAGAATTTCAAGTCGAACACCGTCGCACTGACCCCTCCGAAGTATCAGGATGAGGTGGCCCATGTCGGTGGGGCCGTCGGAACGGCTCTCGGTTCATTCGTGAGAGGCCAGTTGCTGGTTGCGATGATCGTGGGCATCGCCGCCAGTTTCGGCATGTGGCTGATAGACCTGCCGTTCTGGCTACTGATCGGGATCATCTCCGGATTCCTCAACTTGATCCCTTTCCTGGGCCCGATCGTCGGTGGTGCCCTCGCCGCGCTGGTAGCCCTTCTCAACGGCGACCCGTGGCAGGCTTTGTGGGCCGTGGTGATCATGGTGGTCATCCAGCAGATCGACAATCACCTCATCACGCCGATGGTTCAAAGGGCGAGGGTCAACCTTTCCCCACTGGTGATCGTCCTATCTCTGGTCATCGGAGGCTCCATCGCCGGTCTTCTCGGTGTCCTGGTGGCGGTGCCGGCGACAGCTGCACTAACGATTCTCGTAGGCCATCTCTGGCGCACGAGAGTGCTTGGTCAGTCCTGGATGGAGGCCACCGAAGCGATGATCGAGGTGACGGAGCCTCCCGAGAGGTTGGCTCGACTCAGCCGTAAATCCCCAACAGACCAACAGTCACGTCTTTTCGATACTCAGGAGATGTCGGCTTTTGACGACGAAGGCGGGTCCGTTGACGGTGTCTAGACCTCGCCGAGATACGCCTCGCGCATCTGAGGATTGGCCAGAAGTCCTTCAGCGGTATCGCTGAGCACGATTCTCCCTGTCTGGAGCACGTAACCCCGGTCGGCGATCGACAGAGCCATGTTGGCGTTCTGCTCGACCACGAAGATCGTGGTTCCCTCTTTGTTGATCCGCTCGATGATCTCGAAGTTCTGGGCAACCAGCACCGGGGCAAGACCCATCGAAGGCTCGTCCATCAGCAGGACCTTGGGCCGGGCCATGAGTGCCCTGCCCATTGCCACCATCTGCTGCTCACCGCCCGAGAGGGTTCCAGCCTTCTGACTGAGACGCTCCTTGACTCTTGGAAAGAGTTCGAAGATGCGGTCGTAGTCGTCGCTGAGATCCTCACCGGGCCGCAGGTAGGCGCCGATTTCGAGATTCTCCTTGACGGTCATCCTCTTGAACAGACGACGGTTCTCGGGGACCATCGTGACGCCCCGCGCCACACGATGCGCTGTGGGCCACTCATTGACCTCCTCGCCATCGAGCAGAACGGTCCCGGATGTGGGCTTCACATAACCGAGGATGGTCTTGAGAGTCGTGGTCTTTCCCGAGGCGTTGCCGCCAAGGAGGCTGACCATCTCCCCCGCGTAGATGTCGATGTCGACGTCTTTGAGGATGTGCACCGCCCCGTAGTGGGTATTGACACCGCGGAAGGAGAGCACGGGCCGGCGGTCAGTCATTGTGCTTCTCCGCTGGTCGTCCCAGGTAGGCCTCGATGACGTCGGGGTTGGTGGAGACATCGTCATAATGACCTTCGGCGATCTTCACTCCATGGTCGAGAACCACGACTCGGTCAGAGACGTCTTCGACCACTTTCATCTCGTGGGAAATGACGATAACGGTCAGGCCGCGCTCATCTCGCATCTTGCCTATCAAACCGGTCAACTCGATCGTCTCCTTCGGGTTCATCCCGGCGGTGGGTTCGTCTAGTAGCAGCAGTCTTGGTTCGGTTCCCAATGCACGTGCGATCTCCAGTCGGCGACGGTTGGCGTAAGAAAGGGAGTCGGCCGACTGATCGTGTCGGTACCCGGCGAGCCTTGTGCCAAAGAACGAGAGGATCTCTTTCGACTTTTCGGAGATCATCTCTTCCTCTGCTCGCTGATGCTTTGTTTGAAAGATGGTCCCGAACATCCCTGCTGACGTGCGGCAGTGCTGCCCAACCATGACATTCTCGAGCACGGTCAGATTGGGGAAGAGACGCACGTTCTGGAAGGTTCGGGCGATTCCCCGCCGCGTGATCTCGTTGGGCTGATGGTGTGCCAAATTGTCACCATCGAAAACGATCTCACCCTCGTCGAGAGGGAACATGCCGGATATGACGTTGAAGAACGACGTCTTGCCCGCCCCGTTGGGTCCGATCACAGACACGATCTCGTTTTCGTTGATATGGAAGTCGACACCGTCGAGAGCCTTGACGCCACCGAAGGCCTTCTTGAGGCCGTTGATCTCGAGAAGTGGCATCAGGTGGCGACCTCTTCGCCGTCGCCCCTGGCGAAATCGCCGCCCTTATCGAGCCAGGCATCCTGGGTCAGCTCGTCGGCGTGAAGTTCCCTCGAGCGGCGGACCGACGGGATCAAGCCTTCCGGCCGCGTCAGCATCATGAATACGAGAAGGCCGCCGTAGATGAGCAGTTTGAACTCGGAAAACTCCTGGAGCAGGCCGGGAGACTTCGGGCCACCGAGAATCCCGATCAAGACCAGCGCTCCCACCATCACACCGGGAATGCTCCCCATTCCCCCAACGATCACCAAAACCAGGATGATGATCGAGACCAGAACGTCGAAAGAGTTGGTGAAGACCGTCCCGACCTTGGCCGAGAACAGGGCACCGGCGAACGAGGCAACGATGGCGCCCGCGACGAAGGCAAGTAGCTTCGCCTGAACAGTGCTGATACCAGTGGCTTCTGCCACGTCCTCGTCCTCGCGCATGGCAGCCCAGGAGCGGCCAATCCTGGAGTTCTGTGCCCGGTAGGAGATGTACACGGCTAATCCCACAAAAAGGAGCATGAAGTAGATGAACAGTTGGGGGTCGGTGCCGCTGACTTCTCCGATGAATGGCACCGGGATGCCGGGGATTCTGCGGATTCCCTGTGCCCCGCCGAAGAATGGTGTCAACCAATCGGAGAGGAGCAAGATGCGGACTATTTCTCCAAACCCAAGAGTGACGATCGCCAGGTAGTCGCCACGCATCCTGATGACCGGTGTGCCGACCATCAGACCCGCGATGGATGCCATCACCAAAACGATGGGCAGGGCAAGCCACCAATTCAGACCTAAACCGATCCCTGCCTCCGACGTCGATGTGAGAACGGCGGTCCCGTAGGCACCGACAGCGAAAAAGGCCACATATCCCAAGTCGAGAAGGCCGGCGTACCCGACCACTATGTTCAAGCCCAGGCCCATCAGGATGAATATGGAGACGTTGACCAGGAGTTCGTTGAGGATCCCGCCGAGCAGCATCGGAAGCACGATCGCGGCGAACACGCCAAGTGCGATCATCGAGCGCCGAAGTCGGCTCTTCGCGTCGGCCCCGCGGACTCTGTTGGAGAACTCCTTGACTTGTCCCTGATATCGGGCCGAGAGCCACCAGGCAAGCGCCCCGATGATGACCGCCGACCAGATCTGGAGGCCGCCACGCGGCCCGTAGATGACGTCCACGATGATGTCGGCAAAGCTGAGAATGTCGGCGACGACCACTTCGAACAGCGCAAAGGCCAGTACCCAGCCGGTGGCTCTACCAAGGCCACGTCTGATGTGCTCGGGTAGGCCGAAGATGTATCCGCCTGCCGCGCCCACGAACGCCGACACCGCGGTCAGGACCACCAGGCCGACGGGGACGCCGAGGTCGAATGTCATGGCGTCGATCGTCGCCGGCCGCATGTTGGGGAAGAACTCGGTGAGGTCGAACGTGTTGATGACCAGGAGGAAGACGGAGGTCAGTGCTCCAGCGATCAGCCCGACAACGGCACCCTGGGCCGCACCTGCCATCGGCTCGCGTTCAGGCTCGTGGAGGGGGTTGGGCTCGCCGCGTGCCGCCAGCCAGGCCAGCACGAAAGGCGTCATGTACAGCGTCAGGTCGCCCATCCTCAGGTACGGGTTGATCAGAGTGCGTTCGTTGAACGTCTGGATCATCCCGATGGCTCCGGTGAAACTCATGACCGTGCCGGCGATGAGGCCGAGGCGACGTGTATAGGCAGGGCTCTTCATGCCCGATCCTCCGATCCGAGACGCTCACCGAGCAATCCGTCGGGCTTGAACACGAGTACGAGAACCAGGGCGGCGAAGGCCACGGCATCCTTGAGCTGTGAGACCGCTGGGATGCCGAGTCCCGAGAGGACCAACAAGGGTCCCACACCCTCGAAGAGGCCGAGAAGGACACCGCCCAGCATCGCTCCCGGGAGGTTGCCGATGCCACCGAGAACGGCGGCCGTGAACGCCTTGATGCCAGGGAGGAAGCCGGTGAGGAAGTCGACTGCACGGAAGAGTAGCGCCCAGAGCATGGCCGCTACTCCGGCCATGGCGCCTCCAACGGCGAACGTGGTGACGATCGTCCGGTCAACGTTGATGCCCATGAGACCGGCGATCTCTTTGTCCTCGGCGACCGCCCTCATGGACCGGCCGATCTTGGTGCGAGTAACGAAATACCAGAGGCCGACCATGGAGATGAGGGCGACACCGATGACGAGCAGCTTGGTTCCCTGGATCTCGATGCCGAAGATGACGACGTCTTCGTTGAGACCCCCCGGTGGCGCGGGGTAGCTGCGCACCCCGACGCCGAATAGGCCGGCGAAGGCGTACTGGAGGAAGAAGGAAACACCGATCGAGGTGATCAGTGGGATCAGTCGCGGCGCATTCCTCAACCTCCTATAGGCGATGCGCTCGGTGATTACGGCCACGGTCGTGGAAACGATCATGGCGATCACCAGGACTATGAGCAGCGACGCCCATGGATTGGCGTCCCAGAAGCCGTTGTCAAAGAGCATCGTGGCGGCGATCAGACCGACCATCGAGCCGCTCATGAAGACTTCGCCGTGAGCGAAGTTGATGAAGCCGAGAACGCCATAGACCATCGAGTAGCCGAGCGCAATCAGCCCGTACATGAACCCCGTGCTCAGTGAGGAGATCACGAGATCCCGCCACTGCTCGAGTGTTGGTCCCTCCCCGGCGATGAAGTTCTGGACCGAGCCGGTGATCCCGACGACGATCGCGATCACCGCCGTGACCCTGATGAACCACAGGAAGCCGTCGACCCAGTTGAGCTTGAACCGGCGTGTCGAGCGTGAGTTGTTGGTTGTGGTAGTCACGAGGCGGAATGGAGCATATAGAGAACCCCGGCCCATTGGGCCGGGGTTCCGCTTTTTCTAGCCGGCGCTCGGCGTCAGCCGGAGTATGTGTAGAGGATGTTGGCCTTCGACGCCTGATGATCGACGATGTCCACATGTTGGAAGATCGAGATCACGGCAGCACCACAATCACCGAACTCGTCACAGGTGATCGAGCCAATGAGGCCTGCGAACCCGGACGTATCGCTGAGCGTCTGACGGAGGAGTGCGCGGTCGATGTGGAGCTTGTCTCCATCCACGACTGCCACTTCCTCGATCGCGGTGAGCAATATGGTCGTCGCGTCATAGGCGTGACCCCAGAAGTCGGCCGAAGGCGGCTCGCCCCACTCTGACTCGTAGTCCGAGAGGAACTTCTCGCCATTGACTCCAGTCGCCTCGTTGGTGTTCTCGGCGAACCTGGTGTCAGGTCCGGAGAAGTACATTCCTTCGCTCTCTGCGATCTCCATGAAGTTGGTGACCGACGCGCCGTCGGCAGCCATCAGCAGAACGTCCTCGAGACCGGCGACTCCAGCGATCTGCTGCACGATGGCGGTGGCCTCGGCAGGGAAGATCGGGAAGAAGATCAGTTCGGGGTTGCCGCCCGCAACTTCGGTCAGTACGGGGACCATGTCGGTGTCGCCAACCGCAACTGCGGTGTGGACCACGATTTCTCCACCTAGCTCTATGAAAGCGTCCTGGAACGCCGTCGTCAGGCCATTGGTGTAGGGGTCACCGTCGTGAATGAGAGCAACCTTGGTCAGCCCAAGATTGTCGAACACGAAGTTGGCAGCCGCCTGACCCTGGAAGAGGTCGTTGTGGGCGGTCCGGTAGTAACCCTCGTAGTAGTTCTCACCGGCCGTACCAGCCAGGTCGGATGTGAGGCTCGGCGAGGTGTTCGACGCGGAGACCATCACCAGGCCGGCATCGCTGATCAGCGGGGAAGCCGCGGCAGCGGCACCGGAGCATGATGTTCCGATCACACCCACCACGGCGTCGTCGGCGACGATCGTCGCGGCTGCAGACTGACCACCATCTGCAGAGCAGAGGTCGTCGAGACCGGTTCCGACTTCGACATCGTGTCCCTGTATGGGCCCATAGTCTTCGACAGCCATGCGAATGGCGTTCTCATTGGGTATCCCAAGGAATGCCACCGGTCCGGTGATCGCGTTCAGCGATCTGATCTGGATTGCCTCTTCGCCTTCGACAGTCACGGCACCAAGTTCGCCGGCTTCGAAGTCAACGCCACCGCCACAGGCGGCAGCGACAAGGGCAAGGGCGCCCAGAACAGCGACCAATCGCGTGCTCATATTTTTCTTCATCAATTCCCTTCCTCCATTAGTCAAGACAAGGACATAGCCCCTGCCGTGGACGGGACTCTATACCCGTGGCCGGGCTTGCGTCACCTGTAAGCCTCGCAGGATGCGCTTTGTTTTACCCTTGGTTCATGGCAGGCGACTTACGAGTTATCGCCGATGGCTTGGAGCCCGAAGGTCCGAATCGGTCCAAGACTCCGTCTGCAATGGTGCTGATTGTCGGTGTTCTTTCCGGGCTCGTATTTGGAGTGTTGCTTTTCTCGTCGACGGTTGGCGATGATCCGGACTCCGCCAGTTCGTCCACCCTGCCACTGGAGGCTTCGGCTCCGACACTTCCCAGGTTTGGAGTGACCGGGACAGTGCCCGAGTTCCCCGACGCCCTGGTTGCCGTCGCCGGCGACTCGACCGGCTCCGATGACGGAGTAGCTCTCAATCACGTTCTCTGGCCGGCCACGTCGGACGAGGTGACGAGGCCCTTGATCGAAGGGAATCCGGGGCCGGCGGCTTTCGATGTGGCCGGAACCTGGCTTGCTGTCTCGACCGTCATGGAGGATGGCTCAGGCCTGGAGTTGAAGAGTGGCCGGGGAATCCTCCAACTGGTGGGCGACGGTGTGACCGGCTTCGCCTGGCACGATTCGGAGTCCGGCATTCTGAGCTACACGACTTCGGAGAACGGTCAACTGGGGCTGCACACGTTCCGAGGGTCGGCGAATCCGAAAGAGCTTGATTCAACGTTTCTCAGGAGTGGGCTTGTGAAAGACGGTTCAATCGCAGCTTGGGGAGACTGGGGTTGGGCCATCCAAGAGTTCGGTGGCACACCTCAGGTATGGCTGCTCGACTCCGATGCAGGCTTCGTTTCTCTGATCCCGGGCCTTGCCTACGGGTCACATCCGTCGGGTGAGATCATCGTGGTCGACGGGGAGCATGTGAACGTGGTGGATCCCAATGGTTCGCCTGTGGAGATGGAACGGACCGTTCGAGCAGTCGGTCCGGTTGCCGCGGCCACCATCTCCCCCGACGGGTCGAAGCTTGCGGTTCTGGGTCTCGAAGGCCTGGTGGTTTTCCCGCTCGGAGGAGAGGGAATCGTCGCCGAGTTCGACCCGATCGTGGGTTTCCCCCAGGCGGCCTGGTCCTCGGATTCGCGATTCGTGCTCGTGCCCGGACCCACCGGTGTCTCGGTCATCGACACCAAGACCAACACGGCCGTGGAGGCGTTGACGGGCCAACTCGTTTACACCGTGGGTGTGATTCCCTTGGCCGCCCCTTCCTAGGGTTCTCTGATGGCAACGATTCATGTCCTCAACCCCGGTTATGTCGGTGAGCGCGCGGGGCTTGAACGAGTTCTGGGTGTGGCCTCACTGATCGTGCCGGGACACGGACCGTCCTTTGTTCCGAGCGCCCAGGAGTCTGCTGGTCGTTCGAGATGAGTGACATGCATTGTCCAGCGGGCTCCTTGACGTTCAGATAGCCTCCCTCGATATGGCAGGACCCGGACCAACAGAAGAACTCGCACCACAGGACGCATACCTGTCGACCGCCGAGGGAAGCGTCACCGAGGTTGCCGACGATGGGTTCTCCCTAGACAGAACCGTCTTCTATGCACGCGGAGGCGGACAGCCGGGGGACATTGGAACCGTCAATTGGGACGGGGGATCGGTAGAGGTGGTTGACACGATCCGCAAGCAGGGGAGACCTTTCCATGTCGTCGCCGGAGGGGTCGCCCTGCCCGAGCCGGGTGTGGCGGTCTTTGGGGAGATCGACTGGGACCGCAGGTACTTGACGATGAGAACTCACACGGCACTCCACGCACTATCGGGTGTTGTCTATCGGGACTACGGGGCAAAAGTGACCGGGGGAAACATGAGTCCTGGCGAGGCCCGGATGGATTTCGAATTGGATGGGATCTCGGTTGAATTCGGTCAAGCGGTCGAGCGGAGGCTGAACGAGGAGCTCGTCAAGGGGTATCCAACGGAGATCATCGTTCTGGCCAGGGAGATAGCTCTCCAGGATCCCGATCTCATCAGGACGAAGGTCAATCTCATCCCCGACTTCGTCACCGAGATAAGGGTTGTCGACATCAAGGGGCTCGACCGACAGGCCGACGGCGGAACGCACGTGAACTCGACGCTCGAGGTGGGCCGAATCGAGGTCGTCAAGACCGAATCGAAGGGCAAGGCCAACAAGCGCATGCGGATCCGGGTGGTCGCCGCGGATCCGGCCGAGGGCTAAACCCCGGCCACAGATCGACGATTGTGCAACGTATCGGTCTCAGCCCGACTCGTTGCACGCGAGTGGGTCGCCACCCCGGAACCCGGAGGCGGGAAAACCCGTTCTAGGCCTGAGCAGCGCCAATACTGGAGTCCTTGTACCTAGTACTCCTCAATGCTTGATTTCGTTCTTGGCCTGTTTCTCGCCGCAATGCTTGTGCGCGGATGGGTGCGTGGGTTCGTTCGTGAGATCCTCGATCTCGTCGGGCTCGTCGTCGGCTTGTGGATCGCCTTCAGGCTGAGCGCCCCGTTTGGCGACTTCCTGACCCGCAGCTTCGGCGTGACCCCCGAGGTGGCGAGGGTCGGTGCAGGCATCACCCTCTTCCTCCTCTTCGGTGTGGCGATGAGCATCGCCGCCCACTACCTGTCGAAGGTGATGAGCCTTCCCGGCCTGAATCTGATCAACCGGGTGGGTGGTGCCGCCGTCGCCATTGGTTGGGGCGTCGCACTCGTTCTGGTGATCATCAATCTTGCGCGAGTGTTTCCGCTTCCTGACACTTGGGAGGCCCAACTGAACGAATCTTCGGTCGTTCAGGCGATCGCCGGTCCCGATGCCGTCCCGCAGTCGCTGTTCGAAGCCCTCGCCGGAGACAACCTGCTCGTGGCTTTGGCCAGCATTCAGGACATCTTCGGCACCAACAGGGCCGTCCCGGCGCCGGGCGAGCTTCTCAGCATCCCGGCAGCAGGGGAAGATGAGATCCGGCAGGTGCGCGGCGAGGCCGAGACGATCATTGCCGAGATCAATGAGCACCGCACAGGCCTTGGCTTGCGCGCCCTTCTCAAAACCGGGCCGATCACCGACGT
>JAYEGJ010000130.1:0-56876 GCA_034658975.1 Actinomycetota bacterium
TCAGCTCCTCAATCTCAGCGGCGAGCCGCTGCTCCCGATTCGACCCACCGTTAAGAGCAAGAAGGCAGGCCAACGCATGGTCTCGGGTTGTCCGAAGTGACTTGGACCCGAACCTTGAGGGAAATCCCTCAGCTAGTGGGTCCCGTGGGAATCGAACCCACAACCTTCGGGTTAAAAGCCCGCTGCTCTGCCAATTGAGCTAGGGACCCGCTCGGAGGGAAGGGTACCGCCGGTCTCGCGGCTCCTCACAGTCCGCGGCATAACCTGTTGACGTGCCCAGCATCCGTTTCGGTATCTCCCACCTCCCGCCCCACGACGTCGACCACGCCGTCTATCTCGACGGGTTGGTCGACGACGGGCACACTGCCCTGGAGTTGCCGTTCACCGAGGGATTTCCCTGGAAGGAGAAGCAGTGCAGGGAGTTCGGTGAACAGGCCGCCCAACGTGGGCTGCGTCTCTCGGTTCATGCTCCCTATTTCGCCGGTCTGACCATCCAGGACGAAGACAAGGGAAAGCAATCGCTGGCAGCGCTCGAGCACACGATGAAGATCGGCAAGTGGCTCGGAGCATCGGTGATCGTCGCCCACTTTGGGAGCAACTACGGGGAGGACCCCAAGGTGACCATGGCCCGAATCAGAGACCGGCTCGACTCGTTGGCCCCCAAGGTTGAGGGTCTTGGCGTGGGCCTGGGATTGGAGACCGCGGGTAATAGGCGCTCCTTCGGGACCATCGGTGACATCTCTCAGCTTGCTGCCGAATACTCCTTCGTCCGTCCTGTGATCGACTGGGCTCATGTCCACGCGATGACCGGCGGCGGCCTCACGTCTGTCGACGCCTTCACGTCGGTGTTCGCCTTCATCAAGGACAGCTTTCCCGGCTGGATGATCCAACCTCTCCAGGTGCAGTTCTCCGATAATGAGTACGGCGAGTCGGGCGAGATCCGCCACGTTCCATACGGAGAAGGAACGCTTCGCGTCGGGCCTCTGGTCGAGGCGGCGCGGTCGATGGGTGTCTCGATGGTTCTCATCTCTGAGGCGAGGGACATGGAGAGCCATGCTCTCATCTGGAACGAGGTCAGAGACCACCTCGAACCTCGCGACGATCAGGGTGGGAAGCCCTTGGCGTCGGCTCCGATCGACTTCCCCTCACCGTTGTTCCTCGAGAAGGAAGGCGACCGTTTCCGACCGCTCGGCCTCGATCGTCCCTTGACTCTCTCCAACGTCGACAAGCCGTTCTTTCCGGACGGGTTCACCAAAGGCGACCTGATTCAGTACTACGCCTCCGTAGCGCCGGTGCTTCTGCCTCACCTGGTCGGCCGCCCGCTTTCGATGTCCAGATACCCGGATGGGATCGAAGGGTCGTCGTTCTACGAGAAGCGAGCACCGGGCCATCAGCCCGATTGGATGCGCACCACACCTGTCGTCTCCGATTCTCAGGGAGGGGTCATTGAGTTCCTCCTCGCCGACTCGCCGGAGTCGCTGATGTGGTTCGCCAACATGGGCTGCATCGAGGTGCACCCCTTTCACTCGACCATCGACAGTCCCGACAACCCGTCCTACGCCATCTTCGATTTCGATCCAGCCGAAGGGTCGACCTGGGATCAGGTAGTAGCCGGAGCCCGTTTGCTGAAGGTCGCCTTGGGTCAACTCGGGTTGAGCGGATACCCCAAGCTCTCAGGATCCAAGGGTCTCCATGTCTATGTGCCCCTTGATCCAGTCCACGACTTCGCCCGTGTCAGGCGTTTCGTCGGTGAGGTCGGTGAATACCTGGCTGCGGCCAACCCCGACGACATCACGATGGAGTGGGATAAGGCGAGACGTCGAGGGAAGGTGTTCGTCGACCACAACCGCAACGCTTCAGGTCAGACGGTCGCCTCCGTCTATTCGGTCCGCCCGCTGCCGGGTGCTCCCGTGTCGGCACCACTCAACTGGGACGAGGTGGGGACGGTGGCCAACGGGGACATCACCATCGCCAATCTCTGGGAGCGCCTTCAGCGATTTGGCGACCGCTTCGCTCCGGCCCTGGGAGGAGGCCAGACACTTGGAGTCGCGGAGGCCGCGTTGGGGATCGGCTGAGCCCGGCTCTCACTCTCGAGGCGGTTAGTCCCATATATGGGTCAGGGAACCTCAGGTCGTATTACCCGTCCCGCGAAATCCTGTAACCCGGTGGTAACACACCGCCGGTAGGGTTGGGGTATGGACCTCTACGCCCGAATCAACATCCTGGGCGGTCTCTCGGTGCGGTTGCCCCGTGGTGGGCTGGACGAGGCGATAGCTCTCGACAACGACCCGGTCGGACGCGCCAAAGGCTGGGCCAAGCAGGGAGTCGACTATCTGCACATCGTCGACCTCGACGCCGCCGCCTATCGCGACTACCGCAACCGAGACCTGATCGCCCGGCTCGTTGACGAGTTGAGGATCCCCGTGCAGGTCGCCGGTGGGATCCGCTCCGAAGGTGAAGCCGAGAAACTCATCGAAGCCGGTGCCTGGCGGATAGTGATGGGCACGGCGGCCATTGAGAATCAGCTCATGGTCTGGGACCTCTGTAGGCAGTACCCGGAGAAGATTGTTGTCTCCCTCGATGTCCGTCCGGACGAGGAGATCGCCACCCAGGGATGGACCCAGAACAGTGGCCGGTTCCTCGAAGAGGTCCTCATCGAGATGTCGTCGGCGGGGGCTGTCGCCTTCATGGTCTCGGAGGCCGGTCGTAACGCTCTCACCGACCCACCCAATCTTCAGATCCTGGCCGAGTCGCTGGCGACGGTCGAGGAGCCGGTCATCGCCTCTGGCGGTGTCCGCGACCTCGAGGATCTGCGCAGGCTGGTGCAGCTAGAAGTATCGGGACGGAGACTGGGTGGGCTGATCGTTGGCCGTGAGGTCACCGCAGGACGGTTCACCATCGAAGAGGCCAAAGAGGTTCTCGCAGGTGGCGGGCCGATGCGCGCTCCCGGAGGGATCACCTCGACCCGGACATCGGTTGGTGTCTATTCACTGGCGACGGCCCTCGACTTCTACCGCGACGTGCTTGGTTTCGACCAGGTCCGGTCACCTTCCCAGGGCGTGGTTGCTGCCGTCGTTCAGGCGGCGCCCGGTCAGCAGGTCGAGCTTGTCGAGGGCGGCGAAGCCCGTCCCGATGCTCTCGTGTTCGAGGTCGACGATCTGGAGAGGTGGAAGGACCACCTCGGCAACGCAGGCGTGAATTCGACGGCCACCTCGGGTGGTCTCGAGATAAGAGACCCCGACGGCCTGGTTATTCGTCTCGAATCCGACTGAGACGGCTAGCGGATCAGGGTGCGGGACTGTTCCCTGAGGTACTGACGCAGATACCACGGTCCGCCGCCTCCAGCTCCCGAGGTGCCCGACCCCTTCCAGCCACCGAATGACTGGATGTTGGGCCAAGCTCCCGTAGTTGCCCCGGCCGCGCGGTTCACGTAGGTGACGCCGGCCTGGATTCCGTTGAACCATGTCTCGATCTCGGACTCGTCGGTTGAGAAGAGACCCGCGGTGAGGCCAAACTCGGTGTCATTGGAGAGAGCGAGCCCCTCTGCCAGGCTGTTGATCTTGCCAACAGCGAGGAGCGGCATGAAAAGCTCCTCTTCCCAGATCCACGAGTCGAAGGGAACGCTGACGATGGTCGGCTCCACGAAGTGGCCTCGGGAGAAGTCTCCGTCGTCGACGACGTGTCCACCAACGAGAATCTTGCCGCCCTTGGCTTCGACCTCGTCGATCGCCTTCCTGAACCGGTCGACAACGCCTGACTCGATGAGAGGTCCCATGAACATTTCCCGGTCGTCGGGGTAGCCGATCTTCAGGTTCTTGGTGGCTGCGACGAGTTTCGCCACCAGATCGTCGTAGATCGCCGAGTCGGCGTAGACACGAGAGGTGGCGCTGCACTTCTGTCCGCTCAGCCCGAAGGCTCCGCGGATGATTCCCTGAGTTGCCACGTCGAGATCGGCCGACTTGGTGACGATGGCTGGGTTCTTCCCGCCCATCTCGCACGAAACAGGTTTCGGTCGGGTGTCGCTGGCGGTGCGGAGGAGGTGCATCCCGACCGGGTATGACCCGGTGAAAGTAATGCCGTCGACGCCATCGTGGTGGGTGAGATACTCGCCCATCTCGGAACCACGGCCGGTGAGGACATGAAGGGCACCGTCGGGGAGTCCGGCCTCCTTCATGACCCGGTAGAACTCATGAGTCATGAGTGCCCCGGTGTTGGAGGGCTTGATGATCACTGTGTTGCCCGCGAGCAGCGCGCCAATGCTCGGTCCGCCGGCGAGAGCCATCGGGAAATTGAAGGGAGCGACGACCACCCAGACGCCGTAGGGACGCAAAACCGACGTGTTCGTCTCCTCCGGTCCGAGAGAGCTCAACGGAATGACGAATCCGCTGTGCTCGGTGATCTGGTTTGCGTAGTAGCGGAAGAACTCGACCGTCTCGGCGACATCGCCCAGCGACTCCAGCCGATTCTTGCCTACTTCGTAGGACATGAGAGCGGCGATCTCGAAGACTTGAGACTCCATGATGTCGGCGGCCCGCAGCATGAGATCGCGCCGCGCCTCCCAACCCCAGGCCTCCCACTCGGGAGCGAAGGCCTCGGCTGCCGTCACCGCGTCGTCGACATCGGCGTTTGTCCCCTGTGCGTAGCGCCCGACAACGATGTCGCTGTCCATCGGTGAAAGCTCGTCGAAAATCTCGCGATCCGTTCGCGACTCCCCATTGACGATGACACCGTGGATTTCCCCGAGCCGGGACTGCACGTCGTGGAGGGCCTTCTCAAACGAAGTGTTCAGCTCCTCGTTGTCCGCTGACATAGTGGCGTAAGTGATTTTCAGGGCCATTGGTGTTCCTTCCAGAACTCAAGAATCGATGCTTCCGACGTTAACTGAATCCGTGTGGTGGTTGACCGGAGCGGGCCGGATGGATAGGGCTCGGGACCCATTGCCAGAATGGGTCTAGCGACCGGTATGGGCTGGTGCTTTTGTGCCGATGGATAGTCCATGGCGACAAGACTTGCCGACACGCTTCTGGCGGCAGACGCTGACATGGACCGCATCCATCGACGAGTAGTCCGGGTCGGCGCGGCCGCTGCCTGGTCGGCCGCAGCGCTCTTCATGGTGTTGGGATTCCTCAGTGGAGAGAGTGCGATGTTCGTCGAGGCTGTTGGTCCGGTCATTGCCGCCAGCTTCATGACCACCCAGATCCTTCTCAAGCGCGAGAACGGTGGCATGGCTCTCTTCTCGGCGGCCCTGATCACACTGGTCATGTACGCTGTCGTCGGCAACGAGGCCACCCTCGTCCCGGCCGCTGTGGCCCTTGTCCTCATTTGTTCTATCGGGATGCTTCTGATCGACTCTCATCAGATCGCAACAGTCGGGAGCATCGCTCTCGTGTTGGTCATCTCGCCTCTTCTCTGGGGTCTGCCCGTCACCGATGCCCTCACACTTGGTGCGGTCATGGCCCTCGGGTTCATCATGGCCTCGGCGATCTTCTTCACCGTTCGCAACGCCGCTGCTGCCCTCAATGTTCGGTTCCAAACCCTTTTCGAGAGCTCTCCGACCGCGGTGATGGAGGAGGATTGGTCCGAGGCCCTCGCCTATGTCCGGTCGGAGTACACGGGTCGTCCCGATCGGATTCGCCCCTTCCTCATGGCCTATCCAGCCGTCGTCGCCCGAGCAGTGGGCAAGGCGAAGATCACGCGGGCCAATCAAGCGGCCATCGACCTGCTCGAGGCCTCGGATGCGGAACATCTTCTCGGTTATCGCGATCCCGAGTCGGTCACAGATGAGACCGTCGGGGCCTTCGCTCTGGCTCTCGCCACGCTCTATGAAGGTGGGAAGTCCTACGAACAAGAGGTCTTTGCCCTGACCATGGAAGGTCGCCCGATCTGGCTGCAAACACGCTGCGTGGACACCTCATCGAATCAGCCCGCCACGACGATTCTCGTAGGGCTTGCCGATGTCACCCACATGCAGGCTCGTCAGGACGCAATGGCCGAACTGGTCCGGGCGAAAGACGAGTTCATCGCCAAGGTGAGCCACGAGCTGAGGACGCCACTCACTGCTGTCGTCGGACTCACCTCCGAAATGGCCGCCATGGATCTGAGCGAAGAGGAGCAGGCCGAGCTGATGCTGCTCGTGTGTGGCCAGGCATCTGAGATGTCCTACATCGTCGATGATCTCCTCGTGGCGGCGCGGGCCGAGATGGAGACCATGGCTCTCGATACGGCAGTCGTGGACATGGGCGTCGAGCTCCGAAAGACGATCGATGGGCTCGGGATCACGGTCCAGGGTGTCGCAGACCCGATTCCGGCCGTGGTCGCCGACGCCAGCCGGGTCCGTCAGATTCTTCGCAACTTGCTGACCAATGCCGATCGATACGGCGGACCGAATCGTCGCATCACGGCTGGGGCAGCGCTGGACCGGGCCTGGCTCGAAGTCCGGGACGACGGAGAGGGAGTCGACCCCTCAGCGGCAGAGGTGATCTTCGAGCCCTATTCGACGGCCCACTCCGGTGTCACCGGTTCAGTTGGCCTCGGTCTCTCGGTCGCCCGCCAACTCGCGGAGCTGATGGGTGGAAGTCTCACCTATCACCGTGATCCCGACGAGACCGTGTTCCGACTCGAACTCCCCATCGCCGGTGCCTCAAACAGGGCCCAGGCTTCCGTCACGGCCTCCGTTTAGCTAGTTTCTGGCGTAGCTATTTGGGCGGCGGGCCACTAGTTTCTGGCGTAATGGCAGGCATCTCGAATCCGATTCTCTACTGGCCGTTGCTGCTGGTCGGGGCATATTTGCTGGGCTCGGTCCCCTTTGCCCAGGTGATAGCGAAGGCCAAGGGTGTTGACCTGCGGGAGGTCGGCACAAGGAATGTCGGCGCCGGAAACCTCACTCGAGAGGTTGGTGCCGTCTGGGGAACTATCGCCGCCATCCTCGATGGCCTCAAGGGGCTCCTCCCGGTCTGGCTGGCGCGAAAGGCCGGACTCGGGCTGGGCGCCGCAGGCATCGCGGGTCTCGCAGCGGTGGTCGGGCACAATTGGTCTATCTGGCTTCGCAGCAGGTCTGGACGCGGCATGGCGCCCTCGGTTGGGCTGATACTTGCGCTCGATCCGGTCCTCTTGGTCTGGGCGGGAGGATGGGCGGTGGCGGGTTGGAAGATTGGCGGCGGTCTCGGTGGATTCCTCGGTTGGGGCCTCATGCCCATCGTTGCGGTGGCCCTGGGGAGACCGGCGACCGAGACGCTGTTTCTCGCACTCCTCTCAATCGTGCTCATCGGACGCCGCATGCAGGGGAATGTCGATGACATCCGGGGTTCTGACCACGCCTTTCGTCGTGCGCTCTATGACGTGGATGAAGAGGTCCCTGGCGAGTTGCCCGGGAGTGCCGAGGACCCGCTGGCTCCGTGAATGCAAAGCGAGTCCTCTGGATAGCCGGGATATCGGCGGTCATCTACATCGGGGTCGCCTACTGGGTGCTCAACAACTTCGAGATCCCGAAGTTGAGCGGTTCGGCATTGGCCATCGTGATTGGCGCCGCCATCGCCCAGATTGGAGCCAAATGGTTCTTCGGCCTCCTCTTCCGTGAGTCGATCGAGCAGACCGGCGCCCATGTCCGTCCTTGGACTGCGTTCAAGGCAGCCCTGGTTGGTGCCGGGATCGCCCGCATGATCCCCGCTGGGGGAGCGATCACTCCGGTCGGAATGTCCTGGACGGTCCGGGACGAGACGAAGGGCTCCACTGCCGGCGCGGCCATTCGGACAGTGCTGCTGAACTACGCCGGTCTTCTGATCATGACCGGGATGGGTCTCCTCATCGCCCGGCCCAAGGACGGCGCACAGTTGGCTTCGATCAGCCTGATCGTCCTTGCTCCCTTCGTTCTTGTCGCCGGTCTCGGTCTCATGTTCGGCTCGGGGAAACTGGGGACGATCACCAAGTATCTGCCGAGGTTCATCAGGGAGAAACTCGAGGACACAACGGTTGACCATCTCCCCAAGCTCGAATCGCAGGTCTACATCTGGGCCCGGTTGATTCTCGAGGCCGGTGCCCTCTGGCTCGTCCTGTTTGCCTTCGGTATCGACGTCGGCGGCTTCCAAGTGGCAGCAGCCTTTGGCGTTGCGTCTCTCGCCGGTGGGTTGCCCGGCACCCCGGGTGGCCTGGGAGTCACCGAGTTCGGCCTGGCATTCATCCTTTCCGCCTACGGAATTCCCGCCTCGACCGCGGCAGTGCCCATCCTGGTTTTCAGGTTGGTCTCCTACTGGTTGCCGGCCGCCCTCGGTTTCCTGGCCGGGGGCTCGACGTTCCTTCACTCGGACGCAGCGAGGGCAGTCGAGTCCCGATCCTGAGACGTCCATTACGCTTGATCGTATGACAGACAAGGTCACATTCACCCTGGCCAACCAGGACGGCGAGACGGTTTCCGATTCGGACTTCGAGGGCAGGAAGTATGTGATGTTCTTCTACCCACGCGCCATGACGCCGGGCTGCACCGTGGAGTCGTGCGACTTTCGGGATAACTACGACGCGTTCGCCAAGGCCGGGTACTCCATTGTTGGGGTCAGCCCCGACGAACCCGCATCGAACAAGAAGTTCAAGGACAAGGAGAACCTCAATTTCGACCTGCTCTCGGACGAGGATCACTCGCTGGCCGGGAGCCTGGGCGCCTGGGGGGAGAAGAAGAACTACGGCAAGGTCTTCACGGGCATTATCCGGTCAACCTTCGTCATCGACGAGAACGGCTCGGTCGTCGAGGCCTACCGCAACGTGCGCGCCAAGGGCCACGTGGAACGAGTCAAGGCTGATCTGCTGTCTTAGTGGCCCATCTCGAAACCGGCGAGGTTCTCCAGCGCCTTGACCAGGGCGTGGTTGCCGTCTGACCCGAGCCCACGCGCCTGGAGTGACCTGTAGAGCTGGAAGGCGAGGGCCATTCCGGGCAGTGGCACGCCGAGATCATCGGCAGCGTCGAGAACCAGTCTCACGTCCTTCTGCTGGAGATCGATCGTGAACCCGGGTGCCCAATCACGCTTGATCATTTGCGGTCCGCGGTTGGACAGCATCCACGAGCCTGCTGCACCGCCTTCGACGGCCGCCAGCGTCTTGTTGAGATCGAGGCCGGCGGCATCGGCGAGAAGAAGAGCCTCCGAGACCGCCAATTGGTTCAAGACAACCAACACCTGGTTGACGGCCTTGACCATCTGACCCGATCCCGGCTCGTCGCCAACATGCACGATCGACTTCGAGTACGACTCCATGAACGGCTGCGCTTGTTCGAGTGCTTCGGGGTGGCCGCCGACCATGACTGCCAGAGTCCCGTTGACCGCTCCCTCCGAACCACCAGAGACCGGTGCGTCCAGCCATTCGATGCCCAACTCGGCGGCCCTGGTGGCGTAGTCCTTGGTCGCACCAGGCGAGATCGTCGAGTGGTCGACCAGGATGTCACCGTCGGTCATCCCGTGGATCACCCCAAAGTCGCCGAAGACGACCTCTTCAACATCGGCCGTGTCCGACACGCACACGAAGACGATGTCGCTTGCGGGGCCCACCTCCCGTGCGGTCGAGACGACAGAAGCGTTCAAGTCGTCGGCCTTGGAGACCGTCCGATTCCAAACGGTTAGCGGGTGGCCGGCCTCGATCAGATTGGCTGCCATCCCGTGGCCCATGATTCCGAGACCGACGTATCCGAGTCTTGTCATGACGCAGCACCATAGATACCTGCTAAACCCGCGGTATGCCGCACGACCGACTCGACAAAACGCTGGCTGATGAACTTCACACACTGACCGAGAGCGGAACGGCCAAGGGAGTCGAAGCCGTCATCACCGATGTCCTCCCGCCGCGTAGAGGGCTGGGACCGCGCTACCGGCTCTCGGGCTCCGACCGCGAGTTCCTGAGGATGAATTCCAACAGCTATCTGGGGCTGTCGCATCACCCGTCCGTTGTCGACGCCGAGGAGGCTGCAACCCGCCGGTTCGGTGCCGGTCCGGGCGCGGTTCGCTTCATTTCGGGCACTCATCAGACCCACGTCGACCTCGAGAGACGATTGGCCGAGTTCCACGGGCGTGAGGCATCCGTCGTCTACTCGTCTGCCTACGCAGCAGTGGTCTCGACCATCGGCGCGTTGGTGACCTCCGAGACGGCGGTCCTTAGCGACGAGTTGAACCACAACTGCATCATCAATGGGGTCCGAATGAGTCGTCCCGCCAGCCGTGGGGTTTACCCCCACCTCGACATGCATGCGCTCGATCAGGCGCTGGCCGAACTCTCCGGGAGTGCCGAACGAGTCGTGGTCATCACCGACGGTGTCTTCTCCATGAGGGGGGATTTCGTTGACCTCGGGGCGCTCACCGACGTCGTGGCCAAGCACGACGCTGCCTTCCCCGACAATGTCGTGGTCGTTGTGGACGACTCCCACGGGGTGGGTGCCTACGGGACAACGGGGAGAGGCACCGAGGAGATGACCTCCGGGTCGGCCGACGTGTTGATCGGAACGCTGGGCAAGGCGTTCGGTGTCAACGGCGGTTATGTGACCGGGTCGGCCACGTTGGTCGAGTTCCTTAGAGAAAAGGGCCCGATGTACATCTACTCGAACCCGATCACGGCGGGCGAGGCCGCCGCAGCCGAGATGTCGGTCTCCATCCTCGACTCGCCCGAAGGCGACGAGATGCTCGGCCACCTCCGTGAGATGACCGAGCGGTTCGAGTCGGGTGTCGTGTCTGCAGGTTTCGAGACGATTCCCGGACCACATCCGGTGGTGCCCCTGATGGTTCGTGACACCGACCGGACCAGTGCACTGGTCCGGCACCTATTCGACAATGGCGTCCTCGCCACGGGCCTCAATTTCCCGGTCGTTCCCAAGGGCGATGAGGAGATCCGTTTCCAGGTCAACGCCGATCACACTCCGGCCGACATCGACTACGTGGTCGGTGTCCTGGAGAGCTTCGCCGGCTGACGGCGCTCCTACCCCTCCTCGACCACCACCAGGATCGCGTCGGCCTCGACCTGATCCTCTGCATCGTGTCGAACAGCAGTCACGGTGCCGGTGTGTGGTGATCGGAGAGTGTGCTCCATCTTCATCGCCTCCAGGACGACGAGCACCTGGCCCTCGGTCACGGCATCGCCTTCGGCCACGTCCACCCGGATCACCTTCCCCGGCATGGGGGCGTGGAGTGATCCGGCATCCTCGTCACGATCGATGAGCGGGAAGCGCGGAACCTCGGTCAGGAGTGCCGGTCCGCTCTCTCCATCAACCCAGCGGTCAGGCCCATATCGGGCGACGGCAGCCCGGTGGGGCTCCCCTTCGATGGAGAACTCGACCCGATCGGCGTCTCCGCCGAGGAATACCACATGGCCCAATCCTTCGGCATCGAACCCGGAAGGATCGGTGCTGTAGACAACGGCATAGGTGCCGTGGTGCCCGGCGTAGGCGCGATGCTGGAGTTGAGAGAGGGAGTTTCGCCAGCCGGAGGGAAGGCTGGTGAGCACAGGGGTGCCGGATCGAGCCTCGATTTGATCGGCGAGCGCGGCGGCGATGGCGGCAATCAGCTCGTCCGCCGCCCCGGCCAGGGGGCGTCCCAACTTCGAAACTTCGTTTCGCTCCAGGAAGTGGGTGTCGGTCTGGCCCGCGGTGAATTCGGGGTGCTCCAGCGTCCTGACCAGAAGCGCTCGATTGGTCGTTGAGCCATGGATACGACCGTGCCGAAGGGCCGAGGCGAGCTTGGCGGCCGCTCCCTCCCGGGTGGGGGCGTGGGCGATGACCTTGGCGATCATCGGGTCATAGTGCACCGACACTTCGGATCCGGACTCGATTCCGGAATCCACCCTCAGACCGCTCTCCTCCTCGAACTCGAAACGGTGGAACCTGCCGATGACCGGGAGAAAGCCATTGAGCGGATCCTCGGCATAGAGGCGTGCCTCGATGGCATGACCGTCGAGGGCCGCTGGTTCCGTCGGAAGGTGTGCACCATCGGCGACCTCTATCTGGAGACGAACCAGATCGAGGCCGGTGACCATCTCGGTGACCGGATGCTCCACCTGAAGTCGGGTGTTCATCTCGAGGAAGAAGAAGTGGTTGTCCTGATACAGGAACTCAACGGTCCCGGCGCCGACGTAGTCGACCGCCATTGCGGCTTTGATGGCTGCATCGCTCATGGCGGAGCGGGTGTCGTCGTCGAGGATTGGAGAAGGCGACTCTTCGATGATCTTCTGGTGGCGCCGCTGGATCGAGCACTCCCGCTCGCCTAGCGAAATGACGTTGCCGTGCTGATCTCCGAACACCTGGATCTCGATGTGTCGGGGCGCCTCCAGGTACTTCTCCAGGAACACCGTGTCGTCCCCAAAGGCCCCCGCCGCTTCGCGCTTGGCGCTTTCGATGGCATCGAGAAGCTCATCGGGACCACCCACGATCCGCATGCCCTTTCCACCGCCTCCGGCCGACGCCTTGACGAGAACCGGGAAGCCGATGCTCATCGCGGCGTCCTCGACTGATGGAAGTCCTTCCAATTCGAGGCTCGGCAGAGCCGGGACACCCACGGATTGAATCAGCTTCTTTGACTCGAGCTTCGAGCCCATGATCTCAATCGACTCAGGAGACGGGCCGATCCAGATCAGCCCGGCCTCCACTACGGACCGTGCGAATCCGGCGTTCTCCGACAGGAACCCGTACCCGGGATGGACTGCGTCGGCTCCGGTTTCCTTCGCCGCCGCCAGGATGCGGTCGATGTTCAGGTAGGTGTCGGTTGGTGACTCACCCGGGAGTCGCACCGCCTCATCGGCGTCTCCGGTATGCGGCGCGGTGGCGTCGGGGTCGGAGAAAACCGCCACTGTGGCGATTCCGAGTTGGTGACAGGTCCGAAACACCCGACGGGCGATCTCACCTCTGTTGGCAGCGAGAACCTTCTGGATTGCCATTACATCCTGAAGACGCCGAACCGGTCCGTGCCCTCGACCGGTGCGGAGTGGATCGCAGAAAGCGCTATCCCAAGCACCGATCTCGTGTCTCGCGGATCGACCAAGCCGTCGTCGCGCACCCGGGCCGTGGAGTAGAAGGCCGTCTCGGACTCCTCCATCATCGCCATGAGTTCGGCGTTCCTCGCTTCGTTGGCATCCTCATCGAACTCGACACCATGCGACTCGGCCGACTGGCGCGCAACAATCGACATCACTCCAGCGAGCTGCTTCGGGCCCATCACCGCCACCTTGTGGTTCGGGTAGCCGAAGACGAAGCGCGGCTCGTAGGACCTCCCCGACATTCCGTAGTTACCGGCCCCGTAGGACACGCCGGCCATCAGTGAGATGTGAGGGACCTCGGAGTTGGCGACGGCGTTGACCATCTTCGCCCCGTCCTTGATGATCCCCCGCTGCTCGTACTCCTTGCCGACCATGTAGCCGGTGGTGTTGTGGATGAAGATGATCGGTGTGTCGTAGCGGTTGCAGAGTTGGATGAACTCGGTGGACTTCTGGGCTTCCTCGGAGAAGATCACACCTTGCTGATTCGCCACCACCCCAACCGGATAACCGTGGATCGATCCCCAACCGTTGAGGATGGAGGTTCCGTACACGGCCTTGTACTCCTCGAAGCGTGATCCGTCGAGGACCCGAGCAGCGATCTCTCGCATGTCGAACGGGATTCGAAGATCGGCCGGGATCACCCCGAGGATGTCGTCGATGTCGTGGGCCGGCTCGTCTGACGGTTTCGTCGGCCCATAGCCCTGCTTGCGCCAGTTGAAGTGCCCGACGATCTCGCGTCCGATCCGGATCGCCTCGTGTTCGGTCTGGGCGAAGTAGTCGGACAGGCCCGACACCTTCGAGTGCATCTCGGCGCCGCCGAGTTCCTCGTCGGTCGATTCCTCGCCGGTGGCCATCTTCACGAGAGGGGGGCCGCCGAGAAACACCTTTGCCTGATCCTTGACCATCACGGCGTAGTCGCACATCGCCGGGAAGTAGGCGCCGCCGGCGGTGGAGCTTCCGAAGACGAGGGCGACGGTCGGCACCCCCATCTTGGAGAGCCGCGTCAGGTTCCGAAACCACTTGCCACCAACGAGGAAGACCTCCGCCTGGTCGGGAAGGTCCGCCCCTCCGGACTCGACGAGGGTTAGCAAGGGGAGTCGGTTCTCCATCGCGATGTCCATGACGCGCAAGGACTTCGCCAGGGAAAAGCGGTTGAAGACGCCGGCCTGGCTTGTCGGGTCGTTGGCCATGATGGCGCACTCGACCCCGTTCACGACGCCGATGCCGGTGACGACGTTGGCGCCGAGTGGCTTGTCGGTTCCCCAAGCCGCCAGTGTCGACAACTCGAGGAACGGGGAGTCGCGATCAAGGAGCAGCTCGATCCGCTCTCTGGCCAGAAGCTTGCCCCGGTCACGGTGACGCTGGATGTACTTCTCGCCGCCACCGAGGCGAGCCTGCTCCTGGAGTTGGGAGAACTCGTCGAGCTTGGCCTCCATTGCCGTGCGATTGGCCAGGTACTCCTCGGAGCGCGTGTCGATACGCGTGCCTAAAACCTGCATGGTTGCGGAGAGTAGTTAGGAATGTGCCGAGTGATGCTGTTGTTCAGATCGGCGGCCCGGCGCTAGATCAGCCGTCGTGTACGGCCGACTCCTGGAAGGGCTCGATCATGATGCATTCGCCGGGGCACTCCTCGGCGGACTCGATCACGTCGTCGATGAGGGCGTCTGGAACACGGGCAATGCCGCGGGCGCCATCGGGTGCATCTTCGCCGTCGAATACGACGGTGTTTCCGAAGTGCTTGGACTCCTCTTTGACGATCCAGAGCCCATCATCGCGTCCTTGGAACACGTCGGGCGTGATCTCCTCACAGATGCCATCACCGGTGCAGAGATCCTGATCGATCCAAACCATCAACTTCGTCGCGTCGGCCATGGCCACACGTTAAATAGTTTGTCGGCGTCTGCTCAACTCCTGGCACAATCGGCTCATGGAACAAGTACTCGAGAGACTTCAGGGTTTGGTTGGCACCGAGACTGGCGTCAGCGATTGGATGGAGATCAGCCAGGAGCGTGTCAACGCCTTCGCCGATGCCACCGAGGACCACCAGTTCATTCATGTCGATGAGGAGATGGCCAAGCAAACGCCGTTTGGAGGAACCATCGCTCATGGGTTCCTGACCCTGTCTTTGAGCGTTGCGCTCGGCGCCGACGTACCGCTCGATGTCGGGAATTTCAAGATGGCCATCAACTACGGCCTGGACAAGGTGCGTTTCCCGGCCCCGGTGCCGGTTGGCTCGAGGATCCGCCAGCGGGTTTCGCTGACCGGTGTCGAGGCCGTTCCCGGCGGCATCCACGTGGTCCAGACCATGACCACCGAGATCGAAGGCCAGGAGAAGCCCGCAATGGTCGCCGAGCGCCTCACCCGCCTCTACTACTAAACGCGTTCCTAATGCTGTGCGTTCGGTATACCGAACGTGCGCCGCGCGGAACGCGATTCCACGGGTTCAGCGCTATGACAGCGATCGGCCCCCACCCACCACCACCACGTGGCCGGTGATGTAGGAGGAGAGCGGGGTCAGCAGGAACCAGACGACGTTGGCGATCTCGTCTGGGGTCCCCATGCGGTCGAGCGGGATGGCCGAGACCATCTTGTCCAGAACATCTTCGGGGATCGCCATCGCCATCTCAGTGCCGATCAGCCCCGGCGCGATGGCGTTGACCCTCACGTGCGGCGCCAGTGAGAGGGCCATCGCCCGGGTGAGACCAACTACTCCGCCCTTGGACATCGAATAGTTGTACTGGCCGAAGTTCCCGAGATAGGCCCTCGAGGCGATGTTGACGATGGAGCCTCCTTCGGTGATCAGCGGTGCCAGTTCCGTCGACAGGCGATAGGCGGCACCGAGATTGACGTCGAGAACGGCGGCGAAGTCGTCGTCCGTCATGTTGACGAGACGCGAGTCCCGCGTGATGCCGGCGTTGTTCACCACGCCCAGAAGGGGGACACCCAGGCCCTCGACCGTCTCTTTCACATCGGCGAGGCCATCGTCGGTCGTCAGGTCGACCTGAACTGGAGTGAGGTATTCGGAAAGGGCCAACTCGGGAGACAGGTCGACGCCGACCACCGTGAAAGACGGGTTTGCCGCCAGCCTTTCGGCGATAGACCGCCCGATGCCGCGGGCCGCCCCGGTGACGACGATCGAACCGTTCATGGGAGTGCCTTTCCGACATGGCTCGACCCCAGGTGAATCAGTTCTCCAGTAACCCCAGTTGAGTCGAGCATCCATTCGGCCCACTTCTCGACATCCTCACGTGAAGCCTCGTCGTCGAAAGCAATCACATTGGCGGTCCAACCCTTGCGGGAGCCCTCGATGGCGGCCGTGCGTGCCGCAGACAGCAGGCCCGTCGCGATCATGGCGTTGCCCGAGCCGCGGCGACCAAGGAGGTCGTCGTTGTGCAGGACGTAGACAAAAGACTCCTCGTTCTGAGCGGCTGTTCGGCTCATCTGGAAGGCGCGCTCGAGTTCGCTTCGGACCTCGTCCCAGCCGTCTCCCACTTCTCGGGCCCAGTGGATGTTCACGCCACCACCGCGGTGCCTTCGGCGATCATCTTGTCGATCGTCGCAGGGTCGACGCCGAGTTCCCCAAGCACGCTGCGGGTGTCCTGTCCCAAAACCGGCGGGAGAGAGTCGGCACGCGCCGGGGCCCCGTCGATCCTGATGGGTGAGCCGGTCGACCTAACGTGGCCGGCGACGGGGTGATCGAACTCGTAGAGCATTTCATGGTGGCGGGCCTGGGGGTCGTCGAACGCCTCGGCAAGGGTGAGAACCCGCCCGATCGGAAGACCGGCTTGACCGAGGAGGTCGATCCAGTACTCGGCTTTATCCTTCTTGAAGACGAGGTTCAGCTTCCGGGTCAGCGAGTCGCGGCTCTCCATCCGGGCCTCGTTGGTGGAGAAGTCGTCGACGAGGTCCTGACGCTCGAGGGCGTCGGCGAGGAGAGCGAAATGCCGATCGGAGACGATGGCGAGGGTGAAGGGCCCGTCGGCCGCCTTGAAGACCTGATTCGGTGCCAGGAACGGGCTCGCAGTTCCGGTTCTCTCCGGTTGTGAGTGCGTGACGAACCCGATGGCGTTCCACCCGGATTGGACAGCCATCAGCCCATCGCGAAGGGAAACGTCGATACGCTGGCCCGATCGGGGCGACTCCGCTAGTGCTGCCGTGATTGCCAGCGCCGTGTTGGTGGCCGCCACGTAGTCGCCGATGGTTGTCGCCGTCTTCCGTGGTCCGTCGCCTGGGTCTCCGGTGATCGAGATCATTCCCGACTCACCCTGGAAGATGACGTCGATTCCCGCTCTCTTCGCATAGGGCCCTGACGACCCGAAAGCAGACACGATTGCGTAGATGACTGACGGGTTCAGGTCACGGCATCGTTCTTCGCTGAGTCCGAGGCGGTCCATGGCGCCAAAGCGAAGGTTGTGAAGCACCACGTCGGCCTTCTTGATCAGATTGTCCAGGACCCGTTTCGACACCCAGTCCTTGGTGTCGAGGGCGAGGGACTCCTTCCCGCGGTTCACAGCCATGAAGAAGGCGGACTCGCCGTTCTGGAATGGTCCGAACTGACGACCAAGATCCCCGGTCGGTGGTTCGACCTTGATGACGCGAGCTCCGAGATCGGCCAGGAGCATTCCGGCGTAGGGCCCGGCGATCAGGTTGCCGAACTCAACGACAACCACGCCGTTGAGTGGCCCCTTAGACACGCTCGGCACTTTCGATGACCATGCTGATTCCCTGGCCAACGCCGATGCACATGGTCGCAAGACCGTGCTTTCCTTGCCGCCGCGTCAGCTCGTGGACCAGGGTCACCAGTATTCGAGCCCCGGAGGCTCCCAGCGGATGCCCGATCGCAATGGCTCCGCCATTGACATTGACCTTTTCGGGGTCGAGGTCGAGCAGCCGGATGCTGGCGACGCTCTGCGAGGCGAAGGCCTCGTTTATCTCGGTCAGGTCGAGATCGCCCACCCCCAGGCCCGCTCGCTGGAGCGCCTTTTTCGTAGCAGGTACCGGTCCGATACCCATCTCATTGGGATGGACGCCTGCGGCACCGGACGACACGATCCGCGCCATCGGTGTCAGCCCGTGATCCGACAGGCCCTTCTCTGTCGCCAACAAGAGAGCCGCAGATCCATCGTTCATCGGTGAGGAGTTGCCTGCGGTCACTGAACCCTCCGCCTTGAATACCGACGGCAGCTTGGCGAGCTTCTCCATCGAAGTGTCGGGACGCGGTCCCTCGTCGGTTTGGATTAGCTCGCTGGTGCGGCGGCGAACGTCGGTCGGTGCCTCGATGGGCACTATCTCGTCATCGAATCGGCCGGCTGCCGTGGCCTCGAGGGCCAGTTGGTGGCTCCTCAGGGCGAGGGAATCCTGGTCTTCCCGGCTGACCTCGTACTTCTCGGCCACCACTTCCGCTGTCAATCCGAGGGTGATCGGCGGGTACAACTCCTCCATTCTCGAATTGACCAGGCGCCAGCCGAGAACGGTGTCGGCGGTCTTCGGAGTTCCGACCGGGAAGCCCTTCTCTGCTTTCAGCGTCACGTATGGGGCCCGACTCATCGATTCCGAACCGCCGGCAATCATCACCTCGCCCCAACCGTCCCGGAGTGCATGGGCTGCCGAAACCACGGCCTGCAACCCCGATCCACAGAGTCGATTGATGGTCACGCCACCGACTTCGATGGGAAGACCGGCGAGCAGGACGGCCATCCGCGCGACATTGCGGTTGTCCTCTCCTGCCTGGTTGGCGGCGCCCCACTGCACATCCTCGATCGCCATCGGGTCGAGGTCCGGGTTGCGAGCCATGAGACCGGCGACCGAATGTGCAGCGAGGTCGTCGGGACGGACCAGTGCCAGTTGGCCTCCGAGCTTGCCCATGGGCGAGCGGCAGGCATCGACGATGAAGACATCACTCATGGCAGTCAATCATGGTCGATGTTCTTGGAGCCTGCTGATCAATGCATGTCACTCATCTCGAACGGCCAGCCATCACCACTCGCGGTGTCCTCGGCCTCACCAATCCGCACCAGGAGTGGCGAAACCTCGTCCTTGCGACTGGCGCGTCTGGCCGCCGATCTGAGCAACGGCATCAATCAGCAGACTCTTGGACATGGGGGCGATCCCCCATATACGGATCGCATCTGATGTCATATTCTTGGCCGATGACTTGGCGCGACAACGATCGTTCACGCGGATCCCGGCTGGGTTTTCTCCCTGGTGCCCTGCTCGTCCTGTACGCGCTGATTCGCATGCTCGGCTGATCGCCAGGGGCACTAGCGTTCGCCGCGATGTCACAACCCGACCAACTCCACTTCACCGAGTCCGAGGAGGCGAATCGACTCCTCGCCACCGACGGTCTCGCCCTCCTCATCGGGATGCTGCTCGACCAGCAGTTTCCGATGGAGCGGGCCTTCTACGGGCCCCAACTCCTCAAGGACCGGCTTGGAGAGAATCTGGATGCGGCCCGGATTGCCGACTGGGACCCCGAGGAGATGGAAACCGTGTTTCGGGGCCCGCCCGCCATCCATCGATATCCGGCATCCATGGGCAAGCGGACCCAGAGCCTGTGTCAGGTGCTGGTCGATGAGTATGAAGGTCGCGCCGAGAACGTGTGGGAGACCGCTCAGGACGGCGCCGACCTGTTGAAGCGTCTCCAGGCTCTCCCCGGTTTCGGGGTGGGCAAGTCACGCATTTTCGTAGGTGTTTTGGGGAAAAGGCTCGGTCTCGACCTCGAGGGTTGGGAGGAGAAGGCTGCCGACTGGCCTTCGATCGCCGACGTGGCCACATTTGACGACATCTCCAGCCTCAGGGAGCAGAAGCGGGCCATGAAGGCTGCGAAAAAGGCCTGACCTTCTTCTAAACCATCGGTTCCCTCGTGCCGATAGGCCCCCAAAGAGGAACCGACCATTGGAAGGACAGATGCATCTCTCGGGTCAGCTCACTGATTGGAGCATCAGCGATCTGCTTCAAATCATGCAGGTCACCACAAAGACCGGTTCCCTCGATATCGAAGGGGATCGTCGCGGACGTGTCCATTTCAAAGACGGTGAAGTCACCGGCGCGGACCTGACAGGAGCAGAGGGCAGCTACCTGGATGCAGGCCGCGGCGGAGTTGCTGACGTTCTCTACGTCCTTTCGACGCTCGAGACAGGCTCATTCTCGGTTGGCCCTGCCGACGGACCGGACACTCCCGGCTGGACTGTTGAAGACGTGATGGCCGATGTTGATGCCTTGAAGGCTCTCGAAGGCGAAGTCATCGAAGCAGGTCTTTTCGAGGCAGCCGGGGTGAGGATCGTCCCGGAGATATCCGACCCGATCGAAATCTCGTCCGAGGACTGGACGATCATCGCCTCTCTAGTACAGCCGTTCACCTTCAATCATCTCGAGACAACCATGGGCCGCGGCAACGCGGTGAGGGTTTTTCACGCCCTCCACCGACTCGGTGTCGCCGAAGTCGTCGTTGGAGACGAGGACGAATCCGAATGGCTCGATCGTTTGGCCGACGATATCTCTCCGGAATCCGGCGAGCCCACGTCGGTGGAACACGTCGAGGAAGAGGCCGAAGAGTTGCTCACACCGGAGCCGAATCCTGAGCCAGTTCTCGAGCCGGTCCTGGAGTCGGTACCCGAGCCGATTTCGGCCAATGTTGTTGAGTTGGAGAAGGCCGAGGTCCGCGGGGTTTCGGCTCCAGCCTCGACCACCCTGACCGACGGCGTCTACGACGAGATCCGGCGTCTTCGCAGCAAAGTCGCCGATCAGTAGTCGCTACCGTCGCTCGCATGAACGAGCGATCTCCTTGGAAACCCGATAGGCCTCTGTTCATCGGTATCGCCGGCGGTTCGGGCTCCGGCAAAACCACCATCGCCGAGGCCGTAGTCGACCGTCTCGCCGGTCAGGTCGCCTTCGTCCAACACGATGCGTACTACCGCAACACGCCGGACCTCTCGTTCGAAGACCGAACCAATGTGAACTACGACCATCCGGCCTCTCTGGAGACCGAACTGCTCGTTAGCCATCTGGAGACCCTTAGGAACGGGCTTCCCGTCGAGCGGCCGGTCTACGACTTCAGCAACCATCTCCGTGCTCCGGAATCTGTGACAATCTCCCCCGCAAAGGTCGTGATAGTGGAGGGGATACTCGTTCTGGCCGATCCCGAGCTGAGATCCGAGCTTGATCTGAAGATTTTTGTCGACACCGACGCCGACCTTCGGCTGGCGCGTCGGCTCTCCCGTGACATCGATGAGCGTGGAAGATCGACCGACTCGGTTATTTCCCAGTACCTCAAGACGGTGCGGCCCATGCATCTCGAGTTCGTCGAAACGTCGATGAGGTATGCAGACCTGATCATCCCAGGCGGCTACAACCCCGCCGCCGTGGCGACTGTCGTCGAGTTGATTCGATCCAGACTGAGCTGAGTTCCGTTTGCGGTCGTACAATCTCAGCGTGAGCCAACGATCAACCGTCGCAATCATCGGAGTCGGCGCCATGGGCGAGGCCCTTGCCTCCGGTCTTCTCTCCGCCGGGTGGGAGCCGGCCGACCTGAGCCTTTGTGTTCGTCGCTTGGACCGGGGCGACGAACTAGCCGCCAAGACCGGCTGTCCGGTCACCCTTGATCCGGTAGAGGCGATCGCCGGCAAGGACGTCGTCGTCGTTGGAGTCAAGCCGCGCGATGTTTCGACCGTTCTCGAGTCCATCGCCGGATCCGTCGCCGAAGGGCAGACCGTTGTGTCCCTTGCCGCAGGAGTCACGACCGCTGCCTACGAAGCGGTACTGGGAGATGTTGCGGTGGTCCGTGCGATGCCTAACACTCCTGCGCTCGTCCGGGAGGGTGTCACCGGCATTGCCGCCGGAGCCCATGCGGATGCTTCGGATCTCGATACCACCCGGGAAGTCCTTGGCGCGGTCGGAACGGTTCGGATCGTGGACGAGTCGCTTCTCGATGCGGTCACGGCCGTTTCTGGCACCGGTCCTGCCTACGTCTTTCTGCTCGCCGAAGCCCTCACCGAGGCGGCGATGCGCGAGGGCCTGTCGCGCGAAATCGCCGAGAAATTCGTTCACCAGACGATCAAGGGAGCGGGACACCTGCTCACATCCACCTCCAAGTCTCCCGCGGAGCTGCGCTATGAGGTGACGTCACCGGGTGGCACGACTGCGGCCGCGGTCCACGTCTTGGAGGAGCGTGGATTCAGGGCCCTGGTCGAGGATGCGGTCCGGGCCGCCGCTCTCAGGGCGACCGAGCTCGGAGGAAACGCCTGAGTCTCTTCTCCAAGCTCACTGTCACGGTGACTCATGCGCCTCCGGTGAAGAAATTGATCACCGGCACACCGCCGGGCAAGGCTTTGGCACGGCGATTCGTGGCAGGGGACACTCTCGGGGAGGTCATTGCGGCCGCTCGTGTCATCAACAACGAAGGAATGACGGTTTCTCTGGATCACCTGGGCGAGGAAGTGCACGACGTCGATTCGGCCCGTAAGGCCACTGAGGAGTACCTGGAATCGCTGGACCACATTGCCGACGACGGTCTCGACGGAAACGTGTCGATCAAGCTGACCCAGCTCGGCTTGGCCATCGACGAGGCGACCGCCGCCGGTGCTCTCGAGCGGCTGGCCGTTCGCGCTGCGGAGTTGAACACGACTGTTACTGTCGACATGGAGGACTCCCGGTACACCGAGGCGACCGTCCGTCTGTATGAGGAGGCCCAGTCGAAGCACGGCAACCTCGGATTGGCCCTCCAGTCGTACATGCGTCGAACTCCGGATGATCTGGAGCGGGTCATGGTGCTCGGAGGACACATCAGGTTGTGCAAGGGCGCATACGTGGAGTCATCGGAGGTTGCCTTGACATCCAAGGCTGAGGTCGACGTGGCCTTTGCGGAGCAACTGAGAACCCTGATGGCTGCCGAGCAGACCAAGCCGGCCGTGGCGACCCACGATCAGACGCTGATCGACCTGACGCGAGAGTTGGCGGGGGAGCGATCGACACCGTTCGAGTTTCAGATGCTCTACGGCGTACGCACCGAACTCCAGAAGAAGCTGGTGGCAGAGGGTTATCCCGTCAGGGTCTATCTGCCGTATGGCTCACAGTGGTATCCCTACCTGACGAGACGGCTTGCCGAGCGGCCGGCCAACGCCTGGTTCTTTGCGAGGTCCCTCTTCAAGGGCTGATCTCCCCGCGTTCAGCTCCCCAATGTGGCGGGCCGTGGACCCTTGTGAGTGGGGTGGGTGGCCCGGCAGATTTCTGAACCACCGTCCCGGGGCCCTAGGAGTGACAAGGGACCCGAGTCGACGGTTGGGCCTATGCGGCCCGATCGAGATTCCCTAGTTCGGAGGAAGGGGTCTCGACGAGTCGTTCTCCGATGGCGATCAGTCGATGGCCGATGGAATTGCGGAGCCGTCGTGCCGTCTTGGCGTCACGTCGGTCGGCATCGACCCGGGCGGTCCCGGCAATGTCGTGCATGCGCAGGTCATGGATGTACTTCGTTGAATGGACGATCTCTCTATGCATGTTCAACCTCGGGTTGTGAGGGGCTCAGGTACGAGTCGAGGAATCCGGTGGCGTCGCCCAGTGCGTTGTCCCTGAGGCTGTAGATCCTCTGCTTTTGCCCCTTCTCCGAGGGGACATGAATGCGGATCAATCCGGCCGAACGCAGGATGCTGATGTGGTGGTGGACGGTGGACTTCGAGAGGCCGAGCATCTCGGTGAGCTCCTCGAGGCTGGTGTCGCCTTCGCTGAGTCGCCTCAGGATGCGAAGCCGTCGCTCGTCGCTCAACGCCTTGTAGGTATTGACCAGCCAGGACGGAGGCGCCTCCGGGTCCGAATCGATGAACTCATCGGCCATCCCGTAGTAGACGACCAGCGTGTCGCGATGCTGGTCGATCACGGAGAGCGGCTTGATGACCATCGACGGCACGAGGACCACACGACTCACTCCAAGCGGTATCTCGTAGTCGATTCCTTGGGTGACCTCCTCGACGACGGCTTTTGCATCATCGCTACTGACAACGGCGCGCCTCGCTGCAGCAGCCCGTTCGATGGAGCCGGCGAAGTCGACATCGAGCTTCAGAAAGACGTCCTGATAGAAGGTGGCGAGGGTTGTCGCGAGTCTCTTCGGAAGCTCCTCGTCGGGGATCTCGAAGAAGGAAACGATCTCCTCTCCGTCTTCGCAGTCCTCTTCTTTGCAGATGAGTTCCCGGAGGGCGTCGGTATCCCCGTTGGCCGCCTGCTCGATGAGCGACGAAGAGTCGGCATGGCTGACATAGCCGAGCAACCAACGGCGAAGACGCTTTGGTGACATGTCGCCCAGCCACTCGAACATTCGCTCCGGCTCATGGGGGCTTGGTGCCGTCTTGAGGAGCCCGGCGACCCCAAGCCAGATCGAGCAATAGGGCCCGCTCAGGGAGGTGATCTCGTCTGTGAGCTCGGGACTGGTCATCGCCCGAACCTTCTCGTGAAACTTCTTTCCCAGGTAGTGGGAGGTGTTGTTCTGGTGAGGCTCGAAAGTGGTCCACAGAGTGAGAATCACCTCATAGGCAGCGGAGCCCTCCATGTGGATGGGAATATGCCGCGGGGCGGCGGTGAGGTCTCTGACCTTCTCGTTGGGAGTTACTAGTTCGACCATGATGTCCTGTGTATTAGTGATTCGATAACTGTCGAATCAAGTATGCAACAAACGAACGTCATCTGTCAAGGGGGTATTCCGAGGAATATCGAATTACCCGGTGATCCGATCGAGAGGTTCCGGGCTCTACACTCGCCGGAGATGGCTGTGACCACAGAGCCGCGCAAGACCGAGGAGCCAAAGCGGATCAGGGCTTCTCAGGTTCTCGAGGGGGTCGGCGTTGCCTCCGCCCTCGCAACCCTCGCCTTGGGAGTCGTCGGCACCCTGCCCGAACACCCACATTTCGAGGTAGGTAGAGAGGTCTTTGGCAACATCCCCGAGCCGCTCGTGGTGCTGTTCTACGTTGGGCTGGCCGGGTTCATTTGGCTGACCTTTCATCTGCTCGCCCAGCGCGCCGTCAGTTGGCAACAAGGCCAGACCGACGACCGCACCGGCCGGTGGGGTGAGCGCCTGGCCCGACTCCGCGACGGCCTGAGTATGAAGACCGTCCGCCGCGACCGGTGGGCCGGCGTGATGCACTCCCTCATCTACTACGGCTTCGTCGTTCTCTTCATCGGCACCGTGACCCTGGAGATCGATCACCTGGCACCGGCCGGGTTGAAGTTCCTCCAGGGCGGTTTCTACATGGGTTATTCAGCGGTCCTCGACGCTGCCGGCATCGCCTACCTCACAGGATTGGGCCTGGCGATCTTCGGTCGGTACCTGAATCCGGCCTACCGGATCCGGTCGAAGACGAGGCCAGAGGATGCCCTGATCCTCACCGTTCTGGTGTTCATCGGAATCAGCGGTCTCCTCACAGAAGCGGCACGCATATCGCTGGCGGGACAACCGGATCACGAGGTGTGGTCGTTCGTCGGGTACCCGCTTTCGTTCCTGTTCGACCGATCGGCAGCCGGGACGTGGCACCAGTTCTTTTGGGTCTCCCACGCCACCGCGTTCGTTGCCTTCCTCGTCATCCTTCCCACGACGAAGCTCAGGCACTTGGTCACGTCGCCGAGCGACCTGTTTCTGTCGCCGAGAGACCGGCCCAAGGGGGCGATGCGTGAGATGCCGAATCTCTTGGAGGCCGAGGACATCGAGACGATCGGCGCCAGCATGGCGACCGATCTCACCTGGAAACAGATCTTCGATACCGACGCCTGCACGGTTTGCGGTCGCTGCACGTCGGTGTGCCCGGCCAATCTGACCGGGAAGCCTCTCGATCCGAGGGAGATGGTTCTCAAGTCAGGAGAAGTGGCGGCGGCTGCCGCCGGCGTTGGGGGACCGGTGTCCACGACGGGCGTGATCGAAGGCGCCGGCACCCTCTTCGATCGGATCCACCCGGACGAGGTTTTCGCATGCACGACCTGTCGAGCCTGCGACGAGATATGTCCTGTCGACATCGAAATCGTCGATCGCATCCTCGACATGAGGCGTTATCTGACGCTCATGGAGTCGGAGTTCCCGACCGAGTTGGGCAAGGCGTTCGTGGCTATGGAGAACCAATCGAATCCGTGGGGGCTGAGTCAGCAGGCGCGCGCCGACTGGAAGGACGAACTCGACTTCGAGGTCCCTGTCTTCGGGGAGAACGGCAAGGACACGGCCGAGTATCTGTGGTTTGTCGGTTGTGCAGGCTCCTTCGACGATCGAAACACCGCAGTCTCGGTGGCTCTTGCCCGTCTCCTCCACGAGGCGGAAATCGACTTCGCCATCCTGGGTTCCAGGGAGCTATGCAACGGCGACCCCGCACGCCGCACCGGCAACGAGTTCGTGTTTCAACAGTTGGCTCTTCAGAACATCGAGACCTTCGAGGAGCTTGGCGTCAAGAAGGTCATCACCCAGTGCGCCCACTGCTTCAACACCATCGGCAATGAGTATCCGCAGTTCGGAGGTGACTACGAGGTAGTGCATCACAGTCAGATGCTGGCCGAGTTGGCAGGTCAGGGCCGGTTGCCCCAACCCACCAAGCCCGATGGGGAGTCGAAGAAGATCGTCTATCACGACGCTTGCTACCTGGGTCGTCACAACGATGTCTACCTCGCACCTCGAGAGGTGGTTGGCGCCTCGGGCTCCGACGTCGTTGAAATGGACCGCAGCGGCACGCGGGCATTGTGTTGCGGTGCCGGTGGAGGCCGCTTCTGGATGGAGGAGAAGGTCGGCAAGAAGGTCAACATCGAACGGGCTGAGGAGGCCTTGGCGACGGACGCCGATGAGATCGCCGTGGCCTGCCCATTCTGCTTTGTGATGATGGACGACGGGGTCAAGGAGCTAGGTCGGGACGACGTGCCGGTTCGCGACATAGCGATGATCCTCGCCGATGGCCTGCCGTCCGACTCTGAACCGGATTGACCCGATCAATCACCTCGATCGTGATTCTGGTGGCACTCGGCGCCGCGGCTTGCACGAGTGACCCCGGTGGTTCTTCTCCTACCGACCCGACCGCGCCCACGACCACGATTCCGGCAACGACCACCACCACGCTTCCCACTGACGAAGCAGTGCAGCGTTTCGAATCATGTCTCGCCGAGAGTGACCTGGATCTTGATCCGATCACGCTGGACGCTCAAGGAAGACTCCGCCTCGACCTGCTGCTCCCTGATCTCGACTTCACAAACGAGGAGTCGATCGTCGCCTTGTCTGTTTGCTCCGAGTACCTCACCACGGGGGCCCTCGATCTCACCGCCAATCCATTGTTGAAGGAGAAAGTCGTCGGGCTCCTCGCAGGGTTCAGCGAGTGTCTGCGCTCGCGGGGCGTGTCCGACTTCCCCGATCCCATAGAGGGCTTCTCGGGGATCGGGGGCCCCTTCCCCTTGGCCGAGATCCCCTATGCCGACCCCGATCTCGCCGAGGCGGTTGAAGCCTGCCGGGAACGGCTTACCGGGCGGTGACGGCGGCTGCGTACGATGTCCCGATGATGGCCGCACAGCCGACGCCGGTGATCGTCCCCGACACCGACGAGGAACAGGATGTCGATCGCCCCTGGCAGGTCATCGTGTGGAACGATCCGGTCAACACCATGACGTATGTGGTCTATGTGTTCAGGAAGCTCTTCGGTTATGACGAGCTGAAGGCCACCGACCTCATGCTCCAGGTGCACAACGACGGTCGGGCGATTGTCTCCGATGGACCTCGCGAGAAGGCCGAGATCGACTGCTTCCGGCTCCAGAATCACGGACTCTGGTCGACCATCGAACAATGAGTCACTTCAAAGGAAGGCGCAAGGGCATCAAGGCGACATTCAGCCCTCAGGAGAAGATGTTTCTCTCCGATGTGCTTCCCCTGCTGGCAGACGTCGGGAACACATCCGACGACCCGGCGGCGAGGCGTCTGCAGGTGCCGGTCTATCTCGATGATCCGGAGGCGAACGAGGAGTGGTGGCGTCTCATGGGTCAGGATCTCGACGAGGCACGGAGCGCCGACCGGTCGGTGTTCCGGACTGTCATGACCACCGATGGGCCGGCCGACCTCAGCGTCGAGGAAGCCGACGCTTTTCTCCGGGTGCTGAACGAGTCGAGGCTCGTCCTCGCAGCCCGTGCGGGCTTGGAGGTCGAGAGCGACCACGACGAGTTGCCCGCCGACTCTCGACAGGTCTTGGACTATCTCGGTTGGATTTTGGAGGAGCTGACCACCGAGCTCTATCGCTTCTTGTGATCCCTTTGCCCATCAGGGCCCGAACGGTGTAGGTTCGGAAGCGATGAGATCGACGTTGTCCTGGGCCGGCAGTGAGCAGTCGAAGCGGGCGGCCAGCGCCAAGGGCGACCCGATTGCCGACTTGCGGAGCCCGAGCGGATCGCTGATCTCGGTTTATGTGGACAGACCGGCTCCGGGGGGTTTCGCGGCGCTCCTAACCGAGTTGCTCAAACCGATCAGAGAACAGGCAGATTCGATGGGGCGCAGCGTGGCCAAGGCGGTTCGCAGCGATGCGGATCGGATCCACGATCTGGCCGTGCGGCTGGAGGTCGATCCCGCACCTTCCTTCGCGATTTTCGCATCGGATCTCGACGACGTCTTCATGTTGGAGTCCCTGACTCATCCGGTGCAGAGCGTCTCGAGAATGGGGCCGCGTCCCTACTTGCGCCCGCTGCGAGCAGCGCCACGCGGCTTGCGTTCCGGCGTGATCGTCGCTGACAGGGCGTTGGCGAGAACCTTCATTGGGTTCGAAGGTGTAGTGGAGGAACTGGGTTCGCCTCTGAGCGCTGACATCGGGAAGAGCAACTATGGCGGGTTCGGTGGTTATGAAGAGCAGGGCGTCAGGGCACATGCCGACGAGGCATCCGCCCGACTCTGGAAGGACGCCAGTTGGAGATTGCTCGAGGAGCATCGGATCCGGGCCTTCGACTACTTTGCGATCGGAGGACACGAGGAAGCGGTCGAGGAGATGGCGCGATCGCTGCATCCTTATCTTGCCCGGCTCCCGCGGGCCGTTTTCGTTGCCAATCCTCACAAGGTCACCGTGTCGGGCCTCCGATCTGAACTGGCCGGTCAGGATCTCATCATCCGTAGGCATCGTCAGGAGTCCTTGGCCGGTCGCGTCTGCGACACGGCTTGGAGCGATGGAAACGCCGTGCTCGGTCTCAACGCGACGATCGAGGCAGCCAACTCCCAGGCCATCGACACCCTCGTCGTCGCCGGACCATTTGCCCGCAGCGGGACGGTTTGCAGCGATTGTGGTCAGTTGGCCCGGAACGGACGGGAATGCTCGGTGTGCGGTGCGGAGACCTTCGCCGTCGAAGATGTCGTTGCTTGCGCAATGGAAGCCACAATTGCCGCGGGCGGCAGCGTGTATCAGATAAAGGTGGCTTCGGCTCTCGACGTCGAAGGCGTCGGTGCCCTGACCCGCTTCCCGGTCTCTTCCTAACGCGTACCTGACTAGATTCGCACGGTCATGTCGACCGCTGCCGTTCTTCTCGCCGCCGGTGCCTCGAGGAGGCTCGGTCGCCCCAAACAGTTGGAACCGTGGGGGGATTCGAATCTCCTCGGGCACGTTGTTCGGCGCACTGCCGCCTTCCCCGTCGATGAGGTGTGGGTCGTGCTCGGCTACGAGTCGGATCGGATCATCGCCGAGACCGAACTCGGAGATGCCGGGGTGGTTGAAAATCCCGAGTGGGAGGAAGGCATCGCCTCCTCGATCAGGGTCGGCCTGGATGCGTTGAATCGGCTGTCGGACTGCGACACAGCTTTGATCGTCGTCGCCGATCAGCCCGGCGTTTCTCCGGAGGTGGTCGCCGAGCTTCTCGAATCACACAGCCGGGCGGGCAAGCCTGTCACTGTCCCGAAATACCGGTACAGCCTGGGCAATCCCGTTCTCGTTGATCGGTCGCTTTGGCCTCGTCTCATGTCTCTCGACGGGGACGATGGGGCGATGAAATTGTGGAAGTCCCACCCCGAGTGGGTAAACGAAGTCTGGTTCGCCGAAGGTCAGCCTCGTGATGTCGACATCGAGAGGGATGTCACCGAAATGAAGCCAAGGCATTTGGCCTGATTTGAGGGCTCGCGAGATGTATAGAGTTGTGGTTCCGGTCTGTAGTTGCAAGCGAAGAAGGAACTGATGGCGCGGATCGACGAGGTAGCCGGCGTAGGCGTCAGGCAAGCAACCAAGCTTCGAAAGGTGGGCGTGCGCACCAGCAAGGGCCTGATCGAACAGGCATCCACCAGGCGGGCCAGGACGCAGCTATCCAAGTCGACCGGGCTGACTCCGAAGGACTTGCAGCTCTGGGTCCACCATGCCGATCTTCTCCGGATCAGGGGAGTGGGCGCCGAGTACGCGGAGCTTCTGGTGGAGGCGGGCGTCGACACCATCAGGGACCTGCGCCGCCGCAACCCGACCGCCCTTGTCGCGAAAATCATCGGTCTCAACGGTGCGAAGAAAGTGGTAGACCGACTGCCAACCGAATCCATGGTCGAAGGGTGGATCTCGGTCGCCGCCGACCTGGAGCCATCGATCAGCAACTAAGTGGGACGCCCCAAATAGAAAAGGGGCCCCGTGGGGCCCCTTTTCTCCTGTGAGGAGGAGGTGAGTTCAGGAAGCCTTCTTCTCAGAAGTCGACTTCGTTGAACTCGTCTTCGTGGCCGTTGACGACTTGGTCGTCTTGGCAGCCGAAGTCTTGGCAGCAGGCTTTTTGGCCGTGCTGGTCTTGGCAGCGGGCTTCTTGGCCTTCTCAGCCTTCACCGCTTCTTCCTCTACGGCCTCGTCGGCCTTCTCGGGGCGGAAGGACGTGCGCCAGGTCGCCAGCATGTCCTCGAGCTGGTCACGCAGCTTGGTCACCTGCTCCTTGGCCTGGTCCAGGTCGACCTTCGAGGAGATCTCCTCGACGACCTTGCCCTCGCCGATGCGGGTCATGACCTTCTCGCCTTCGGTCGCCCAGCCCTCGAAGGCCTTCTCGGCCGACTTGGTGTAGCTGGTGGTCTGATCGTCGACCTTGCCCTTGATTGCGGTCACTTGCTCACCGACTTTGCGGTATGCGACCACGGGGGCTCCGACTGCTGCGTGCAGAACGGTTTTGGCTTCCATTTCTTACTCCTTTTCTCCTGCACCGACCGAAGCGTTCGATCCGGCAAGTGCCCTATACATGTCGAGCAAAACCTTTTTGTGCTCAGCGGTGAGACGGGTGTCTCCGTCGACTGCCTCAGCAACTGTCATCGGTGCCAAATCCTCGTCGATCAGGCCGGCCTTCTTGTAAAGCGAATTGGCGCTGATCTCGAGGGCACGGGACAGGCTCTTGAGGATCTCGGCCGATGGCTTGCGGATCCCTCGCTCGATCTGGCTCAGATACGGATTTGATATCCCCGCTTTCTCGGCCAGTCGACGCAATGAGAGATCTGCCCGCTCCCGCTGTTGGCGGATGAACGTACCCAGATCGCTGTGCTTGCTCTCGTTCACTATGTGTTAGCGTACAGCAAGCTGCTAACTATTGCAAGCGCGTCGCGAGCAGTCCTCGATGTTTGTCTGGTTCAGGCGAGAACGCCGCCCACCATGTCGCCGATCCAGTAGGCAACCAGGCCGCCGACACCGGCAATCGCCATGTTTTCGAGGCCACCGAAAAGCCGGTTCGAGTCGGCCACGCGTGCCTTGATCACCCCAACTGCGAAGAGCCCGGCGAGCGCAAAGACGCTCGCCCACACCAAAGCGGTCCCTGAGTTCGACGCCAGAGCGAACGGCACGACCGAGGGCAGAGCCCCCAACAGGAACAGCAGGCCGCTCGCAGCCATGGCGAGGAATGGTGACCGGCGCTCTGATTCGACCACACCGAATTCGAGCGCCGCCATTGCGTTGAGGAGCGCCTCGTCGTTTTCCTCGAACCCGGCGACGACCCCGTCGAGGTCATCATCCCGGATGCCCATGTCGGTGAAGAAACCGCGCAACTGCTCGATCTCCTGGTCCTTGAAGTGTTCGATGTGATTGCGTTCGAGTTTCAGCTCCGAAGCGAGGATGTCGTCCTGTGACTTGGTGGCCAGGTACTCGCCGGCCGCCATCGACACCGCACCAGCTATCGCACCGGCAATTCCGGTGAGCAGCACCTGATCGTTGTTGAGGCCACCACCGACCACGCCAACGACGAGCAGGAACGTCGAGACAAGGCCGTCATTGACCCCGAGGATGATGTCTCTCCAGTACTGGCGTGAATCCCCGATGTGAGGCACGTACTCCGGGCTACCGATTTGTCTGCTGGCCACGCACCGATGGTAAACGACGATTCGGCAGGTGCGAGTTGTCGCTAGGTTGGCGGGGTTCTCCCATGATCATCGTGATGCATCCCGACGCCTCTTCCGACGAGATCGATCAGGTAGTCGCGCGTTTGGAGGCCTTAGGGGCCGACGTCCAGGTCACGACCGAGGAGGGGCGCACCATCGTCAACGGGACGACGGAGTCTCGTTTGAACGACGAGGCGCCCTGGGGGCTGCTTCCCGGCGTCGACCGAATCGTTCCTGAGATCGCGGGAGGTCGCCGGGTTGGCCGTCAGCACAAGGCAGCGGACACGGTTGTGGATGTTTCGGGGGTCTTGATCGGTGATGGCACCTTCACGGTGGCCGCGGGCCCGTGCGCCGTAGAGAGTCGCAACCGTCTCATGGAGGTTGCCGCCGCCGTCAAAGCCGCCGGCGCTCACATGCTGCGCGGCGATGCTTTCAAGCCACGGACCTCGCCGTATTCGTTCCAGGGTCTGGGCAAAGCCGGTCTCGAAATGCTCTCCGAGGCCCGAGATACCTATGGATTGCCTGTCGTCGCCGAAGTCCTCGATCCGAGGGATGTTGATCTGGTCGCGGCGCATGTCGACATGCTCAGGATCGGCACCCGGAACATGTCGAACTATGTACTTCTCAAGGAGGTCGGAAGGCAAGGGAAGCCGGTCCAGCTCAAGAGGGGCCGGGCCTCGACCATCGGGGAGTGGATCGACGCCGCCGAGTACATCTTCAACGAGGGCAACCGCAGCGTCGTCATGGTGGAGAGGGGAGTTCGTGGCTTCGACAACACGGCCCGGAACATCCTCGACATCAGTGCGGTCCCGATCGTCAAGGCCATGACCCACCTGCCTGTGATGGTCGACCCCTCTCACGCGGCCGGGAGAAAAGATCTCGTGGCGCCACTGGCATTGGCAGCCGTTGCCGCCGGGGCCGACGGTCTGTTGATCGACGTCCACACGGAACCCGGCGAGGCATTGGTCGATGGCGCGCAGGCGCTGGCTCCGTCTGAGTTCGAACGCTTGATGACCCAAATGAGGGCGGTGAAGAACGCGCTCAGGGAAGCTTGATCAGATCCGTTCGGTCATCCCGATCAATGCGCCAACGCCGGCCTTGATCCCGAATCCGATGGTTGCTTCGTTGATCTTGAAACTCGCCGAGTGGAGATCGCCCCCACCACAGCAGGTTCCCAACCTGAGAAGCGCACCGGGCACGATATCGAGGTAGTGGGCGAAGTCCTCGCCTCCCATGCTGGTGTCCGTCGGAACAATCGTGTCATCACCGGCGTAGAGGGTGATACCAGCCGAGGCGGCCTCGACAACCCCGCCGTCGTTCACGACCGGGGGGATACCTTGTCTGTAGTCGAGGTGGTAGTCGGCTCCTGACACGGCGAGAAGGGAGCCGAGTGCCTTGTCGACCAGGCCGGGGAGCACGTCCCAAACCGCCCGGTCGAGAGTTCGCACGGTTCCGCTCATCACGACCTCGGTGGGAATGACGTTTAGCGCATCCCCGCCATGGACGGATCCGAAGACGGTGACAATCGGGATGCGCGAATCGATCGAGCGGCGGATGGCTCCGGGCAACTCTCCGATGACGCGGGCCGAAGCGTCGACGAGATCCACTGTTCGGTTCGGTCGCGCCGTGTGACCACCGGGCCCGTTGAGTGTGATGGTGAAGCCGTCTGCACTGCCCGTTATGGGCCCGGTCTTGGCGCCTACCTTTCCCGTGTCGAGATTGGGATCGACGTGGAACGCAATGAGACCCTTCAGGCCGTCGACGAGCCCTTCGGCCACCAGTTCGCTCGCACCGCTCGGGTACGACTCCTCGGCGGGCTGAAAGAGCACCCGCACTCCTTGATCGAGATCGAGCCGGTTGAGCGTGAGGGCGATGCCGGTGGCAATCGCGGAGTGAGCATCGTGACCGCACGCGTGCATCCAGCCGGGGTTCTGGGACCTGGGAAGGTTGTCCTCCGGCTCCGTGATCGGTAGGGCGTCGAGATCCGCTCGGAATCCGACGGAGGGGTCGTTGCCGATATCCACCCAAAGCCCCGTGTTTGGCTTCCGGAGCTCGTGAGCCAAACCGTTCTCTCGAAGGGTTGCCGAGATGAGGGCCGTGGTCTGGTGCTCCTGGAAACCGGGCTCGGGATGCCGATGCAGCAGACGTCGCAACTCGACCGCCTGGGGCGTGATCTCCTCCACCAGCTCCGCCAATTGGTTATTCAGCGGGCTCCTAGGCATCCGGAGAGACTAACCAACCCCGATCATTCGTAGAAGAGGCGTTCGAAGGTCCGGCGGGACCGACGCGTGTATCGCCGATACTGCTCTCGAAGCTCACCTGTTCGGTCGAAACCCAGGGAGGCAGCAAGCCTCGCGGTTGCCGTCGGGTCGGTGGGCAAGGAGTCCGAAGCGCGCCCCTTCTGGAGATGAAGCCGAAGTCGGACCCTCGTGCAGAAGATGTAGGCGTCAGCCAGGGCGTTGTAGTCGGCCGGGGTGATGTGTTCAGAGTCACGCAAACCGGCGAGAGCCGCCAGAGTCCCTGGGACGCGAAGGCCGGGATCTGCTCCCCCGTGCTGGAGTTGGAGCAACTGGGTGACGAACTCGACGTCGGAGAGCCCACCGGGCCCGAGCTTGAGGTGGAAGTCGGGGTCCTCGCCAACTGGAATCCGCTCGGATTCCACCCGAGCCTTGATCGAGCGGATGCCATGAGTGACCTGGGGCTGAAGGTCGTCCATCCATAAGACGGGCTCGATCAACTTCATGAACGACGCTCCCAGGTCCTGGTCGCCGGCGGCCGGTCTTGCCCGGACCAGTGCCAGCAATTCCCACGGCTCCACCCAATGCTCGTAGTAGCGGCCGAAGCCTTCCATGGATCGGGCCAACGGACCCTTCCGCCCCTCCGGCCGAAGGTCAGAGTCGAGTTCGTAGGCCTCCCCGTGCCGGCTCGGCTCGGCGAGAACCTGGCCGAGGCCGACGGCGAGCTCGTTGGCGCGAGCCCGGTCGCTCTCATTCCTATACACATACATGAGGTCGAGATCAGAGCCGTAGGAGAGTTCTCGGCCTCCCCACTTGCCCATGGCGACGACCCCAAAACCCTCTAACTCGCCGTCGGTGAGGGTGTGGAGGGCCCCGACCAGAGCCGCATCGGCTGTGTCGGAGAGCGCCCGGAGAGTGGCCTCCGTCGGCGCCTCTCCCAGAACATCACGTGCGGCTATCCGGAGCTTGCGGCGGCGAACGAACCTCCTCACGGTCCCGACCCGCACGTCCCGGTCGGGTCTGGCGTCCAGAAGAGCGATGAGGCGATTGACGGCGGCCTCCCCGTCTCGGACGTCTCTAATCCGCTCGTCGCTGGCGAGTCGCGGAATGAACTCGGGAATCCGGTCGATCAGATCGCCGAGAAGTTTCCCGTTTCCGAGGAGCAGACAGAGTCGCTCCCCTGCCACGGGGTTGTTCTGAAGAAGAGCGACCAACGCTCCGTGATCGGGAGTGCGGGCCAGCAGCAGGCGCAGTTGGGCGAGACCGAGATCGGGGTCGGGGGACTGCGACAGCCAGTCGAGCATCAAGGGGAGAATCTGATGCATCACGCGGGACTTTCTGCTGAGACCGGTTGTCAGCTCCCCGAATGCGGTAGTGGCTGCCCCGACGTCTCTGAATCCGAGCGCCTCGAGACGCAGGCCCGCATCGGCGGGGTCGAGTCGCGCCGAAGGCAACCCGACCAGCGAGTCGAGTATCGGCCTGAAGTAGAGACGCTCGTGGAGACTCCTGACGTTGCGTCGGACCGATGAGAGAGCCTTCTCCAATTCTTCAGCCGGATCTTGTTCGAATCCCAACGAGCGCCCGATGCGTTCCCTCGCGTCCAAGGAACTGGGGAGATCGTGGGTCTGTCGAAGGTCCCAGAGCTGGATTCGGTGCTCCAGGTTGCGAAGAAAGACGTAGGCGTCGGTTAGCTGATCTGCCTCCTCCTCGTCGATGTAGCCATGCTCTCCCAACACTGCCGCCGCCGCGATGGTCGATGGGACCCGCAGGTCGGGATCGAACCCCCCGTGGACTAGCTGGAGAAGCTGCACGGTGAACTCGATATCCCGAATCCCGCCGCGGGAGCGCTTGATGTCTGAAGCCGGGGCCGAGTCCTCTGCCTGGACCTTGAGCAGTCGAATGCTCCGAAGGGCGTCGACATCGAGGCCCTGCTCCCAGATGATTCGGTCGGCCATTTCCCTGAAGCGATGGCCGAGATCCCCGCTTCCGGCCACGAACCTCGCTTTGAGCAGTGCCTGGAGCTCCCATGCCTCGCCCCATCGGGCGTAATACGACTCGTAGCTGTCCAAGCTGCGGGTCAGGGGACCCATGGTGCCCTCGGGCCGGAGGTCGGCATCAACACGGAGAGCCTCGCCCTCGAACGTTGGCGAAGACAGCCTGGCGAGCAGACTGCTGGCCATGGCCAGGGCGGCCCGCCGACTCTCATCCGGATCGCCGGCAATGGGCTCGTGGACGAACACGAGGTCGATGTCGGATGAGTAGTTGAGCTCTCGCGCACCCCATTTGCCCATGGCAATGATTGCGAAAGGCATCTCGAGGGCAGTCGGGTGCTTCTCGGCGACGGACTCCCGGACCCTGGTCAGACTGGCGCTCACCATCCCATCGATGAACTCCGAATACCTTCGGGTCGATTCGACCATGTCGACACGCCCACAGAGATCGTCGCCGGCGATGTCGATTAGCGCTCCTCTGAGCTTCAGGGGCACGGAGTCCTCGGGGCTTGCTCCGTCGAAGAGGTGGGCGTTCGAGGCGAGGGCGGACGTCAATGCCCGGCTTGCGCCGGCCAGGGCGGCAGCCTTCTCGAGCTTGCCGGGTTCGGCAAAGGAGACATCGGCTGCCAGGAGTGGGGCGATGCGGATTGCGGCCCCAGCCGGATCCGCCGACTCCTCGACGGCCGCGGTGACTCGCTCGAGAGTCTCGGGATCGAGGCCGATCTCGGAGAGTGCGGCGTGGCTGGCTCGAGGTTGGCGGTCTGTCACAGTTCTCAGGCTATGACGCCTCTGTCGCTCCGCCCAACGCGTAACGTGGTGTCATGTCGTTGAGGGTTGCCGGAGCCCAGCTGAATCTGACGGTTGGGGACATCCGGGGGAACGAGGCAGCAATCGCGGAGGCGATCGGCAAGGCTTCCTCTGCAGGGGCAGATCTTCTGCTGCTGCCGGAGTTGGCGATCACCGGATACCCGCCCGAGGATCTGGTGCTTCGCGACGATTTCATCGACGCGAACCTCGCCGCCCTCGATCGCCTCGCTCAACTTGCCGTTGACGTGACGGTCGTGGTCGGATTCGTCGATCGTGTCAACGGTCCGTCACGTGGGGCCGCCGACTCCGAGATGCGAGAAGTGGCCAACGGCGCTGCAATCCTGGCCAACAGAACGATCGCCGGGATCTACCACAAGGTTCTTCTTCCCAACTACGGGGTCTTCGACGAAGACAGGTATTTCGCGGTCGGCTCCTCTCCTGAGGCGGTGTGGAAGGTAGGCGAAACCGCTGTTGGCGTATCGATATGCGAGGACATCTGGCTTCCCGACGGACCGCCCCGCGAGCAGGCGGCCAATGGAGCAACTGTGCTCCTCAATATCAATGCCTCCCCGTTCCATAGGGGCAAGGCCGGCGAGCGCGAGGAGATGCTTGCCGCGCGAGCCCGGGACTCGGGTGCGGCTGTGGTCTACCTGAACCTGGTTGGCGGGCAAGATGAACTCGTCTTCGACGGTGCCTCCGTAGTCCTCGACCGCAGTGGCCGGGTGCTCCATCGATCGCCCCAGTTCGAGGAGGACTTCTTCGTAGTGGACCTTCCTGTCGGGAATGAGATCGCGGCCCCTGGTGCTGTGGTTCCGCTTCTCGACCCGGTCGAAGAGGTCTATCGGGGGCTCGTCACCGGTGTCGGCGACTATGTGCGAAAGAACGGCTTCAGACAAGTTCTGATCGGGCTGTCCGGAGGAATCGACTCGGCTTTGACGGCGGCGGTCTGCGCTGACGCTTTGGGTGCCGACGGCGTCTGGGGGATCTCGATGCCCTCGAGATTCTCCTCCGATCACTCGATCGCCGATGCCGGGGCTCTTGCCGAGAATCTGGGCATTCGATTCGATCTCCTTCCAATCGACGGCGTCTACGAAGCTCATCTCCAGTCCCTCGCCGGGGTGTTCGAGGGAACAGAGTTCGGGGTTGCCGAGGAGAACCTCCAGGCACGCTCCCGTGGGGCGACTCTCATGGCGATTTCCAACAAGTTCGGCCCAATGGTGGTGGCGACCGGCAACAAGTCAGAGATGGCCGCCGGATACGCGACCTTGTATGGCGACATGGTGGGCGGCTACTCGGTGCTCAAAGACGTCTTCAAGACGCTGGTCTATGAACTCGCCCGCTGGCGGAACAGGGATGGTGAGGTCATCCCCGCCAACACGATCGAGAAGCCACCATCGGCCGAACTGCGTCCGGATCAGAAGGACTCCGACTCGCTTCCTCCATATGACCTTCTCGACGCGATTCTCGAGATGTACATCGAGGACGACATGGGAGTCACGCAGATAGTTGCCGCGGGTTATGACGCCGAGAATGTTGGCTCGATAACGAGGATGGTCGATCGGAACGAGTACAAGAGGCGTCAGTCGGCACCCGGCGTGAAGATCACGACCAAGGCGTTTGGCAAGGATCGTCGGCTTCCCATCACCAACGCTTATCGTCCTTGATATGAAGCTCAGTCCCATCCTCATCAACGGCGTCGTATCGGATGGCATGATCCCCGTGACCGACTCATCTGTCTTGCGCGGTGATGGGTGTTTTGAAGTGCTCAAGGCCTACGACGGGAAGCCCTTCGCCCTTGACGGTCATCTTGATCGGCTAGCGAAGAGCGCGGCTCGCCTGGACATCGAACTTCCCGACAAGGATGACATCGGCCGATGGATCTCCGACACGGCCCGCGGGCTCGGAGACTGTGCCTTACGAGTTGTCGTGACGCGCGGATCGAGTGTTGCCGGTGTGGAAGGTGAGTCTCTCGTCATCGTGTTCGGCCATGACTGGCCGGCCGACGCGAGTGCCGCTCGGCTGTTTCCTGTTGAGGTGCCGTGGCACGCGGCCGGTATCGAGTGGGACCTGGCCGGTGCCAAGATTCTGTCGTACGCGCCAAACCTCGCCGCGACGCGCCGGGCGACGAAGGAGGGTTTCGACGACGCCCTCATGATGACGGTCGACGGTCTGGTGCTCGAGGGCCCCACCTTCTCGGTTGGCTGGGTGATCGACGATGTTCTGGAGACACCCACTCTCGAGTTGGGGATCCTCGACTCGATTACCAGGAGCACCGTGCTCGAACTCGCCTCAGATTTGGGAATTGAGGTTGTCCAAGGGCGCTGGGGCCTCGATCGTGTCTCCTCGGCATCGGAGGTCATGGCCCTCTCGACCATTCGAGAGGTTCAGGTTGTGTCCGACATCGGCGACCTGACATTCGATCCGGGCCCTGTCACGGAGCGGCTGCGAAAAGCCTTTTTCGATCTCGTCGAGTGATGTCGATACCGGGAACTCCGCACGCCGACATGGACGTTGACGTGTCATGAAATCCAGATCTCTGCTCGTGCTCGTACTGGCTCTCGGTCTCGTTGCGGCTGCCTGTGATAGCAGTGAGGCAGAGTTGTCGACCACCTCCTCATTGGTCACGGGGACAACCGAGACTCCTGATCAGGGGACAACGACAACCGGCGCGCCGGCCTCCACGTCGACGACGCCCCTGGTCGGCGAGACGGTGACCAGCTATGAGGTCGTTGTCAGGATCGCAGGGGACAACGGCGAGATCCTCTACATCGTGGTCCCCGAAGGCGCTTACACCGACGTCGACCTCGAGAACTTCATCGGAGACCTGAAAGAGGCCGACCCCGATCTGTGGGGGGCCGAGGTCTTCGATGACGAGGACGCCGTCGAAGCGTTCGTCATCCCCGCGGATCAGAGGACCGACGAGCAGCAGCAGCTACTCGATGAACATCACTTCGTGAGCCTGATCGGTGGCGACACGATGAAATTCCAGGGCCCGTTCTCGGACTTCGGCGAGTTCATAATCGGGAGCTAGTGGCCCGTCTTACAAATGATTGCCGGGTCTCTCCGGCCCTCGACGCCGCTCGCGGTGTCCTCCGCCTCGACGCACCTACAGGTGCGCCTTCGTTGTGCGTCCTTGCGAGGCGAACGCCGATGACTCGGAGACACCCTGACACCATTTGTGCGACAGACCACTAGTGACGGACTCCTAGCCCACCCGTTCCACCGAGCCCCAGAACACGTCGCCGTAACGACAGGCGAGACCGTCCGGAGTGACGAAGATCTCGTGGTCGGCAGTTCCCGATTGGTAGCGCCAGTGGTCCTCGTCGAGACGGGTGTAGGTCTGTTCCGATGGCTCCCAGGTGAGCTCGGGAAATCGGAGCCAGGCAGCGCGAGTGGTGGCAGTGTCGCCCACATCCAGGTCGAGACGTCTCATCGGGAGGATGTTGGTAGCCGGGGTCCACCCGAGGTCGATGTCCTCGCAGCCTTCGAGGGCATCAACGATCGACCCGTTCACGGACCACGATCGGCCGTCGACAACGACACTCATCGAGCGTGAGCCGCCAGCGGAAGAAATCTCTACAGACGCTCGGCGTGTCACCCACGCCTGGTTGGCGTCTACCTCATATCTGATCTCGACCGGGACGTCCTCGAGAGGGAGCATCGAGACACCCTTGAGGACATATCCGTCTGGACCGTCGGAAAGGCTGAAGTGTTCGGTGCTGGCCAACGATTGGCATTGCCATACAGCGTGAAGTCTCATCCAGTCCCTACAACAGTAGGGCGGCCACCAGCAGGAATCCGCCGAACCCGACAACATCGGTGATCAGCGTCAGGAAGATCGCTGACGCCATTGCCGGATCCTGGCCGAGCTTTCGCAACAGCACCGGTATCCCGGCGCCTGCAACCGCCGCGATGACGAGGTTGGCGAAAGCGGCAACTCCGACGATTAGCGCGACCGTAAGTGGATCCGACCCGCTTCGAAAAATCGCCGTGGACAACAGGGCAAAGGTCATGATTCCGGACATCACCGCGAGGAGCACTCCGTTGAGCACTCCCACCCCCGCCTGCCGACCGAGGATTGCCGGGACCTGGGCTCCCGGTACGTCGTCGGAGGCAAGGGACCTGATCATCACGGCGAGGCTCTGGTTCCCGCCGTTGCCGCCGAGGAGGGCGATCACGGGCATGAGAGCGGCCAGAATCGGCTCGTCGCTGATGATTCCGGTTTGCTGTTCGATGACGAAAGCCACCACGAGGGCGAGGAACAGGTTGAGCACCAGCCAGGGGGCGCGCATCTTGAACGACTCGGTGACGTCGGAGTAGACCGTCTCCTCCACGCCGGCACCGACGGCAGCAGCGAAATCCTCGGTGGCCTCGTCGTGGATCGCCTCGATCACGGCGTCGTTGGCGACCATCCCCCGGAGGCGTCCGTCGGTGTCGGTGACAGGCACACCAAGGATGTGGTAGCGCTGACAAAGCTCGGCAACGATCTCGCGGTCGGTGAAGGCGGTTACCGCCACGGGGTCGGCGATCATCACGTCGGCAAGCGGCGCTCCCGGTCGGCTGAACACGAGTTCCCTGAAGGAGATAACGCCGACCAGTTTGCGCTCGTCGTCGATGACGTAGACATAGGAGAGGCTTTCGTACTCGTCGTGAAGTTGACGAAGCCTCTCTGTTGCCTCGCCGGTGGTCAAGCCAAGGGGCAGGGCAGCGATCTCGGTGGTCATGAGACCACCCGCGCTGTCGGAGGGGTACACGAGGAGGTCTCTGACCTCTTGCTCGGCCGCATCCGTCATCTCGGCGAACAGGTCTTCTTTGAGTTTCTCGTCGAACTCGTCGATGAGGTCGGCAGCGGCTTCGCCGGGCATCTCGTTCAGCGCGGCAGCCAGGCTCGTAAGAGGCACGTCCTCCACCAGTTCGGCAGCTAGCTCGGGTGCGATCTCCTCGAGGACCTCTGCGGCGTCATCGGAGTCGAGTTCCTGAAGGAGGTGGGCCGCGTCTTCTTCTTCGAGCTGCTCTAGAACGTCCGCCGCGTCGTGCGGGGAAGTCTCCGCCAGCGCCTCCCACTCTTCGGGGTTGGCCTCGAGGTAGTCGGCGACTTCCTCCGGCTCGCGTCGGGCGGCAGTTCGTAGTGTTCTGGCGAGTTGTCGCGGACTTCTGAGTCGGAGTCTCACTGTGGCCCCCGGGACTGATGAACCGGCGACAGGCTACAGCGTTCGATCAGTTCTCGAACAGCCTGATCGCAGTGACCTTCACTGTGAAGGTTCCGGCCGGTGCCTCGTAGGAGACGTCGTCCCCGACTTCGGCACCGATCAGGGCGCCTCCGAGGGGAGAGGTGGGCGAGGCGAGAAGAAGGCCTGGCACCTTGTTTTCCTGGGGGGCGACGAAGTACTCCATCTCGTCTCCATCGGAGTCGACCACGGTGGCGACGGTGCCCACTTCCACCTTGCCGGTGTCCTGCACCTCGCGCACCTCGGAGATGTGAATGAGGTGGTCCAGCTTGCGAATTCGGGCCTCCATGAGGCCTTGATCGTTCTTGGCGGCGTCGTAATCGGCGTTCTCGCGCAGGTCGCCGTGGGAGCGCGCCTCGGCGATGCGCTCCTCGATCTCCTTACGCCCCTCGGTAGTTAGGTGCTCGAGCTCATTCTCGAGCTTTTCGAGAGCGGCCGGGGTCAGGAAATTGGGCTCGTCAGACATGGAACGGGAGAGCGTACAGGGTCGTGTGCGATAGCCTCGGCGGCGTGAACGATCTTCGACTCACCAAGTACAGCCACGGGTCTGGCTGAGCCTGCAAGCTCGGCCCCGTCGAGCTGGCTCAGGTTCTGAGTCCCGTACAAGGCCACACTGCCGCCACTCACCCTGACCTCCTGGTCGGGATCGAGACAGGCGACGACGCCGGCGTCTTCTCGCTGGGAAACGGTCGCGCCCTTGTGCAGACCGTGGACATCTTCACGCCGGTCGTCGACTCCCCCCGGGACTGGGGACGGATCGCAGCAGCCAACGCGTTGAGCGACATCTATGCGATGGGTGCTACGCCGCTGACCGCGCTCCAGTACCTCGCCTGGCCACGCGATGAGCTGCCATTCGACGTGGCGAGCGTGGTAATCGAGGGAGGTATGGACGTGATGGCCGAGGCGGGATGCACCGTCGTCGGTGGACATTCCATCGACTCGCCCGAGCCGACCTACGGATTCGCTGTCACCGGCACCGTTGACGAGGACCGGCTGGTCTCGAACAGCGGTGGCAGGCCGGACGACGTCCTCGTGCTCACCAAGCCGCTGGGTATCGGGATCATCACGACGGCGATCAAGCGCGGCATCTGCCCATCCGAAGTGGAAGCGGCGGCGGTGGCCCAGATGACCGATCTCAACGCGAGCGCCGGTGCTGCTCTCCATGCCAACGACGCCAAAGCGGCCACCGACATCACCGGGTTCGGCCTGCTGGGGCATCTCAAGGAGCTCTGTGATGCCTCCGGCGTTGGCGCGGAGATCTCATTCGACTCGGTGCCCGTGCTCGATGGTGCCGTCGAACTTCTCGCCCAAGGCGCCTGGGCCGGAGGGAGCAAGAGGAACCTCGCGGCGATTAGGGAGCACGTCGCAACGGATCGAAGCGAAGACGAGATCCGGCTTCTCGCCGACGCGCAAACCTCGGGTGGTCTGCTGGTCGCGTTGCCTGCAGACAGAGTGCAGGATTACCAATCGGAGGTTCCCGATTCGGCAGTAGTCGGCCGCCTCACTGGAGACATGAATCTGAGGGTCCAATAGTGAAGCCGGATCAGCGCCTCGAAGACATCGCCCAAGCCCTCTCGATCCCAACGGCGCAGCGTCATATCTTCCTCTGTGCCGACCAGACCAACCCGCGTTGTGCACCCGTCGAGGAAACAAAGGAACTCTGGCGTCATCTCAAGTCGCGGCTCAAGGAACTCGGTATCACATCGGCGCCGCCCCATTGGCAGGGCGACATGGCAGTCGATCCCGATCCGGAGCCACCCGGCGGGGGGACCGTCCTGCGTTCGAAGGTGGATTGCCTTCGCATCTGCGAGCAGGGATCGATCGCCGTCGTCTACCCGGAAGGCACCTGGTATGCCGGTTTGGATAAGGAGAAGCTGGACAGGATCATTGATGAGCACCTTGTCGGCGGGACACCCGTCGAGGAGTTGAGTTTCGTGATAGGAGACCTCGGATGATGAAGCTGCTGCGCTGGTTGTTCGGCGGATGGGTTGTATGGCGCCTTTTCGGCCCCATTGTCGAACCGAGGTTCAAGCCTCCCCAAGAGCATCCGTGGAGGCTCACCGGCCGCACCGTGTTCGTCGGAGACGAGGAGTTCATGGTGCGCCAGGCCGGCGCCGGAGAACACAATCCGATTCTCCTGATTCATGGGCTGGCCGGCTCGTCGCTCGGGGAGTGGTATCAGATCGGCCAGAAGTTGGCGACCGACCGCCGGGTGATCATGATTGATCACCGAAATCATGGGATGGCGCCACAGGCCACCGACCGATACGAAATCGAGGACGTTGCCGACGATCTGGCGTCCGTGCTCGACGTCCTCGACATGGGTGCGGTTGACGTCGTCGGATACTCGATGGGTGGTGCCATCGCTCAGGCGCTGGTGCATCGGCATCCCGGCCGCGTGTCCCGTCTTGCCCTGATTTCAACCTTTGCCGCACATCCCGATGAGATGAGATGGATACGTCAGGTAGGAGCGTTCATCACCCGTGCGTGGGAGCGGTTCACCGGGCTTGGCACGCCGGAGGCGAGGACCGGTTACTTGCTGGCGACCGGGGCCGTGAAGCCGGAGCACGGCCGATGGCTGTGGCATGAGACACACCGGCGTGACCCCAACGCCGGGACGCAGGCGACCCTGGCGTTGCTCCGTTTCGATTCGCGGCCGTGGGTTGGCCGCATGGGTGTCGAGACCATGGTCGTGGTCTCGGGCAAGGACCTTTTGGTCCCTCCTCCATGGCAGTACGAACTGGCAGGCTTGATCCCTGACGCCAAGATCGTCGAGATTCCCGATGCCCGCCACGAAGTGGTCTGGAGCCATCCCGATCGGATTCTCGACGAGTTGAACGCCTTCTTTGATTAGGAGTGTGCTCCTAGTTCCCGGGCACCAGCGTCAGTGTTGATGACGCATTGAGCGCTACCTGTTCCGGTGTCCAGTACATCGGCGCATGCACCCCGTCGGTCCATGCTTCGATCATGTTGTCGTAGTAGCGGTGGAAGGCGTGCCCCGAGTTGCCCGTCGTGTGGATGAACGTCGAGTTCGACAGGTCGGAGAGGTCGACGACCATCCTTTGGGACGGCACCCAGTCGACGAGGAATGACTTGTCGGCATCCCAACCGCTGGCGTTGACGATGGACGGGCCACCGCCGACCCTGGCGGGGGCAGTGCGGTTGAACAGCCACTCGATGGGAGCGATGCCCGACTGTCCGAGGGTCTGATTCTCAAAGTGGGCGATATGGAGTTCGCCCCAGGTCCAATCGGTCGGATTGTCTCCGAGGAGGTCGGCCAACTCGTCGTGGGCATCCACCATCGACTTGAACAGGATGTCGTCCCGTTCTTCGACTACCTCGGGCGTGGTCGTGTCATCCCACCAGGGGTCATCAGGTGATTCGAGGAGGTTCTTGACGACCTCGAACCAGCGGCTGCCGCCGACCGGCCATTGATCTTCGGGCAGCTCGTCGGTGAATGTGTTCAGCAGAACGTGTCGCCAGGTTGCCTGGTACACCGCGGCGACGGTCGAGTCTCCGCTGGCCTGGTACTCCTCACTCTCGCCTTGCCAGGCACTCAACAAAGATTGCATCTCTGCGACATCGGAATGGTTGGCGTCGGGCACTTCGAGAAGGAAGGGGACGAGATTGGCCGCACTGCCATCGCGGCTGTCGAATTGGAGATCCTGCGTGGACTCGACGGTGTGGGTCCCACCGTTTTCGATGAGTGTTTCGATCCGATCGGCCCGATATCCATGGGCCCCATCGAGACCGATCAACGGCTCGCTTCCGGCCGGCAGGATCGGCTGGTTGGCCGTGGCGATGTAGTCCTGGGGTGGGTTGAAGAGGAACGGCATCTCCTCGTAGGGGACGATGCCGATCCAGTCGTATTCAGAGGTCCAACCGGGTACCGGGACCAGCCCGTCACCTTTGGCACGGATCGGGATCTCCCCGGTCGACTGATAGGCGATGTTGCCCTCGATGTCCGCATAGACGACGTTCTGGGCGGCGATGTCCCACAGGTTGAGTGCAGCCTTGAACTCGTCGTAATTCGCCGCCTTGTCGAGTCCGATGACGGCTTCGAAGATGGTTGCCGGCTGGAGGCTCTGCCATGCAAGGGCAACCACGTACTCCTCAGGGACTTCGACGGTGGTTGAGCGATCGAACTCGTCATCCTCGAGGAATGTGCCCGAGATGACGGGCCCGTGACGTGTCGTGCGCACTTCGTATTGGATGTCGTCGCCTCCGGCGACCCGGATAGTCTCGGTCCGGGTCTCGAAGTCGACCGATGTCCCGTCCACCTCGTACTGGTTGGGATTGGCCGGGTTGACCTTCTCGATGTACAGATCCTGAGTGTCCGCCGCCTCAGTGGTCACCCCCCAAGCGATGTTCTCGTTGTGGCCGATGATCACGCCGGGGGCGCCCGGGAACATGTATCCCACCACCTGGTAGACGCAATCGGGGTCGTTCCCGACGCAGTGGAGACCATTCTCAAACCAGATCGAAGGCATCTGGGGGCTGAGGTGGGTGTCGTTCGCCAGCAAGGGAAGGCCCGACTCGGTCAACGAGCCGCCGACAACCCAGTTGTTCGACCCGATGCCCTCGAAACCGCCGCCGGTGACGGCCCACAGATTCTCCGCCGCCTTACCGGCCGAGACGAGCGCCGGGATGGCCTCGCTCGGGATCCCAGCCGTTGGGGTTACGGCAGCCGTCGTCTGGTCGTCGGGAACGATGACCGGGTGCTCTTCGGGGAACGTGGGGAACAGTTGGCCGACCCGATCGATCGGAAGCTCGATGCCGAGGACGGCCCGGGCGATCTCGGACCTCATGTTCCCGCTCAGGTCCCAGGACATCATCTTGGCCCAGGTGAGGGTGTTGGTCGGCGACCATGGTTCTATCTCATAACTGGAGTTCTGGAGCGAGAGGACGGCGTACTCCAGACTGACCTGGGCGCCGTCGTGCTCGGCCAGGTATGCGTTCACGCCGTCGGCGTACCACTCGAGAATTTCCCTGGTCTCGGCGGGCATGATGTCGAGTTCGTGTTCGGCTTGCGCGACCAACCCCAGTGAGCGGAGGAACTTGTCGGTGTCGACCTGGGAAGAGCCGAACATCTCGGCGAGACGTCCTGAGCCGATGTGACGCCAGAAGTCCATCTGCCAGAAGCGCTCCTGGGCATGGGTGTATCCCTGGGCGAAGAACAGGTCGTGGGGGTTGGATGCGTAGATGTGGGAGGCACCCCAGTCGTCACGGATGACTTCGACTACATCGTTGAGCCCGGCCACCTCCAGTTCACCCTGGACGGTGGGGAAGGATCGGCGGACGGTCCAGAACCCGAAGACACCGACGGCGACGATGAGCACGAGTAGGACGGCGAGGATTCTCTTCAGCCAACGCATGCTGCGGCGAGCCTAAGTAGTCGTGGGTGTGATGAGAAAAGCGGGGACTGTCCTCGGTTCTGCCGGGCCGACAACCCTGCTCAGCAGGTCTAATGGCCCGCTAGATCCGTGTGCATTTCTGCCGGGCCGACAACCCTGCTCAGCAGGTCTGATGGCCCGCTAGATCTGCGTCGCCGTGGAGCCAGCCCACCCGGAAGGGCCCGACACCGGTCGGAGGGCTTCGTGGTCGCCTACCGTTGAGACAATGCAGAACAAGGCAGTCGTCGTGGAGACCGCCGCAATGCGGTCGCGGTTCAGCGCCTATCTAGCGTTAACCAAGCCGCGCATCATCGAACTGCTCCTCATCACGACGATCCCGGCAATGGTGCTGGCGGCCGGCTCATGGCCGGGCACCTGGCTGGTCCTCACCACCCTGATCGGCGGATCCCTCTCCGCCGGTGGGGCCAACGCAATCAACTCCTACTACGACCGGGACATCGACGAGCTGATGAAGAGGACGAGGCTTCGTCCCATGGCCCAACACGAGGTGCCCCCTGCCAACGCCCTCATCTTCGGCATCGTCCTCGGCATTGCCGGGTTCGCCTGGCTGTGGGCGACCACCAACCTGCTGGCCGCGTCGCTGTCGACGGCCGCTCTTCTCTTCTACGTATTCGTCTACACCATCGGTCTCAAGAGGCGATCCCCTTCGAACATCGTGATCGGGGGCGCCGCCGGCGCTGCTCCGGTGCTGGTTGGCTGGGCGGCAGCGACCGGGACGGTTGGGATAGGCGCCTGGGTGCTCTTCCTGATCGTCTTCTACTGGACGCCTCCTCACTTCTGGGCTCTCGCCGTCAGATACAAGGACGACTATGAGGCAGCCGGGGTGCCCATGCTTCCGGTGGTGGCCGGTGTGGAGACAACCACAAGGCGGATGCTGATGTACACCGGTTTGATGGTGGGTACATCCCTGCTTTTGGTCCCGATCGGGCCCATGTCCTGGATCTATTTGGCGGCAGCGATCGGGCTCGGTTCCTGGTTCCTGTGGGACACCTGGAAGGTCTACCGGGAACCGGACCAGGCCATGCGGTTATTCACGACCTCGACCGTCTACCTGTCGGCGCTCTTTGCCGCCGTGTTGCTGGACGTTCTCATTTGAGGCGAGCTGTTGCATGGCTGGCGCTTGCCGGTCTGGCGTTGGGTGCATGCAGCACCGGCGTCGACCCCTCGATCGTGCTTGCCTCGTCTGCTCAAGGCATCGGAGTCGGGCAGCAAAGGATTCTGATCGCAGTGACCGATCTCAGCACCGGCGACTTCCTGGCCGCTCCGGGAATCGATGTCGTCGGCACCTTGAGAAATACCGATGGCTCGCCGCTCGACGAGTCGGCCGGTCGGTTTCTGTGGGCCTTGCCCGACGAGTCAGGGGTGTACGCCTTCGAGTTCACCATCCCCGAAGCAGACACATTTCAAGTGACGGTTCGCTCTGATGAGTGGGGCGATGTAGGTCCGATCGGTCTGGTCGCGTTGGAGGATCCTTCGGTGGTGGGGGTCGGCGAGGAGGCACCGCTTTCGGCGACGAGGACCACCGCGACTCATCCCCTCGAGGAGATCACCTCGGACCCCAACCCTGATCCTTCGCTCTACGACATGTCGATTGCGGAGGCAGTCGAGGAGGGCCCGGCGGTGATCGTGTTCTCGACCTTTGTCGGCTGCTCGGATGCCTGTGGCACTCTGCTCGATCAGGTCAAGGCCCTCGCTCCCGGATTCGCCGGCATCGGTTTCGTTCATGTCGATGTCTACGAGGATGTCAGCGGAGACGACGCGGGACTGGTGGCTGCGGTCGCCGAGTGGGGTCTGCCGACCGAACCATGGCTTTTCGTCATCGACGCCTCGGGAACGGTTCGATCACGGATGGAAGGAGCCGCCTCCGACGAGGAGTTGGAGTCTTCCATTGCCTTGGTGGCTCCGCAGAAATAACAGGCAATCAAGAAGTGCGACCGATCTGGTTCTCCTATATGATGCCGCTCGGAATGCCCCGGATCCTCCCATTTCTAAAGCGTTTTGCTGCGCTTTCTGGAACAGCGCTGTTCCTGACCTCGTGTTCGTGGATCGGAAACGAGGACGGCCCGCTCACCACTTTCAAGCCGGCCGGCCCGAATGCCGACCGTATTGACGGCCTCTTCTGGCTCACGTTCTGGATCGCTACGGTCATCTTCTTCCTCGTCATGGGCGCTCTCGTCGTGATGCTCGTTGTATTCCGCGACAAAGGAGACAAGGAGAAGAAGCTGCCGAAGCAGACCCACGGCCACGCCGGTCTCGAGGTTGTCTGGACTGTCATCCCGGCCCTGATCCTCGCTGCGATCGCCGTGCCGACGGTCACGGCCGTGTTCGACCTGACGGGATGCGAAGACGACTCGATGCGGGTGGAAGTGACCGGCCACCAGTGGTGGTTCGAGTATCACTATCCCGACCAGGACATCGATACGGCCAACGTCATGGTGATTCCCGTCGGTCAGGAGGTCTGCGCCGAGATGACATCCGCTGACGTCTTGCACAACTTCTGGGTCCCCGCACTGCACGGAAAGCGCTACCTGGTCCCAGGGCAGACCACCGAGTTGCGTCTGGAGGCCGATGAGACAGGCGAGTTCTGGGGTCATTGTGCGGAGTTCTGCGGGCTGTCCCACAGCCTCATGCGGGCACGGGTCCAAGTGGTCACCCAATCCGAGTTCGACGCCTGGGTGTCGGCTCAGCAGAAACCAACACCGCTTCCTGCCGAGGGAACACCCGAAGGCGATGGTTATCAGGTCTTCACCAACAAGGGCTGTGTTCAGTGCCATACGGTGCGTTTCGACGACGACTCGGCTTCGAACGTGATCGATGCGGCCGCATTCAATGGACCCGATCTGACCCACTTCGCATCGCGCGACGTCTTTGCCGGGGCCTCCTTGCCCGAGCAGGGCCAGACCTACGAACAAGCCCTCAAGGCATGGCTGGCCGACCCCCCGAACATCAAGCCGGGAAGCTTCATGCCCAACCTGGCACTTACCTCCCAAGAAATCGATGACCTGATCGTCTGGCTGGAGAGCAACAAATGACGGCGACGGCTGAACGACCACAAGCAACCATCTTCAAGCGGCCCTCTTCGACCGAGGGAATCTGGTCGTGGCTGACGACGGTCGACCACAAGAAGATCGGCATCATGTACGGGTACGCCGCCTTCTTCTTCTTCCTGCTCGGCGGCACCGAGGCTCTGCTCCTTCGGTGGCATCTGGCCTCGGCGAACTCGGAGTTCCTGACAGCCGGCGCCTACAACGCCATGTTCACGATGCACGCAACCACGATGGTGTTCCTCTTTGTGATGCCGGCGTCGGCGGCGTTCATGAACTACCTGATCCCACTCATGATCGGCGCCCGGGATGTGGCCTTCCCCCGTCTCAATGCCTTGTCCTGGTGGATCTTCTTCTTCGGTGGGATCTTTCTCTACAGCACCTTCATCTTCGGGACTTCCGTTGCCCCGATCTCGCCCGACGGGATCGCCGGCAACCTCGCCGCCGGTGGTGGTCCGGGGAGCTTCAACTGGCTGGCTGACTCGCCGGACGGTGGCTGGTTCGGCTACCAACCCAACGCCGGTGCGTTCTATTCACCTGGAACGGCGATGGACTTCTGGGCTTTGGGCCTTCAAATCATCGGCCTTGCGTCGCTGATCTCCTCGGTCAACTTCATCGTCACGGTGCTCAACATGCGGGCCAAGGGAATGCGATTGCTTCGCATGCCCGTCTTTGTGTGGATGTCGACGGTCGTCGCGTTCCTGCTTCTCTTCTCGATCCCGATCATTGCCGTGGCTCTGTTCATGGTCACTTTCGACAGGCAATTCGGTGCGGTCTTCTTCAGCCCCGTCGGCGGAGGTGATCCGGTCTTGTGGCAGCACCTCTTCTGGCTGTTTGGACATCCGGAGGTCTACATCCTGATCCTTCCCGCCATGGGCATCGTGTCCGAGGTGCTCCCGGTGTTCTCGAGGAAGCCGTTATTCGGCTACTCCGCCGTGGTGTTTGCCGGTGCAGCCATCGCCTTCCTCGGGTTTGGCGTCTGGGCCCACCACATGTTCTCGTCGGGGATCACCCCGGTTGCCCAGGCCGCCTTCGGCCTCGCAACCATGACCATCGCCATCCCGACCGGTATCAAGATCTTCAACTGGATGGGAACGATGTGGGGTGGACGATTACGTTTCACCACCCCGATGCTGTTCGCCATCGGTTTCGTCGCTATGTTCACCATCGGCGGCCTGTCGGGCGTTACCCACGCCGTCGTTCCCTCCGACTGGCAGCAGACCGACACCTACTACATCGTCGCCCACTTCCACTATGTGCTCTTCGGCGGCTCGGTGTTCGGTCTCTTCGCCGGCCTCTATTACTGGTTCCCCAAGCTGACCGGCAAGGTCATGGATTCCCGTCTGGGCAAGTGGCACTTCTGGCTCATGTTCACCGGCTTCAACCTGACGTTTGCCCCAATGCACTGGCTCGGACTTCAGGGAATGGTTAGGAGAACCTGGAAGTACGCGCCGGAGACAGGTCTCGAACCGTGGAATGTGGCGGCGACCGTCGGCGCGTTCATCATTGCTTTTTCGATGTTGATATTCATGTACAACTGGTACAACAGCCGCCGCCGCGGGGTCGACTCGGGCCTCGATCCGTGGGATGCGAGGACCATCGAGTGGACGATCCCCAACCCGACGCCGGAGTACAACTACGCCAGGTCTCCGGCCGTGACCAGCCTCGACCACTTCTGGCATTTCAAGTACGACGAGGACGACGAGGGTCGCGCCGTTCGCAAGGAGGATGCCGACGAGATCATCGCCGAGCTGGAGCAGGAAGGACTCAATCCGATCGAGCCCATCCACCTGCCGAATCCGTCGTACTTCCCGATTCTCATGGCGGTCGGGCTGCCCATCGTCTTCTACGGCATCATCTATCACACCACGCTTTGGGGCAAGCTCCTGATTGCCATTGGAGCCGTGATCACGCTGTCGTCGCTTATTGGCTGGGCAATCGAGCCGATCGAGGAGCCCCATGCCCCTCAAGATGGCGGCGAGCCCGACCCGGAACCGGAGGGGGTGGATGCCGGTGTCTGACGTCGCACACGACGCGGTGGTGGACCACCACGAGGAGCACGAGTCCACAGGAATCGATAGTCGCAAGCTGGGAATGTGGGCCTTCCTCAGCTCCGAATTCCTCTTCTTCGGCGCCCTCATCTCCAACTACCTGCTCTATTCGACTCGGGCAGGTTTCGACGGGGTGTACCCGGCGGAGATCTACGACATTCCCTTCACCTCGGTCAGCTCATTCGTCCTGTTGATGAGTTCCCTGACCATGGTTCTGGCTCATAACGCGATGAGCCGGGGCGATCAGAACGGGACGAGAACTTGGCTGTTCGCGACGGCGGCCTTGGGCGCTGTCTTCCTCGGCGGCCAGGTCTTCGAGTTCACCGAGTTCATTGTCGAATTCGGGATGACCCTATCTTCCAACCCGGCCGCCTCGGCCTTTTATCTGTTGACCGGCTTCCATGGTCTCCACGTGGCTGTGGGAGTCATCATGCTCCTGTCGCTCTGGGGCATCTCCCGCCGCAAAGGAGAGCTTTCGGACAGTCAGGGGATGAACCTGGAACTGGTGGGTCTCTACTGGCACTTCGTCGACATCATCTGGATCGTGATCTTCACCGTCGTCTACTTGCTGTCTGTGCCTCCGGGATGAGCACCGAGCAGCACGCCCATCCCACTCCGGCGCAGTACTGGAAGATCGCCGCGCTGCTGGGCCTCCTCACGGCCGTCGAGGTCGGGATGTTCTATGTGAATCGGGAGTACGATCTGGGAGGCTTCAATGCGGTCATCCTCATTGCGCTGGCCATTCTCAAGTTCGTCATCGTTGTCGGCTGGTACATGCACCTTCGATTCGAGAAGTCCACGTTGACCCGGTTCTTTACGGCTGGATTCGTGCTCGCTGTCGGCCTCTATTTGGTCGTTCTGTCCGCGATGGGCGTCGTAGTCATTCGGGGTGGCTGAGGCTTGGTGCTAGAAACCTGGCATGAACAATCCGCTTGAACCCGGCCGGTTCTTTCTCCCCGGTCCCACCGAAGTCCACCCCTCCGTACTGGAGGCCCAAGCACAGGCCATGATTGGCCACCGCGGTCCGGGGATTCAGGAATTGATGGAGCGCCTCGACAGAGGACTGCGCCCGCTGTTCCTGACCGAACGTCCGGTGTTCGTCTCAACGTCTTCGGCCACGGGATTGATGGAAGCCGCCGTCCGCAACGGTGTTCTCGGCGGCAGGGTGCTCAGCCTGGTGAACGGCGCCTTCTCGAGCCGTTTCGCCGAGATCGGCCGGACATGTGGCTTTGACGTCGACGAGTGGGAGGTCAACTGGGGAACGGTTCATTCGGCCGAAGAACTCTCCGACCGGCTGGATCGAGGCTCCTATGAAGCGGTCACACTCTCCCAATCCGAGACTTCGACCGGTGCCCTCCAAGACCTGGAGGCGATCTCGGAGGTGGTGGGTGCTCGAGATGAGACGCTTCTCCTGGTCGACTCGGTCACGGGGATCCCCGGCGTCGAAACGCACACCGACGACTGGGGCATCGACTTCATACTCACCGGGTCCCAGAAGGCTCTGGCCCTGCCGCCGGGCCTGGCATTCGGAGTCGCTTCCGATCAGATGATGGAGCGATCGGCCAAGGCGCCGGCTCGCGGCTGGTACTTCGCCCTTGATCGTCTGATGAAACAGCTTCTCGACAATCAGACCCCGGCGACGCCTGCTGTCTCCCTGCTCTACGCCCTCGACGTCCAGTTGGCGAGGATTGCCGAGGAGGGCATGCGAGCCCGCTGGGATCGGCACCTCGCCATGCAGGCGCGCACGATGGAATGGATCGATGAGATGAGCGATTCAGGAGTGGGTATCCGTCCCTACGCCGAAGCCGGTCACCGATCACCGACCGTGACGACCATTGCCATGCCGGAGAACGGGGGCGGCCCGGCCGTCGTGAGAGAGATGAGAGACCGCGGCTGGGTGATTGGCGGCGGCTATGGAAAGATCAAGGACGAGACAATCCGAATTGGCCACATGGGAGATCACACGTTGGACGAACTCAATGAGCTGCTCGATGTCCTGGGAGATGCGCTGAGATGACATTCAGCGTTCTTTCAACCGACAAGGTTTCGATGGAGGGCCTTGCTCCTCTCATCGCCGACGATCGATTCGAGGTCACGAGCGTGGACGATTCGTCCAGCCCCGAGTTTGAGACCGCGCTGGCCACGGCCAACGCGCTGATCGTCAGAAGCGCCACGAAGGTTGGTGCTGAGATGCTCGCGAAGGCCCCTGCTCTCGCCGTGATCGGCCGTGCCGGCGTCGGCATCGACAACATCGACGTGGATGCCGCGTCGGAGAGCGGAGTTGCCGTATACAACGCCCCTGGGGGGAACACAGTGGCCGCTGCCGAGCTGACGGTGGCTCTGATGCTCACCCTCACGCGTCACATTGCGTCCGCCGATAGATCGATGAGAGAAGGTCGGTGGGATCGTGCCGCCTTCAAGGGAGTCGAGCTTCGTGGCAAGACGCTCGGTCTGATCGGAGCCGGACGGATCGGTGGGGAAGTGGCCATGCGATGCACCGCTTTCGAGATGGATGTGATTGCCTACGACCCCTATCTCCCAGAGGAGCGCGCCGCGGAACTCGGTATCCGACTCGTCGATCTCGACACGGTCGTCGAAACGGCCGATGTCATCTCCTGCCATGTTCCCCTCAACGATGAAACGAGAGGGATGGTCAACGAGGATGCGATGGCTCGCATGAGGCCCGGCGTCCGACTGATCAACGCCTCACGCGGTGGGGTGATCGACGAGCACGCCCTCGCCCAAGCGCTCCATGCGGAGAGCATCGGTGGGGCGGCGCTCGATGTGTTCGAGAACGAGCCTCTGGATGCCAACAGCCCACTCAGGGAAGCGCCGAACTTGGTGCTGACCCCTCACCTCGGAGCGTCGACCGTTGAGGCCCAGGTTGGCGTGGCGGTCGAGGTTGCGGAGCGCATCATCGAGACGCTGGCGGATGGTGATGTCAGTGCTGCGGTCAACGCGGCCCGACTCGATTGATCGGTGAAGATTGATCAGATGATCTGAACGACGGCGGCGTGTTCCTCGCCGCCCTCATCTTCCGTCGCCGCATCGGAACTGATGAGCAGCACGGCGAGGATGATGAGAAGGATCGTTCCGATCCCGGCGATGGCGACCATGAGGTCGCCTACCGAGATCTTCATCTCGGGTCTCGACCCGGCCAGCGTCGCGAATCCGAGGATGCCGCCGGCAACCACGATTGCGATGATCGCCGCTCCCCCCGAAGCAAGACGGTTCGATTGGATCAAGACATAGCCGAAGGGAATCACGAGAAGCAACAGAATCATCAGACCGGCGACCGGGATGCCGACGGCTCCTCCGAGACGTTCCTTCACCTCGTCGACCTCTGCCCGGTCGGTCTCGCTGACCGCAACCGGGGTGCCGAATAGTTGAGGGACGGCCGAGGTGACAGCTCCGAGGATAGCGCCACCGACGAGAAGGGTTCCGAGGCTGGCCAGCACCGGAAGCTGGATCAACCCCTCCTCGCTTCCCTCGATCGGGGTCCCGATCGTGGTGAGGAGGGCACCGGCGATCAGACCGAGAACCAGGCCGAGGATTGCTCCCAGCCAGGCCGTCGACCCCTTCGAGTTCTTCAGTTGCATAGCCGGATTTGCCCATGCGGCGGCGGCACGGGAGAAGCCGGCGACGACGGCGCCGAAGAGAATCGATACGAGAGCGGCGCCGATCAGAACGCTGGTAGAGCTCACTTGCACGATCGGCCCCACATCGGGGACCACCGCTGCCCTGGGAGCCCAATATGCGGTGAAGATGAAGAAGGCGACGAAACCGAGCCCGGCGCCGGTCCACGCCCCGACCTTGACGGCTGTTCCTATCCGGG
>JAYEGJ010000131.1:0-26036 GCA_034658975.1 Actinomycetota bacterium
CTTCTCGGGCTCGTCGGACTCCAGGATCACCTCGACGGCATCGGGAATCGCCGCACGGACCTCGTCGGCCAGGCCCACTCGCGCCTTCTCGAGGAGTTCCACCTTCACGTAGGCATCAGCAAACTGGTCGGCACGTGCGATCACCTCATCGAGAGTTCCACGCGCCGTCACCAACCGTCGCCCCGCGGTGAGCGGGGCTGCGGTGACGGTGACCGGGAGCCCGGGCTCGGCCTCGATGAGGAGCGCTCCTTTCTGATCGGCCACCTCTCCGAAATCGAGTTGAAGCGGAGACCCGGAGTACCAGACGGCACTCGCATGGGGCATCTTCTGCTGTCTGTGGAGATGCCCGAGGGCGACATAGGAAAGATGCCCCGGAAACAGCGAACTGGGAACGGCATAGCCGAAGATGTGCGCCGGTCGCTCGCCGCCACCAAGTTTGACCTCGCCCTTCACCGCTCCATAGACCGTGAGATGGCTGACCAGGATGTTGACGGTGTCGGAGCCCATGCCTTCGGTGAGCCGGCCGACGATCCGACGAAGTCGCTCTTCGTAGGCACCTGCATGCTGATCTGGATCCGAATCCATGATGTCCTCGGCCTTGACGATCCCCCGCTGCGAAACGAATGGAAGAAGGGCCGCTTTCACCCCTAGTTCCTCGACATGGAGAACGCCTCCGTCGGCCGGGGAACGAGGAGTGCCGATGGTCGAGATCCGGCCCATCTCCAGAAGCGGGGCAACGGCGTCGAGACGGGCCGGGTTGTCATGGTTGCCGGCGACAACCACGACATGAGACATCGCGGCCAGGTCGAGGAGTGCCTGCCAGACCACCTTCTCGGCGGAGGGCGAAGGCGAGGCCGTGTCGAAAACGTCTCCCGCCACCACCGTGAGGTCGACGGCGTTGTCGCCGGCAAGACCGACGATCTCGGACAGGACGGCACGGTGCTCCTCGGTCCGATCGCGCCCCCTGATCCGCCTGCCGACGTGCCAATCGGATGTGTGCAGGATCTTCAGCACTAGAGATCCTCGAAAGGATCTTCCGGGCCCTTGTCACTCATGGGTACAACCGCCTCCGAGGCTCGAGTGGCCCATGCCGGGAACGGGAATTCCAGCACTAACGGTACGGGGAGCTCCGGCTGGCTCAGGATCATGGTGCCCGGTTTGATGATGGTCGCCCGCTGCCGGTGAACCGACGGCATGAATCCGTACTCCTCTCGAGCGGCCTCCGCCGAATCGAGCCTGCCGACGACGCGGATCGAGGAGTTGGCGATGATCCGGCGCTCGACTTCGGACGCGGTCTGCTGGGCACCGATGAGAATGACGCCGAGCGACCGGCCCCGTTCGGCGACGTCGAGCAACACTTCCTTTATCGGGCTGCTCCCCTCCCGCGGTGCGTATTTGTTCAACTCGTCGAGCACCACCATCAGCAACTCGTCTGACTGGCCGGCACGCTCCTTCTCCTCGAAAGCCCGCTTGAGGGTGACCCCCACCACGAAGCGTTTGGCGCGATCGTTGAGGTTGTGCAGATCGACGACGGTCACCTGGGAACGCGACGGGTCGATCCGATGCCGGTCGGGATCGGCAACGTCGGAGCGGATCAGCCGCCCAACGTGGCGAACCGAGGCTTGCAGGCGGCGCACGAAGGCATTGACCGTCCCGATGCCGATGGCCGGACCGGCCCACCGATGACGATGCTCGTCCGATTGCACCCGCTCGGTGATGAGGTCTGCCAACTCCCGGAAGGTCCGCACAGTGACGCCGTCGATCACCGCAGCTCCCGTCTCAGCCGACTCGGCGAAGCGGAGTTGGGCCATGACGTTGTAGACAACGGTTATGTATTGGCCCCTGTCGTCTTCGGCGTCGGCGAAGAGGAAGGGAAGCAAGTCCGTGTTGCAGAATTCGAAGACGCTCCAGAAGAAGGAGGTGACGTCGGACCTGGAGGCCACATCGGCGGTCGCCCGCGGATCATCGAATCGTGGCGGGGCAAAGAACCCCACCGACTCGAACGGCGTTGTCGGCAGACCGAGCTCGGTGTATCTGATTCGCTGCTCATCGTCGAGCCGGTTGTTGACCCTGTCGAGATGGAGAAGGTCCTCGCCCTTGACGTTGAAGACCAGCGCCTTGGTGTTGATGGCTGCCGGCCCCAACACCCCGGACGTGAAGAGGGAGTGGAGGAGGAACGTGGCGTAACTCGTCTTGGTGGCCACCCCGGAGATGCCGGAGATGTTGACGTGGGCTCCCCGCTCTCCGTTGATGAACTCGAAGTTCACCCAAAGGGGCTCGCCGGTTCTCGTCAGGCCCACGGGGAGACGGCGCTCCATGCGATCGAAGAAGAGAGCCCGCTCACGCTCATCTCCTCGGGCGATCCGCACGGGCTGGCCGGGTCGTGGCGGAACGAACACCTCCGGTTCGAACCTCGTGGTCGTGACCTGAGCCACCTCAGTCACTTCGGCCGGGAGAATCCCGTCTTCGATGAGAAACACGTCCGAATCGAATCGGGCACCCTCGTGGCCGGCGACCACCTGGCCGACAGACCCGTACATGCGAACCAACTCACCCGTCGGCAGGACACGCTCCAGTGCGACGACATCATCGAGTTGAAGGAACTCGCCCTCACTGACCCCCACCCAGAACTCGAGAGGCGTCGCTTCCCTCGTGCCGAGGACCCTTCCGACCATGTTTTCCATTGCCGCCGAGAGTAGACAACGGTTGTGACAGAATTGAGTTCCATGAATCTGCTCTTTGTCATCTTGATCGGGGTCGCCGGCGGTCTCGCCGGCGCTCTTCAGTCGCAGTTCCTCGGGATCATGGAGGCGAGAGCGGGCACGCTCGCTTCTGTCTTCGTGACCTATGGCGGTGGCGGGCTGGCGGTGGGCCTCCTCATGCTCGCCATGCGAGGATCCCGGCTGTCCGACCTGAAGGATGTGCCGTGGTGGGCGCTCACTGCGGGCCTGATGGGCCTGGTGATCGTGGCAACACTCGGCATCACCGTCTCCCGACTCGGTCTCGGCTCCGGATTGACGCTGTTCACGGGCTCGACATTGATCCTTGCGGCCATCATCGACCACTTCGGGCTCTTCACCCAAGCGAGACCCCTGGATGCCAGACGCCTTGCCGGTGTTGCCCTGGTCGTGTTCGGGACCTGGCTCGTCGTTGGCAGCGATTAGCCCAGGGCAATAGCGCCGACGGCCACCACGGTCAGGATAATTCCCGCTACCTGACGGTGGCGCAGATGCTCGTGATTGACGACGCGCGCCAGCACAACTGTCACCACCGGATAGAACGATGACGACACTGCAACCAGCGCCAGCGACCCCCGGTGGAGAGCCAGCAGCAGGGTCACGTTGGCCATGACATCGAGAACGCCGTTGCCGACAACTATGGCTTTGGGGACGGCACCAAAGCCCGTCACCTTCCACACCCCGAACGCAGCAATCATCAGGACCACGGCCATGGTGGCGGCGCGCGAGGTGATCAAAGGAAGCAGTCCGGCGCTATCGCTCGCCTGGTTGATGATCACCGTCCAACCGCCGAATCCGAGGCCCGAGACCACTCCGTACCAAACACCTCCGTAGGGAACGTCCCCGGGCTCGGCAACCCATGAAGAGAGGACGATGGCAGGAACGGCAATAGCCACCCCCACCCAGGCGAGGACCGACGGCCGCTCCCCGGCGAGGACAGCCACCATGACCGGGAAGGCTCCGGCGACCGCGCCTGCTGCTGGAGCAACCGCTGCGGCGTGGCCTTTGCCCAGTCCGGCGAAGAGGATGACCAAGCCGATCGCTCCGGAAATCCCAGCGAGCGCGCCAAACCCGTAGTCGGCTATCGAGGCGCTGCCACCGTTGACCAGAGCAAGGACGGTGACAAGCGGAAATGAGACGACCCCGGCCCAAAGGACGACCGCGGCGGCAGGCGCACGTTTGGCCCCCTCGCCGCCGAGGAAGTCGGAGATGCCATACAGAACAGAGGTCATGCCTCCGAGAAGGACACCCACGAGCCTATCCCCGCACCGGGATGATCTTGAGAAGGCGGTCGGTCGTCATCACATAGACCTCGCCAAAGCCGTCGACACCAAAGCTCGCCACGAGCCCGATTACACCCACATCGCCGGTGTAATCGGTGACCTCACCACTCCGGAATCCACGGAGATAGCCGCCGCAATAATCGGAGAAGAGGTACGTGCCGTCGAGTTCCGGGATCGCCGGGCCCCTGTACACAACGCCGCCGGTGATCGAACAGGTCCCCTCTTCCCCGTGGGGGACCTCGACGACCGGGAGCGTGAGCCCGGCGGTGTCACAGCCCGAAGAGGGCCGGAAGCAGTGCAGACCCTCGGTGATCGGCCATCCATAGTTGACGTCGGCATCCAACGGACCTACGGATATCTCCTCGAATGCGTTCTGCCCGACGTCGGCGATATAGATCATCTCGCCATCGATCCAGAATCTCCAGGGGTTGCGGAGCCCGTATTGGAACAACTCGGGCTCCACCCCGCCCTCCACATCGATGCGGACCAGTCCGCCCAGCAGGGTGTCCCGATTCTGGCCGTTGCCATACCTGTCGTTGGCTCCCCCACCGTCGCCGAGTCCCAAATAGAGCATCCCTTCGGGACCGAACTGGATCATCCCACCGTTGTGATTGCCCGCCGGCTGGTTGAGCCTCAGCAACACCTGCTCGCTCCCGGGGTCGATCGAACCGTTGGCAAAGGCGAACTCCGAAACCACGGTGTCGCCGTCCTTGGCCGAATAGTGGGCAAAGATCCGGTTGGTGTCCTCGGGGTGGACCGCGATCGAGAGCAGTCCCTGTTCTCCCTGGTTCCTGACCTGGCTGCTGATGTCCAGCACCGCTGTCTCCGAGACGTTGGTGCCGTCGTAAAGCCAAACCTGGCCGTTCTTGGTGGCAATCATCGAGAACCCCGGTACCCAGGGCACCAATTGGATCGGGAAGTCCATCCGGACCACCTCCTCATAGGCCAGGCCCTGGAAGGGCGCCAACGTCGTGGTGGTCGTCGGTGCCACCGTGGTGACAATCACCGGGGCTGCGGTCGTCGGGATTGTCGCTGGGATAGTCGTTGTCGACGGCGGTGGCGTCGTCGGCGTCGTGAGCGCCAGCTCCTGCTCGGCGGTGCAAGCCGAGAGCACCAGTAAGAAAACAACTGCCAGGCGCCGCATGACCGTCCAGGTTATGCCTAGCTTCTCTAACCGTGAGCCAGGTTCAGAAAAACGACCCACGCACGATCTTCGGGTGGGCAATGTACGACTGGGCCAACTCGGCCTACATCACCACCTTCGGCGCCATCGTCGCCGCCTTCTTCACCGGGGTGATCGTCCCCGAAGAAGGATGGAACGGGTTCTCCGGCCAGACCCTGTGGTCCGCCGTGATTTCCATAGGCGCCATCCTCCTCTTCCTCTGGATGCCCGTTCTGGGTGCTGTCGCTGATTACGCCTCGGCCAAGAAGCGCTTTCTGCGCTCTTTCGCAGTCATCGGGGCACTGACGACGATCGGTCTTGCCTTCGTCCCCGACAACGCGGTCGTCTTCTTCCTCATCGTCGTGTTGCTCTCACAGATCGGTTTCGTGGCCGCCAACGTGTTTTATGACGGGTTTCTCAAGGACATATCCACGGACGACACCATCGACCAGGTCTCGTCGAGGGGATTCGCCTTCGGATACATCGGAGGCGGTCTCTACATCCTCCTTGCCCTGGCCCTCATACTGCTGAGCGGTGAAGACAGCCTCACCGGACTTTCAGAGGCCACAGCCGTGCGAATCGGCATTGGCGGCGCGGGCGTCTGGTGGATCATCTTCACCTGGTTCTCGCTGCGTCGCCTCCCCGACGAAGTCTCCAAGTTCGACCTTCCCGATGGCATGGAAGGGAAGTCACGCCTCCCGGCCTACTTCAAGATCGGATTCGGCCGCACCATCGCCACCGGGAAGAAGCTCCTCGGCTTCAAGCAGCTTCTGCTGTTCGTCGTCGCCTACTTCTTCTATAACGATGCCACTCAGACGGTTATCGCGGTCACGGGAGCGTATGCCGAGGAGACACTCGGCCTGGCGGCCCAGGAGATCATCATCACCTTCCTCATTGTTCAGTTCGTGGCCTTTGGCGGCGCGTTCGCTTTTGGGGCCCTTGCCGGGCGAGTAGGCGCCAAGAGAGCCATCATGACCTCGCTGGTGGTATGGGTGGGCATCGCTGTGGCAGCGTTCTTCCTTCCCGAGGGCGATCCGCTTCCTCTCTACGGGTTGGCGGTGTTGGTCGGATTCGTCCTGGGAGGGGTACAGGCGCTCTCGCGGAGCCTCTATGGATCGATGATCCCCGAGGAGGCCTCGGCAGAGTTCTACGGCTTCTACTCGGTGTTCTCGAAGTTCGCCGCCATCTGGGGACCGCTGGTCTTCGCCCTGGTGAGCAATGCCACCGGGTCAGGTCGTCCGGCCATCCTCTCGGTGATCATCTTCTTCGTCATCGGATTCATCTTGTTGTCGAAGGTGGACGTCGAGGAGGCCCGAGCGTCGAGGGAGCGCTGGGTCTTCGCAGACGACGCTTAATCTGGGCACATGGACGAATTCTCCGAAGAAATCCACGATGTAGAGAGCCAACTCGAGCAGGAGAAGAAGGAGCGCGAGCCCACGCCCGGCTTTCCCTGGGGCGGGCTTGTCGCTGCCCTCGGAATGATCCTCGTCGTGGTGTTCGCTGTTCAGAACACCGAGTCGGTACCGATCGAATTTCTCTGGATCGACGGCGACTTCCCGCTTTCGATCATCATCCTCGTCACGGCGTTGGCATCAGCGATCCTCACCGCGATCGGCGGTGGCTTCTATCGAAGACGCCGCGTGAAGAGAAGAGCCGAAAGGGAAGAGCTTCGCCGGCATCGAGACAAGTCCTGAGGCCACTCGTTCTCAGCGTCGGGACACTGCTTCTCCTCTCGGCATGCCAACCATCCGCCGGAAACGGGTTCGACCAGATCGGGAGAGAACACGAGGGCCAACGTGCGCTGGTCACCTGGATCTACGACGGTGACACCGTCGCTGTCGAGACCGACGACGGGGAGTTCGACGTCCGACTGCTGGGAATCAATGCACCTGAGCAAGGCGAGTGCTTCAACGACGAAGGAACAGACCATCTGATCCAAACCGTGAAAGGGAGGGAGGTGGCCCTGGAGATCGTCGGCACCGACCAGTTCGGCCGTACCTTGGCTCACGTCTTCACCGGGGATGACATCCATGTGAACCTCCAACTCGTCGAGTCGGGGCTGGCGATTGCCAGCACTCCACGCGACGGGGAGCCCCATGGGCCTTTGCTGCTGGACGCCGAGGAAGCCGCATGGGACCGTCGTGTGGGTCTCTGGGCGGAGGACGCGTGCGGGGATACCAAGCCACTGCCCCAATTGGTCATCGCGTCGGTCGCGTTCAACCCCTCCGGACCCGATGATCAAGTCCTCGCCGACGAGACCATCACCATCGCCAATGAAGGCTCCAAGGCCGTCAATCTCACCGGATGGGTCCTCCGCGATGAGTCATCCCGCCATCGCTACCGGTTCCCCAATGGCAGGAAACTCGAGCCAGGCGATGAGATGGTCATCACCAGCGCCGACGAGGGCTGGGATCCGGGTAATAGCCCGGTCTGGAACAATTCCGGCGACCAGGCGATGCTCCTGGACAAACAGGGGCGGGTCGTTTCTCGCTGGAGGTACTGAGCGCCGATTACTGTCTGGCATCGTGAAGAGAGTTTCCCAGCGTCTCGCCAGAATCCCGGCCTCGGCGACCATGGCCATTTCAACACGGGCCCGTGAACTTCGCGCCGCAGGCCGCGATGTCATCTCTTTCGGAGCGGGCGAGCCGGACTTTCCGACACCCGAGCACATCGTCGCCGCCGCCACCGCGGCCGCACATGACCCGGCCAATCACAAGTACTCGGCCAACCCGGGACTGGCTCCGGTGCGCGAGGCCGTAGCGAAGTACACCGCCGAATACTCCGGAGTGACCGTCGACGCCTCCGCGGTAGTCATCACCAACGGAGCGAAGCAGGCGGTGTTCGAGACGTTCTCAGCTCTCGTGGACCCGGGCGACGAGGTTCTACTCCCGGCACCGTATTGGGTCACCTACCCCGCCGGCATCGAATTGTTCGACGGGATTCCGGTCCCGGTCACCTCGACCGTGGAAAGCGGTTTCAAGGTCACCGTCGAGGATCTCGAGGATGCCCGGACCGACAAGACAAAAGCTCTGGTATTCGTGTCACCGTCCAATCCGACGGGTGCCGTCTACACCAGCGGGGAAGCAAGAGCGATCGGCGAGTGGGCCCGCGACAACGACGTATGGGTCATCGCCGACGAGATCTATCAACGTCTCTTTTACGGAGGCGACGTGGCTCCGTCGATCGTCGCCGAAACGCCGCGGCTCGAGAACTGGGTGATTATCAACGGAGTCGCCAAGAGTTTCGCCATGACCGGATGGCGCGTTGGCTGGATGATCGGTCCGAGCGACGTCGTGGGCGCTGCCGTCAGGCTTCAGTCGCATGCCACATCGAACGTCGCCAACATCACCCAAATGGCCGCCCTCGCTGCCATCACAGGGCCCCAGGACACGGTTGTGGAGATGAGGGAGGCTTTCGCCGCCAGACGCCGCCTGATGCACTCGATGGTGTCGGACATCCCCGGCTTCGAATGCCTCGAACCGGACGGGGCGTTCTATGTCTTCCCCGATGTCTCGGCCGTCCTCGGTGGCAAATATGGGACTTCCGCCGATCTCGCCGAGGCGATCATCGACGAAGCCGGAGTGGCCGTCGTGCCGGGCGAGGCGTTTGGCGCTCCCGGGTTCCTACGGCTGTCATATGCCCTCGGCGAAGAGGAGATCTCCGAAGGACTCACCCGCATAAGGGGCCTGATCGAGTCACTCTGAACCCGGTTTACAGTGATGTCGATGCAGCCAGCAACGACTGCCAGAGCGATGATGCTCGTCGAGCCAAAACACTTCTCGCTCACAGAGGTATCCACCGATGGTGCCGAGGGCGGGGGCTGGCTCGCCGTCGAAGCGACCAGCCTCTCCGGGGCCGACGTCCAGGTGTGGAGAGGCGATGCAAGCCACATTCAGTATCCACTCATCCCCGGCCGGGAGGTCGTCGGCCGGATCGCCGTTCAGGGACCCAACGTTCCCTACCCGGTAGGTACCCGCGTCGCAGTGGAGCCGCGTATCCGGTGCGGCAATTGTCACCGTTGCAAGCAGAACCTCGCCGTATGCGTTTCGAGACGTCCCTCGAACTCGTATGGGATGATTCCGTCGATCGAGCCGCCCGGACTTTGGGGAGGACTCGCCGAATACCTGTATCTCGATCCCAACGCGCGCCTGCACCCACTCACCGACGATGTCCCCGCCGAGGTGGCCACATTCGTGCACGCTCTCGCAGCCGGGCATACGTGGGCGGTGGAACTTTCGTCTCTCCAGCCCGGTGAGGACGTCCTCATCCTCGGGCCGGGACCACGAGGCCTCGCCTGTCTGATCGCCGCAAAGGCCGCCGGCGCCAATTGGGTCGGGGTCACCGGATTGACTCATGACCGTGATCGTCTCGAGTTGGCCAAGCGATTGGGTGCCGACCTCACGATCGACATCGAGCGGGCCGATGTCGCCGGCGAAATCGCCAGCGCGATCGGGCGCCGTCCCGATGTCGTCGTGGACGTGACATCGGATGACCCCGAAGCCGTGTTCACGGCACTCGATCTGGTTCGGAGTGGCGGCCGGGTCATCCTTGCCTCGACCAAAGGGAATAAGGCGTTCCACTTCCTGTCCGACGTCATCGTCGCCAAGCAGTTGACGATGAAGGGAGCCATGGGCTCGAGCACTGTCGGCTACCAGTGGGCCACAACCCAGTTGGAGACCGACCCGCGGATCGACGATCTCGTATCGCACGAGTTCCCGCTCACCGAGGCACCCCGCGCCCTTCAGGCGGCGGCAGGACTTCTCGGCCGGGAGGAGCTCATCTCCGTCGCCGTCACCTTCTGACGGCGAAGTCGGTGAACCCACCGTCTCGACTCTCCGTTGCGTCCTGGGTCATCTACGACCTGGCCAACACCATCTTCGCCCTCGGAGTGGTTGGTTTCTACTTCTCCGATTGGCTCATTACCGAAGGCCAGCCCGACAGCGCACTCGCCGGCGTGCAGATAGCGGCCGCGGTCATCGTGATCTTCCTGGCCCCCTGGGCCGGAGCCAGATCGGACATGCGCGGAACGAGGGTGCCGACGCTCATCGTCACCACGATCGCAGCGGTCGCTGCGACCTCGGTGCTGGCCATCGGACCCGTGTGGCTGACTCTCGTGATGCTCTGGGTGGCCGTGGTCAGCGTCAACACCGGATCGGTGGTCTACGACGCCCTCTTGGTCGATGTGAGCAATCTGGACAATCGCGGCTGGGTCTCGGGCCTCGGAGTCGGTATCGGATATGTCGGATCGTTCATTGGCCTGGCCATCGGGACGATCACGCTCGATGTCCTTGGGTGGAGCCATGCAGCGACGTTCCGGTCGCTCGCTGCAGCCTTTCTCATCTTCGCCCTCCCCTCGTTTTTCTTCATCCATGAACGTCCCGGATCTGCCGACGCCGTCCTGCCCCGGCTTCGCGACATCGTCGGCCGGCTCGCGGGCTCCTGGAGGAAGGCAAGCGAGTACGACGGTGTGGTGAGGTTTCTCGTCGGCCGGTTCTTCTACACCGATGCCATCAACACGCTCATCGGAGGATTCCTGGCCATTTTCGTTATCGGCGAGCTCGGGCTCGACCGCGAGTTCTTCACCCTGCTCCTCGCCATCGCCATCGCCGCAGCCATCTTTGGCGGGCTCGGCGCCGGCCTCGTCGTGGCGCGAGTGGGGCCGATGAAGGTCCTCCGCTGGGTGCTCGTCATCTGGATGGTGGCGATGGCCTCTGGGGTTGTCGCCTCCGTCACTGGCCAAACATCGATCGTTTGGGCCATCGGTCCCTTGGGAGGAATAGCGCTCGGGGCCACCTGGGCCTCAGATCGCGTGGTCATGACCCGTATTTCGCCACCCCGATACCTGGGCGAGTTCTACGGGCTTTACGCCACGGTTGGCAGGTTTGCGACCATCGGCGGACCGCTGGTGTGGGCCGTCGTGGTCGACATCCTCGGTCTGGGGCGGAACATTGCGCTGGGCGCGCTCATCGGGTTCGTCGTCATCGGTTGGTGGCTGCTCCGGTCGGTGGACGATGCCCACCGTGATTGGTCGCCAGAGGACCGGCTGGTCGTCAGTGGAACCCCGGATGGGTCCCCGTGATCAGGTGCTGCTCCACTGCATAAGGGATCGGCAGATCTCGGATTTCCTCCGGGCCCCGGACGACCCGCCTACCTATCTCGGCAAACCAGGTGTCGTTGGCGAATGCCCAGGGCCAGGCTCGTATACCCACACGGGCGCCCATGATTCCGCCGACGGCGGCTCCCAAAACGCTGCCACCGATTCGAGCGGCCTGCTCCACAGGTACGTGTGCCCGGTCGGTTGCCGGAGCGGCGAGGAGAAGACCGGCGAGCATGACCTGGAGCGGATCGGAACGATCCCCTCCGACCACACTCATCGCGGATTCGCCGCTGACGATGCCAACTGAGGAGATCGCCCGGTCGAATTCGTCGCCCAGAGTCTCGAGCCGTGAACCGCTTTCCGCATCTGCGGCAATCGTTGCGAGGACCGGCTCAACCGTTTCTTTCACCCCCGCGATCAGGTCACGCCCCGACTGACCGAAGCACGATGCAGCCACCGCTGTCGCAGAGACGACCGCCGCGGCGATGCTCCCTGCGTCGGCGGCAAAAAGACGTCCCAACTCCATGGCTTCCCATGTGACCGACTTGGGATCCCGCCTGAACGCGACACCGAGGGGAACCGACCGGGCAACTCCGTCGAGGGACGGATCAGACTCCGGCATCGGGGGCCCCGCTGCCGCCCGGTCGAGCCAGGCGCGGAAATGCTGGGTTTCGGACCGATAAACGGGATCACCGTCTTCGGACCCATCGAGCTCGCGCAGGCCTTTCACCAGCTCGCCCACATCGAGACGCCGGTCTTCGATGAGCCGGTAGGAGATAACCGTCACCTGCTCGGTCACGGACGAATAGCCGAGTTCCCAGGCTCCTCCTGCGGAATCGCCGGCGGCGACTCCGAGCATGAACCCATCCCCTTCACCGGAGACCAGGGAAAACATCGGTGCAGATTCGGTGTCCATCGGGAAGCCAGGTTACAGATGTACCCTTCGTCGGCCATGGACCGCATCGCCGTTATTGCCAATCCAGTGGCCTCCCAGTTCACCGGCGGGGCCCACCGGGACGTTATGGCGGTCCTTTCGAAGACACACTCCGTCGAGGCGATATGGCCCTCGTCGGCCACCGAAGCCACCGAGGCTGCCCGCCGCGCCGCTACCGAGGGTGCCGGGATCGTCATCGCCATGGGGGGCGACGGCATGGTCCATCATGTCGCTCAGGGTCTGATCGGAGCCGAGGGAGCCTTGGGCATCATCCCGGCGGGCACGACCAATGTGGTGGCCCGGATTCTCGGCCTTCCCTCACGGCCGGTCAGGGCAGCGAGACACATCGCCCGGGCCTCCTTCGTCCAGCCCATAGGGACCGCTCGAATGACGCTCACCAGGGGCACCGCCGAGACCACCCACCATGCCATGTTCGGCTGCGGATTCGGGCTGGACGCCGAAGTCGTGATCAGGGCCGATGCAGATCCATATCGCAAGTACAGATTCGGCTCGATTCACTACGCCAGGACCGCCATAGGTGTCGGGCTCGGCACATTCCCCAAACGCCGGCCCCATGCCACGGTGACCAGCGGAGAGCGAACGGCCGAGGCAACATCTCTCCTGATCCAGTTCAGGGACATCTACACGTACTTCGGGAAGCTGCCGCTGCGACTCAGCCGCGAGTCGCCCGATCCGATGTCGGCCCTCGTGCTCGGGCGACTCCGCAGGCATCGCATCCCCCAAATAGCATTCGATGTTCTGGCGGGACGAGACCTCGATGTTGTGAAGGGGTTCGAGGTTTGGACCGGTGTCGACTCGGTCGAGTTGGGGGCCGACCCCTCGATTGCAGCCCAGGCCGACGGCGAGTCACTCGGATTGGTCGACGCGGCAGTTGTCACCTGGGCACCGAACTCCCTCAATGTGATCGCAGGCTGAGGCTTCAGTCGGCCTCGTGCACCGTGATCTGCGGGAATGGGATGGTGATGCCCTCTGCATCGAACCGTTTCTTGATTCGGCGCAGTGCCTCTCTCCTGACCCTCCACCGCTCGTCGGCGATGGTGGTGATACGCCCCCTCAGCACGACCGACGAGTCGGCGAGCTCGTTGACACCGAGGATCTCGCCTTCGCCCTTGATGGATGCGCTCCATTCGGGGTCGCCGGCCAGCAGGGCGAGTTCGTCTTTCAACACCGACAGGGCAAAGTCGACATCGGTCTCATAGGAGACGCCGACATCAATCACAGGCTGAGCGAAGCGGCTGGTGTAGTTGGACGTGACTGTGATCTGACCGTTTGGAACGAAGTGGACGCTGCCCTCGAGGTCTCGAAGGACCGTGACACGAAGTTGGATGTCCTCGACCGATCCTGTGGTGCCGGCGATGGTGACGGTGTCCCCGATGTGGAACTGGTCCTCGACGAGGATGAAGAAGCCGGAAATGATGTCCTTGACCAGATCCTGGGCGCCAAATCCGACCGCGGCGGCGAAAACCGTCCCCACGGCGAGGAATGGGATGATGCTGAAGTCCCAGATGACGAAGATGATGAGGACGGCGGAGATCACGATCGCGACGAGAATCACCCGCCGGGCAACGATCCACAGTGTCTGAGCCCGAGCCCCGCTGTCCTCGCCCTTCTCCGACATCTCCCTGACCACCCGGCGACCCAGGTGTAGCGCGACCCAGTAAGCGAGGAAGGCAAGCGTGATAACTACCCCGGTGCGAATGAGCCCCTCGACAACGGGGGAAAGATCTTGTGCGAAAACAGGCATGGAGGCTGCGAGGTTACATGCGACGCGAGGCTGTCAAAGACGCCAGATCGAGAGAAAGGTCGACGAGCGCCGCGCTGGCGGTGGCACGCCTGGCGAGCAGCTCCTTCACAGGGCCGACAATCTCTTCGGTGAGGACCCCGGCAGCAGCATCACTGTCGGCGGCCTCGCGAATGATCCCGGGCAGCGTGACAGCAAGGTTGTTCAAGGACCTCGCCAGCGGGGGGCTTACCTCCTTCGCAAGGGCTTCGATCACGTTGCCCATGTGGTCGATGGCCGCGTCGACTTCACCTGCGGCAGCCAACCGTGCCGTCTCTTCTGCCGCGGGAACGACTCGCTCGTCGAATCCGACGCCGCTGCTCCCTACCTGACCTGCCAATTCCTGCGTTCCTCGGGCGAGATCGACGATGAACTTGGAGTAGACCCCTTTTCGGGAACCAGCAATCGTTTCCAGATATGCCACCAAATCGGCGATGCCCATCGGCGGCCCCGCTCCGGGGTTGGCCGCGGTGAGGGCGATGCTCGGTTCCGCGATCCCATCGGCGTTGAGCGCCTTTTCCAGGTCATCACGAACCGCGGCAACGTCATCTGCACCCAGCCGGTCTATCTGATTGAGGACGAATACGAACTGGGCGGCATAGGGCGACAAGGGTTCGAGATAACGATGATGAAGTGCCGCGTCCCGGTACTTCTCGGGATCGACCACCCACACCAGGACATCCAATCGGCTGAGCAGTCGCTCGGTTTGAAAGCGATGGTCGAGCTCGACACTGTCGGTGTCGGGCATGTCGATGAGACATAGCCATTTGGGAACGTCTGCGACGTCGACCTTGGAGACACCCAGCTCATCTAGATAGGCGCTCAACGCGCTGGCCCGCTCGGAGGAGACCGATGCCAGAGGTTCACCAGTCGTCGGTCTCACGCCACCCACTTCTGCAACATCGCCTCCGGAGATGGCGTTGAAGAGGCTGGACTTGCCCGAGCCGGTTCCCCCCACCAAGGCGACCACCAGGACATCGTCCGGCGAGCCGAGACGGCTGCGTGCGTTCTTGACGGTGGTCGCAAAAGAGGTGAGCTGCGCCGAGGACACGAGATCCCGTGAGGATGCTGCTGCCAGGTCGGCCTTTTCCAGGAGGCCGACGATGCGGTCACGCATGAGCGAAGTGAGAGCTGACGGCCACCCCGCGAACCCGTTGCACCACCCTTCGGGCGACATGGTCGTAAATGATCTGGAGTCTGGCCAGAAGGTCGCTCCGAACATCATCAAGCACCCGATCTCGCTCGATCCCGAAAAGGACGGAGGCGGCGACCCGGTCGCCACCCCCCAACCCCGACGCCAAGAGAGTCTGGACCGCCAGGTTGCGATCGCGCCCCATGACGGGCCGAGCCGTCTTCTCGATACAACCCATCCACTCGTCGAACACGACCTCGAAGAGATCGGCGACGTCACGCGACAGGTCGCCGAGCGTCCCGTCGATCATCTCCATCACATCGATCTCGACGAGCGTCTCCCTGATGTCGATCATCGTCGCTGCGCCCAAGGCGTTTCGAACCCCGTCGGTGAATCCCTCGAGAGCGTCATCGGTCACCCGATGCCTCCTCAGCCAGCGGCGACGACCCCAGCGAGATCGGGGTTCCGGGCCATCGATGGTGACCTCACCGACGGCACGAGCGAGGTCGAGGCCAGCGCCCCGATCGGAAAAACTCTCCACCACGCGAGCCTCGGTGCTTGCCAGCCAGCGTCGATCGCCATCCACGAGCCCGGCAAACTCCCTGACCTCGGCAACGGTCGTTTCCAACACCCGGTTGAACACATCTCGCTGATCGCTCTGCCTGTCTTCCACGATGCCAACGAGCCTGCGTCGAAGGTCGTTGACCGCAACAGCGGGAATCGCTTGTTCACCCCGGGCAAGATGATGTTCGGGAACGCGAACCAGATCATCTGTGATCCCGGCCTTGCCAAGACGCCGCTTGAAGTCGACCACAGCTCCTGAGGACTCGGCGGTGACCCGGTTGAGCACATTGATGACCGGTGCGCCCCTGGAGATCGCCCTCCGCAAGACCTCCCATGGAACCAGGTCGGCATATCGAAGAGCAGACGTGACGAACACGACCACGTCGGCAGTGTCGATGAGCGTCTCGGCAACGCGTCGATGGTCCTCGGAAGTCGAGTCGATGTCCGGAGTGTCGATGAACGCCATCTGGCGGAGGATGGGAGCCGAGCCCTCGACCACATGACAGTCGAGACCGCCCAGCGACTCATAACGGGCCTGCCACGTCCCATTGCTCAGAATCACCGGGCTCGATGTGGTCGGCCTCAGGGGGCCGGTCCTGGTGACGTCCAACCCGGAGACAGAGTTGATGAGCGTCGATTTCCCGGACCCGGTTGGACCGGCGAATACAACGGAGAGAGGTCGATCCGGCTCGGTGAGCCGGGGAATGAGATAGGACCGGAGCGTGCGGATCAGACGCTCGCGCACAGGCTCGGTGTCCCGGTCCCTCAAGACAGCCGTTTGTAAGTCGAGCCTTTCGAGGGTTGAAGCCAACCGCTCGAGATCATCGACCAAGCCGTCGGGATTCCTGACAGCGACCACACCGAAAGTCTGGCACCGTCACCCCCGGTTTGTCGGTTATGCGGTCCAGCCTCCGTCAGGCTTCGAGAACCAGACGTGCACCTGGCCGGTTCCGGTCGCATTCTCGTAGTCGGAGAACAGCTCGCCCGGAGCAGTGCAGTCGGCGCCGCCGATGGCGCCGAGCATCATCAAGAAGTGCCCGAAGCCGCCTTCCGGGTTGTACTGGAAATAGTCGTCCATCGATTCAACGATCCGTCGATGGTCACCCTGGCGCATCCAGTCGAGCCGCATCTCGTCGGCGGCACGGGCCTCGGGCGTGAAGATGTGAACGGGATCCGAAGCTTCGTGCTTCGCTATCTGGGAGAGCGGCCAGAACGTGTGGCTCATCCCGCCTGAAGCAAGGACGACGACGCGTCGGTCGAGCCGGGCGGCGGCCTCTCCGATCGCCTCGCCCATCGTCAGGAAGTCGTCGGGCTCGCCGGTCTGGACCACAGAGACCGACACGACCTTCTCATCCTTTTGCAGGTAGTGGACCAGGTTGATCGTGGCGTAATAGACCGGCAGGTAGTCGTCTTCGGAGGCATGAGTCGGGGTTCCCAGCTCGTGACCGAGCGATGCTGCCGTCTTGCCCAGTTCGGGATCACCTTCGTAGTCGTAGGGAATGGCGACCATCCCTCTCGGCAGTTCCGACGAGGTCATCCGCCCCTGTCGGTGGGCGTGCGCCGATATGACGTGCTCAACGGTGGTGAACCAATGTGAGTCGACGATCACGAGGGTGTCGGCGTCGAGCGGGCCCAGGATCTCCTCACGGAGTCGGATCATCCCGGGAACGAGGCTGATCTCTTTGCCTTCGTTCAGTTCGCGTCGCGTTGGCTCGTCAAACATGATGGTTGGGGCGTGGCTGATGAGCCCAGCGCCGACAATCTCACCCATTACTCAGCTCCTGTGGTCGAACGAACAATCCTACCGATCGGCATCGTCGCCCGCCATGAGCTCGGATTCGTCGGCGGTGGCGGTCACGATCCTCAACAACCGCGCCAACTCACGTCGCTCGCTCTCATCGAGCCGCTCGACGAAACGCGCCTCGTTCTGGTTGAAGTCGGGAAACACCGACTCGATCTTGTCGACACCGGCCGCATCCAGCCGAACGATGACCCGTCTGCCGTCTTCGGGATGCCGCGCACGACTCACCAGGCCGGCCTTCTCCAACGTCTGAAGCATGCCCGAGAGGGTCCCTTTGGCCAGCCCACAGTCGTCGGCGAGTTGCCCTGTCTCACGATCTCCCCACACCCAGAGCACGAAGAGGATGGTGAAGCCGCCCCAGCTCAGCCTGGCACCGGCGAGCACATCCCTCTCCATCCGATTCCGGACCGCGTTGGCGGCCCGGTAGATGTTGGATACCGCCAGCAATGCCTCGAAGTCGAAGGGCCGTCCGTCGAGACGGGCGCGGATGTCCCGTTCGGCGTCGAGCACCACTTCGGGGTCATAGTCATTGAGCGGGCGGACCATCGTCTCCTTCAACTGCGTGGTGAGCAAGCTTATCCTTCGGTAACTAACGATCTTTGGAGTCAGATGCCATCCCCCAGAACAGAAGTCTCCGACGTCGCCATCTCCCCCGACCATTACATCGGCGGCAAGAGAGTCTCATCGGACAACAGATTCGAGGTTCGCTCCCCCCTGGATTGGGAGTGGAAGCTCGCCGATGTCGCTCGCGGGGACGCCCTTACCGCCGACCTGGCTGTGTCGGCTGCCGTGGACGGATTCGGGGTGTGGGGAAGGTTGACAGCGGAAGAACGGGCCGAGTACCTCCATCGACTCGCCGACCTGATCGATCGCAACATCGCCGAACTCTCGATCGTTGAGTGCGCCGACATGGCGATGCTCCTCGAGAGCCTCGAGGCCCGCGTCATCCACCGCGGCGCCGAGAACTTCCGAAACTACGCAGACCTGGCCGCCGAATACGTGGGACGGTCCTGGACCTCGAAGGGCACCGACAACCAGGTGCAAAGGATGCCGGCCGGTCCGGCCGTGATCATCACCCCCTGGAATGCCCCGTGGCTCCTCTCGACCTGGAAGATCGCCCCGGCCCTGGCCGCCGGTAACCCCGTGATCCTCAAACCCGCCGAATGGGCTCCCTTATCGGCGTCGATCCTGGCCGACCTCGCCGATGAGGCCGGGTTCCCGCCGGGCGCGATCAACGTGGTGCAGGGCATTGGAGAAGAAGTCGGTGCTGCCCTCGTCGGAGACCGCCGTGTCAGCAGGATCTCCTTCACCGGGTCTCCGGAGACCGCCCGCCACATCGGTGTCGCCGCCGCCCAGAACATCGTCCCGTTCACCGCCGAACTGGGCGGCAAGGGACCGTTGTTGGTCTTCGCCGACTCCGACCTCGACGCCGCCGCAAAGAAGGCTTCCGGTCAGTTCGATGATTCGGGACAGGTCTGCCTCGCCGGCACGCGCCTCCTGGTCGAGAAATCGGTCTCTGAAGAATTCCTCGAGATCTTCAACACGTACACCGACCGTCACGTGATGGGCGACAGCCGTCATCCCGCCACCACCATTTCCCCGATGATCCACCCTGAGCATCTGCGAAGCGTCGAGGGGTTCGTCGAGAGGGCCCGTGAAGCCGGTGACACGATCTTGCGCGGTGGCGAGCGCTGGCGTGAGGAAGGGCTCTGGTACGAGCCCACGCTGATCGCTCCTGCTTCCAACCACTCCGAGGTGGTGCAACGTGAGGTATTCGGGCCCGTCCTCACGTTTCAGACGTTTGCCGACGAGGCGGAGGCCATCGAACTGGCGAACTCAACCCAGTACGGCTTGTCGGGCATCGTCTACACCGGGTCGGAGGAACGTGCCCATCGGGTTGGCTCTTCGATCCGCGCCGGAACGGTTTGGGTGAACACGTTCCTCGTCCGGGACCTGACCGCTCCTTTTGGAGGGTGCGGCATCTCAGGAATCGGCCGGGAGGGCGGCGACTATGCCCTCGACTTCCACTCGGACCTCAAGACCCTTCAGATCAGCGAAGGCAGCGTCTGCTAGTTCGCCTGGTGTTGGATTCCCCGCCATCTGGTTAGCGTCGCGTACCGAAAGGCGCCAGCCACAGCACCATGAGAGTCACCGAACACCTCGAAAACGCCACCGATCCGTTGATCAGCTTCGAGATCCTCCCGCCCAAACGCGGTGGCGACCTGACGAGCCTGATGCAACTCATCGATGATCTGGCGGCTCATCGCCCGCCGTTTATCGACATAACGAGCCACGCCGCAGAAATGGTCCACGAAGAGACCGCCACGGGACTGGAGCGCCGGATCAAGCGCAAGCGGCCCGGCACGCTGGGAGTGTGCGCCCTCATCCAGCACAAGTACGGCGTCGACGCGGTGCCTCACGTGGTGTGTGAGGGGTTCAACCGCGAAGAGACTGAAGACTTCCTCATCGAACTGCATTACCTGGGCATCGACAATGTGCTCGCGATACGCGGGGACTCCACCGGTTTCGAAAAGAAGCTGGAGTTCGGTCGGAGCCGCAACCAGCACGCTACCGATTTGATCGACCAGATCGCCAAGCTGAACAAGGGGATCTTCCTCGAAGAGCTGCTCGACTCGTCCCCCACCGACTTTGCCATCGGCGCCGCCGGCTACCCCGAAAAGCACTTCGAGTCTCCCAACCTCGAAACCGACGTGCGATGGGTCAAGAGCAAGGTGGAAGCCGGAGCCGGGTACATCGTCACCCAGATGTTCTTCGACAATCAACACTTCTACTCATTCGTGGAGGAGTGCCGCCGTCAGGGGATCACCGTTCCGATAATCCCCGGTCTGAAGCTGATCACCAGCAAGGCCCAGCTCGCCACGATCCCACGCACCTTCCATTGCGATGTGCCGCAGCCGTTGGTCGACGAGATACAAGCCGTCAAACCCGAACGCGTCCGGGACGTCGGGGTGGCATGGGCGTTGGACCAGACTCGCGATCTGTTGCGCAACGGGATCCCTTCCGTCCACTTCTACGTGATGGGAAACTCACAAGGCGTCAATCAGCTCCTGGGTCAACTCGACCTCTGACAGACACAAGTAGCCAACTACCTGCGGAGCGTGGTCCCGCCCTTCCAGGACACGCCCACGCGGTGATAGAACCCGCCGATGACCTCATTGGGAGCAAGCAGCGACAGTTCCTCGCTCGGCGAGGGGAATAGCTCGATCTCGGCGGAACCCGCCCAGATGTCGGCGACCTCGCCGTCATAGCCGCTCATTGTCACCAGCTCGTCCATCGAGTTCGACCCGTCCGACTCGATCGATGGCCAGGGCCTCGGCGCCACCAACGATCTCGGTGATCGCCGTGGTGATCTCGGCCTGTCGGGCATCGTCTACACCGGGTCGGAGGAGCGCGCCCATCGGGTTGGCTCTTCGATCCGCGCCGGAACGGTTTGGGTGAACACGTTCCTCGTCCGGGACCTGACCGCTCCTTCTAGAGGGTGCGGCATCTCAGGAATCGGTCGGGAGGGCGGCGACTATGCCCTCGACTTCCACTCGGACCTCAAGACGCTTCAGGTCAGCGAGGGCAGCGTCTGCTAGGTCCGGGTTTCCCATCCGCGTGGCGTGGGGAACTCGAGGGACTCCCCCATCTCGGGTATGTCTTCGTCTTCCATCCTGGCGCAAACACGGGCCAGAGCATTCGAAGCCGGAACCGCCGACACTCCATGCAGGACGATGGACAACACCAGGGCAGCCGTGATCGTCTCGGTGACCAGCAAAGGCACTTCGGGTAGCTCCTCGATCGCCAGCAGGTAGAAGACGATGGTGGCCAGACCCCGCGGCCCGAACCAGCCCAGGAACCCCACCGTTGCCGGCATCAATCTCTCCCCGATCAGCGAGATCCAGATGGCCATTGGACGCACCAGCACCAGGGCAACCACTGCCATGAGCACGGCATCCCACGAGACACCGTCCGAGACGAGCTTCGCCACCGGGCCGGCACCGACGAACAGAAACGCCAGCGTCACCATGATGTGGCCCTCAGCCTCAGCGAAGTCATAGAGATACTCGGGCCGGTCTTTGATGCGATGGCTCATCAGACCGCCCGCGATGAAAACTGCCACGAATCCGGACCCTCCCAGTAGCTGAACGGCCGCGAACCCGGCCAAGGCGAGGGAGAGTGCGGCGATCTTCTGATGGAGAGGGTCCATCCAGCCCCGCTCCGTCGCTCTTCGAATGATCCATGCGCCCAGGAAGCCCAATGCCGTCCCGCCAACGATCCCGATCCCAAGCTGTTGGACGACCAAGACCACTGCACCACCTGTCGGGACGATCCCCTCCTCGGCCTCGAGAAAACCGGTCGCAATCAGCAGGGCCGGAACAGCGAGACCGTCGTTGAGACCGGCCTCGATGTTCAGGGTCTGCCGAATCCGGGAAGGCACCGATTCGTTCTCGAGAACCGGCTCGGCGAGTGCGGCGTCGGTAGGTGCCAGCACCACTCCCAGAAGGAACGCGAACCCGAGAGGTAGTCCGAGCAACCAGGCGGCGGCAGCCGTGCCGAAGACGATCGCCAAAGGGAGCCCCAGCCCCAGCATGCGGGTAGGCCAGGCATACGTTCCCTTCAGTCTTCGTACGCTGACCCGGGAAGCGTCACTGAACAGGATCAACGCCAGGGTGAGCTCCAACAAGGTGAGGTATGCCGGCTGTGTCAGATCGACGGGCCCGATGACGAAATGCCCGAGAACCCAGCCGAACGCCACCGCCACCATCGGCTCGGTCAACCACAGGCGCTCGAGACGTCCGCTCAGAACTGTGATGACGAGTATCGCTCCGGCCCCAACCAGGACTACGGCCTCGGTCACGCAGTCTCCTCCAGCGTGGTCCCACCTTTCCAGGACACGCCCACCCGGTGATAGAACCCGCCAATGACCTCTTCGGGGGCGAGCAGCGACAACTCCTCCGTTGGTGACTCGTGGAGCTCGATCTCGGCATCACCGGCCCAGACATCGGCGATCTCTCCGTCGTAGCCGCTCATCGTGACCAACTCATCCATTGCCATTGAGCCGTCCGACTCGATGGCAGGCCAGAATCGGTTGTGCAACATCGGGTGACCGTTGACGAACCCCGGTGACTCGACCGGTTCGGTGAGACTCACTCGGATCTCGGCCAGCCTCCGGTCGGCGGCCGCCAGGGTCGCCGCGAACCGGCCCCCTGGCTCGAGACGCGGTCCCGCCTTTCCCACCGTGATCGGCCGTGTCATCCATATGTCTCCGAGCTTTTTCGGGTAGCCCTGGTGGTAACCCCTGACCAGGGCGAAGTCCTTATCCACCCAGATGTAGGGGCTTCGACTCCATGTCCGCTCGTCCCAGACACACCGGATGACGACGAATGCCTCCTTGTACTGGCTCCGCACCGGGTCGAGGGTCTCCTCGAAGGTGTCCCCACAGCTCTGCCAGTCGGCCCAGATCAGCGCAACCGCTCCGGGGTCCTCTTTGGCTGGGGTGACGCCTGCGGGCAGCAACTCGGCAACACGCTCGGGATCGGTTCGATACTCCACGGTCAGCATCTCACCCGAGTAGTGCCACGGCGGGGGTGGGATCAGCGAAGAGCGACCCGACGCCGACTGGGGGAAGAGGAACCCGGCCATCAGAGGAACGGGAGATATTCGGACATCTCCCAGTCGGTCGCCCAGACCCTGTAACGATCCCACTCGGCCCTCTTCACGGTGACGAATCCATCGATATATACGGGGCCGAAGGCCTCGACTAGGTCGGTGTCGGCTTCCAATGCGTCCAGAGCGGCCTTGAGAGACGGAGGCACCACGACGTCGGTTGATGCTTCTTCGAGACAGTCGAGCGTTTCGGCGGGCGGGAGTTCGTAGTTGTTCTCGACACCGAGCCTCGCTGCGGTCAGCACGGCCGCTATTGCCTGATGGGGGGTCACCGATCCGTCACCGAGCCGGTGTTCCAGCCGGGTGCCATCGCCCCGAGCAGGTGGCACGCGAACCGTGACACCACGATGGTCGTATCCCCAGTTGGCCCAGTATCCGCACATCATGCCGGGCTGAAGACGTTTGTATGCGTTCACCGTCGGCGCAACGAGGGCGGTGATCCCGACGTGGTGTTGGAGCATCCCTGCCGTGGCTGCCCGGCTGAGGTCGCTGAGGCCATCTTCGGAATTCTCGTCGGAGAAGGCATTGGCTCCGGTCTCGTCATTCAACGAGAGGTTGACATGGAAACCGGAACCGCCTCGACCGTTGATCGGCTTGCCCATGAAAGTGAGGAGCATTCCTCGTTTGGCGGCAGTCTCCTTGGCCATCACCTTGAACAGGAAGACATCGTCGGCGATCGAGAGAGCATCCGAATACTCGAGGGTCAGTTCGAACTGCCCATTATCGAACTCGGAGTGAACCGACTCCAGCGAGACGCCAATCTCCCGGGCAGTGGCCATGATCTGGTCGATGGTGCCGGTCGGGTCGACTGCCATCCCGGTGCCATAGACATAGGCTCCCGGCGTGCTGACCGGCCGCCACCCTCCTTCGCCGTCGGGCTCGAATAGGTAGGCCTCCAATTCGACTCCCACCCTGGGGTGGTAGCCGAGCTTGGCCCATTTCTCGATCTCGCTGATCAGGACATTGCGCGGCGCCATCATCACCGGTTGCCCGAGACGGGTGATCTCCGGAATGACAACGGCGGTGTCCGCCTCCCATCCGGGTCTGATCGCCTCGGGGTCGACCTCGGCGTCCATGTCGGGCAGGCCGTCGTGCAGCATCGCCCCGGCGTGGTCGTATATCTCTCTATCAAAGCCGAGACCGAAGAGATTGATCGAGTGCTTGGTGCCTTGCCTGGCCGTCGCTTCCGGCAAATACTTGCCGCGGGCCAGCCCGAGATGATCGGGCCAGAGCAGCCTCAAACGTTCGAATTCGATGGTCACGCGTCTCCTGAGTTTCGGATGATCGTAGATGGGGGTGGCGAGGTTGCGCGGAGCCGAACGATCGCTATTACCTTGACGCAAAGTGAGTAGACCGCTCGAACCCGATCGTCAGGAAAGAGACGAGCTATCGGCCGCAGTGCTGGCCTACCTTCACGATTGGTTCGACGGCGCGTCAGAGATGAAGGCAACCGGAGTCGACCTGGATCCCCAGACGCTGGCCGATCTGGGACGTCGCCCTCCCGAGGATGGGCGATCACTCGACTCGATCCTCGCCGATCTCACCGTGGCCGGACAGGCCGGCATCTACCACCCGTCCGGCGGGCACATGTCGTACATCCCCAATGCCGGACTGTTCACCGGGGCGCTCGGAGAGTTCCTCGCATCGGGGCTGAACCGTTACACCGGAGTTTCGGCGGCCGCCCCGGGCTTCTCGGCGATCGAGCACGGCGTGGTCGATTGGTTCACTTCGCTCTTCGAGATGGGGCCCGACTCCTCGGGACTCCTGCTCTCCGGCGGATCGATGGCGAATTTCACCGGCATTGTCACGGCCCGCACCGTCAAGCTCGGGACAGACTTCGGAAACGGTGTCATGTATGTGACGCCCCACACCCATCACTCGTCGGCCAAAGCCGCCCGTCTTGCCGGGTTTCGAGACGATCAGATCGTGCCGATCGCCGTGGACAGAAGTCTCCGCATGAATGTCCGGGCGTTGGAGGCGCAGATCGAGGCCGACGTCAGTGCAGGCAAACGACCCTTCCTGGTGGTCCCGTCCGCCGGGAGCACCGACACCGGCAGCGTTGATCCTCTCGACGAGATTGCCCAGACTGCGGCAGCTCGCGACATCTGGGTCCATGTCGACGCTGCCTACGGCGGGTTCTTCCAATTGACCGATAGGGGCAGAAAAGTTCTCAGGGGAATCGGCCGGGCGGACTCGGTGGCCCTCGATCCCCATAAGGGTCTCTCTATACCATTCGGTGTCGGCGCCCTCGTGGTGAGGGATGAAAGCACTCTGGTGGATGCCCATGAAGGTCGCGGCGCCTACCTGCGCGACCTGGACAGCTACCAGGGAATTCGGGATATCTCCTCTCTCGGTCCCGAGTTGAGCCGGCCGTTCCGGGGGCTACAGGTTTGGCTGCCCCTCCATCTTCATGGTGTGGGGCTGTTCAGGGATGCTCTCGATCACTCTCTCGATCTTGCGGCGCATGCTCACGAAAGACTCTCCACCATCGAAGGCGTCGACGCAAGTTGGGCTCCCGACTTATCGGTCGTCGCCATCAGGTTCGATGATGATGACCTGGGGCAGGCATCCCTCGACGCGGTGAACAGGGACAGAACGGTCCACCTGAGCCCAACGATCATCGACGAGCGGTTCGTGCTTCGTTTCGCCATCCTCAATCGGCGTTCCACCATCGATCATGTCGATCACGCCATCGACATCATCGAGAAGACGCTGGTGGGGTGAATCGGGGAAGTGACAGCTCCTGTTAGGGGGATCGGCCGGTGGTGTAGGTGTGTCCGAGTCGGGTGGTCCAGGTGTAGGTGCCGTCGGGGTTGCGTTTCCCTTTCCATCCGCCTTTGTCTTTGACGTCGTG
>JAYEGJ010000132.1:0-6854 GCA_034658975.1 Actinomycetota bacterium
CCCGGATCGATGGACCGGGGGCCACCTTTGAGGTGAGGCTTCCGCTCGCCGACTAGCACTAGAGCCCTGACCCCGGGTGTCCATCAGCTTATGCCGAGTGGGGGAAACCACCTTTTTCCATGGCCATCCCCGCTGGTTATCGGTGAATACGTCGCAGGGGTGGGTAGGGGACCTTCCCAGGGTCGGGCATTCTTCTCTGTATTTAGCAATCTCTTGCTGACTCTCAGCTGACCCGGGACCGAGTTCGAAGGGACACTCCACCACAAAGGAGGTCAGGCAGGGGGGGAAAAAGACAATCTGACCATTCTCCGCATTTCCTCGTCACGCGCCGCGGTCGGAGGGTAGGGTCTCCATCAGGAGGTTATCGGTGATGCGTGTATGCAGTGGGGGTATGACGCCCTATGGAAGGTTTGGGAACGAATCAAGTGGGCGGGTGATTGCTGACAGGCGAGACTCAAACACGAACCCCTCGTCCGACTGTCCCCAGCCTCTCCAACAGCGGCGCCGGGATGAGGGGATGGCCAGATGTTGCGTTCGATAGTCCGGTTCAGCCTCCGCTTCCCGTGGCTCGTCGTGGCCGTTGCCGCCGGCCTGGTGTTCATTGGCTTCCTCCAATTCAGTAACGCGAGGAAAGACCTCCTCCCCGAATTCACGCCAACGACCGTCGAGGTGCAGACCGAGGCCCTAGGGCTTTCTGCCTACGAGGTCGAGCAATTGATCACCGTTCCCCTGGAGCAGGATCTGCTCAACGGGGTCGCCTTTCTCGACGAGATCGAGTCGGCCTCGCTGCCCGGTCTGTCTTCGGTGGTAATGATCTTCGAGCCCGGGACCGACCTACTCGACGCCCGTCAGGTCGTAGCTGAGCGGTTGACGCAGGCTGTGGCTGTGGCCGGTCTGCCCCAGGTGGCCGATGCCCCACAGATGATCCAACCGCTCTCCTCCACGAGTCGGGTAGCGATTGTCTCCCTGTCCTCATCTGAGCTGACCCCGATCGAGCAGTCGGTCCAGGCGCGGTGGGTGATCGTGCCCTCGCTGCTCGGAGTCGACGGCGTGGCCAACGTGGCGATCTTCGGATTCCGTGATCGTCAGCTTCAGGTGCTGGCAGATCCCGAGCGCTTGGCGCAGGAGAAGCTGGACCTCAGCGACATCATCAGGACCTCGGGCAACGCCCTCGAAGTGTCACCTCTCAGCTTCCTCGAGGCGTCCAGCCCGGGCACCGGTGGCTTCATCGACACCGCCAACCAGCGTTTCCATATCTTCCACGAGCAGACCATCTCCACACCCGAGGAACTGGGCCAAGTTCCGATCGAGGATGACGAAGGCGCAGCAGTGCTTCGCAACGGCACTCCTTTGCTCCTCGGGGATGTCACCGACATTGTCGAAGATCATCAGCCTCTGATCGGCGACGCCCAATGTCAGGATGGCCCCTGCGTCCTCCTGGTTATCGAGAAGTTCCCCGAGGCCAACACGCCTGCGGTGGCCGCCGGGGTTGAAGCAGCCCTCGAGTCTCTCAAGCCCGGTCTGCCCGGAATAGACGTCGACACATCGATCTACGAGCCGGCGGCCTTCGTCGACACCTCGTTGCAGAATCTGGGTATCGCCCTGCTCATCGGCGCCATCCTGCTGGTGGCCGTCGTCGGTCTCGTCTTCCTCGAATGGCGAACCGCACTCGTCGCCGTCGTGACCCTCACCGCGTCGTTGGGAGGGGCCGCGGTCGTGCTCAACCTCTTCGACGTGACCATCAACACGATGATCCTCGCCGGGGTCGCCATGGCCTTGGTGGTGATGATCGACGACGCCGTGTCCACCGCCGGTCTGATTGCGAAGCGGGCTGAGCAGAAGCGAATCGCCAGCGACGGGGCGCCCCTGCGCCCCACCATCATGGCCGCGGTGGTGGAGATGGGGAGACCGGCGCTCTACGCCACCGCAATCGTGGTTGCGGTTCTCGTCCCGTTCTTCGTCGCCGGAGGGGTGATCGGGGCCTTCTTCCAGTCGATCGCTTTCGCCTATCTGGTTGCCGTGGCGGTTGCCCTGTTGGTGACGCTGATGGCGGCTCCGGCCCTCTCGGTGATCGTGATCCGTAAGTCCAGCGAGGCTGGAGAGCCGGGCCTTGCTCACCGGATCGAGAACTCCTATGCGAAGCGAGGTCAGCGACGGATGGGCATCACGGCTCCCATGGTGACCTTTGGCCTCCTGGTACTCGTAGGACTCATCGCCCTCCCGTTCCTGGACTCGGCGCTGCGGCCATCTCTTCAGGAGCGCGATCTCGTGGTGTCATTGGAGGGGCCGTCGGGAATGTCATTGGGGAGCATGGACGAGATCACCGGCGCCGTCGTCGACGATCTCCAAGCCGTGTCGGGCGTGACGAATATCGCTGCTCACGTCGGCCGTGCCATCACCTCGGACCAGATCGTCAACGTCAATTCGGGAGAGGTCTGGCTGAGCATCGACGAGTCTGCCGATTACGACACCACCGTGGATGCCGTAGAGGGAGTCGTGGCCGGCTACTCCGAAGTGTCCGCAGATGTGTCCACCTACTCCGACCAGCGTGTCACCGAGGTGCTCGGTCAGTCGTCGGACGAGCTGATAGTCCGTGTCTATGGCGAGGACGATCCGACCCTGGCAAGCACCGCCGAAGGCGTGCGCGACGTCGTCGCCGGGGTCGATGGCGTCGGCAGCGCGACAGTCCTGACGGGACTGGAGGAAGACACGATCGAGATCGAAGTCGACCTCGAGAAGGCGCAGGCACTGGGTCTCAAGCCGGGCGACATTCGGCGCACCGCCGCGACACTGCTGGCGGGTATAACCGTCGGCAACCTGTTCGAGGAGCAGAAGGTGTTCGATGTGGTTGTGTGGGGGCTTCCCGAGTTGCGACAGACTCCCGAGGACGTCGGCAATCTCCTGGTGACAACGCCTACCGGATCGCAGGTCCTCCTCAGCGAGGTGGCGGACGTCCGTGTGGTCTCGAGCCCGACGGTGATACGTCACGAGTCGGTTTCCAAGTTCATCGATGTGAACGTCGTGTCCGACAACGGAGACCTGAGTGGCGTGGCCAGTGCCATCGAGGCCGAGTTGGGCGGGCAGCAGTTCCCGGCGGAGTTCCACGCTGCAGTCCTTGGCGGTTTCGCCGACGCAGAGGCCAACCGGACAACGGTGATCTCGGTCTCGATAGCGGCCCTGATCATCGTGTACCTGATCCTCCAGTCGGCCTTCACCAGCTGGAGACTGGCAACGTTGAGCATCTTGCTTTTGCCGGCTGCATTCAGTGGCTCGATCATCGCCACGCTGGTGTTCTCCCGGGAGTTCTCCTTGGGTGTCATCGCAGGGCTGGTTGCCATCCTCGGCCTTGCCTCGAGGTGGATCGTCACCCTCGTGAAGCACTACCAGGACCTGGAGCGCGGGGGCGCGGAGTTTGGCAACGAGATGGTTCTCACCGGAACCACGGAGCGGCTTATCCCCATCCTGGCCTCGGGTGCTGCCATCTTCGCGTTCTTCCTCCCCGGGGTGATCCGCAGTGGAGTTGCCGGCCTAGAGGTGGTGGGACCGCTCGCCATTGCGGTGGCCGGTGGGGTTCTCACCACCCTCGTGCTCGCCCTCTACGTCTTCCCGGCCGCGTATGCCAAATGGGGTTATGTGAAGGATCCGGATAGGTCGTCGGATGACCTGTTCGTGGACTACAGCCGCGAGGAGGAGTTGGTTTGAGCGTCAACCGGGTGAGGGCCGGCCTGGTGCTCGCTCTCACCGCCGTTCTGGTTCTGGCCGCATGCAGCGACGAGCCGGTCCAGGAGCTCGAACCTCCGGCCCACAACGTGCCGATCGAGGGCACCGACCGCTACAGAGTCGTGCTCACCCCGAAGGCGGCGGTGCGGCTCGACATCCAATCACTCCAGGTCGCCGAGACCGACCTGGGCCCGGCGGTCTCGAGTGACGCTCTGATCCTGGATCCCGACGGGCGGTTCTGGGTCTATGTGATCCCCGAGCCGCTCCAGTACGAGCGGGTCGAGCTCGTCTCGGTCCGGGACGAGGGCGGGCAGGCCTACTTCGACGAGGGGCCGACGGTGGGCACAGACGTGGTGGTCGTGGGAGTTCCTGAGTTGTACGGCGAAGAGACCGGTGTAGGGAAGTAGGGGTACAGCGATGCTGCGTTGGTTGGTCGGTTCGAGCCTCAAATTCCGTTTCATAGTCGTTGCCGCCGCTGCGGCTCTGATGTTCTTCGGCGTCCAGCAGCTTGAGCACACACGCATTGACGTGTTCCCTGAGTTCGCCCCGCCCCGGGTGGAGATACAGACCCCGTCACTGGGGCTGTCCGCATCTGAGGTCGAGTCCCTGGTGACCATCCCGCTCGAGCAGACCCTGGCCGGAGTGCCGGGCCTCGATGTGATTCGCTCCAAGAGCCTCGAGCAGCTCTCTTCGATCGAGATGATCTTCGAGCCGGGCACCGACCTGCTCACAGCGAGACAGCTCGTAGCCGAGCGAATCGACTCGATAGCTTCGAACCTGCCCACCTGGGCGAGTCCCCCGTTCATCATTCAGCCATTGTCGGCAACCAGCAGGGTCATGAAGATTGGCTTGGTTCCCGACGACCCCGAGATCGACATGATGGACCTGTCGATGACGGCCTATTGGAAGATCCGGACGCGGCTACTGCGGGTGCCGGGCGTCGCCAACGTCCCGATCTGGGGTGAACGGCTGGAAATGCTTCAGGTCCAGGTCGACCCGAGCCGTCTGCGTGCCAACGGCGTCACGTTGGAGAACGTGATGAGCACCACAGCCGACGCACTCGAGTCCGGGCTGCTCCAGTACTCCGAGGGTCACATCATCGGTCGCGGCGGGTGGATCGAGGAAGGCGACCGGCGCCTGCCGGTTAGGCTTGTCGAGCCGATCGTCACCGTGGATGAGTTAGCCCAGGTGCCGATCACGACGGCGAGGGGCCAGACGGTGCGTCTCGACGAGGTTGCCGACCTGGTTCGTGATCACCAGCCCCTGGTCGGAGACGCCGTCATCAACGACGGCGAAGGGCTCATGCTCATCGTCGAGAAGCTTCCGTGGGCCAACACCCTGGATGTCACCAAAGGAATCGAGCAGGCGCTGGCCGAACTCGAGCCCGGAATGGGTGGGATCTACGTCGATGCCGAGATCTTCCGGCCCGCCACCTTCATCGAAGAAGCTATCGAAAACCTCGGATTATCGATATTCCTCGGCGCGATGCTGATGATCTTCATGCTCGGCGCCTTCCTCTATGAGTGGCGTACGGCTCTCATCAGTGTGGTTGCGATTCCTCTATCGCTGATCATGGCCGGTCTCGTCCTTCACATCACCGGCGCCACGATCAACACCATGATCCTGGCCGGGATGGTGATCGCCCTGGGCGACATCGTCGACGACGCCATCATCGACATCGAGAACGTGGTCCGTCGCCTACGCATCCATCGCGCCGAGGGTGGAACCCGGTCCACCGCGAGGGTGATCCTCGATGCCTCTCTCGAGGTGCGCAGCGCCATCGTCTACGCCACTCTGATCGAGATCGCTGCGGTCCTGCCCATCTTCTTCCTGACGGGCCTCTCCGGTTCGTTCTTCCGTCCACTGGTTACGGCCTACGCCCTGGCGCTGGGCGCTTCGATGCTGGTCGCTCTCACCGTCACCCCGGCCTTGAGCCTGATCTTCTTCCGCAAGGAAGGGTCGCTCAGCCATCGTGAGTCGCCTCTGGTCCCTCCGCTGAAGCGTGGCTATGAGGCCGTCCTCAAGCGAATCATCCCCAACCCCCGCTGGGTCTATGGAGGCGTGGCCGTGGTCACGGTCATCGGCATCGGCCTGGCCCCCCTCCTCGGCCAATCGTTGCTCCCCGAGTTCAAGGAAAGGGACTTCCTGATGCACTGGCTGGGTAAGCCCGGGACCGGCCAGCCCGAGATGTTCCGTATCTCCGCCCGAGCCAATGCCGAGCTCATGACGATTCCCGGTGTGCGAAATGCCGGGTCTCACATAGGACAGGCGCTGCTCATGGATGAGGTCGTGGGTATCGAGTTCGGCGAGAACTGGATCAGCGTCGACCCTTCAGTCGACTACGACGACACGGTGGCCCAGGTGCAGGAGGTGGTCAACGGGTATCCGGGTCTGTTCCGTGATGTTTTGACTTACTTGAAGGAGCGGATCAGGGAGGTCCTCACCGGAGGAAGTGAGGCGATCACGATCCGAATATTCGGCCCCGACCTCGAGCTGCTCCGGGTCAAGGCGAGCGAGGTCAACGAGGCGATTGGACAGATACCCGGCGTGATCGAGAACCACGTCGAGTTCCAGACCAGCATCCCCCAGATTCGAGTCGAGGTCGACCTCGAGAAAGCAGAAGTGTTCGGGCTCAAGCCCGGCGACGTGCGCAGGGAGGCGTCATACCTGATCGCCGGTCAGGAGGTGGGCGACATATTCAGTGCCGGCCGGGCCTACGACGTTCAGCTGTGGACCCCCCTGGAGTTGAGGGCCGGTCTCACCGATGTCGAGGACCTGTTGATCGACACACCCACCGGCTCCCAGGTGCATCTCAGTGAAGTAGCGGACATAACGGTGGTTGGCGTGCCCAACATCATCCACCATGAGAACCTCGCCCGTAACCTCGATGTTGGCGCCAACATCGATGGCTCCCGGGACCTCGGTTCGATAGTAGACGACGTCGAGGCAGCGCTCGCCGAAGTTGACTGGCCGGCCGAGTTCCATCCCGAGTTGCTTGGCGAGTTCACCGAACGCGAGGAGGCGAACAGAGTTCTCTATCTCTTCGCCATCGTGGCAATAATCGCCGTGTTCCTGTTGCTCCAGGCTTCCTACAACAGTTGGAGACTGGCAACACTGTCGTTTTTGACGCTGCC
>JAYEGJ010000133.1:0-6709 GCA_034658975.1 Actinomycetota bacterium
CCAGGAATTGGGCAATGACGATTCCGAGAGTCGATCCGAGAGCGGCCGTAAGCACCAGGGCCGGACCCACTCGTATCACAGGGGTCGAAGCGGTCGCCCCTGCTGTCGATACATCGCTTGTCACGCCGTGGATGCTAGACAGCAAATCGTCACGTTCCGGACACCGTTTACGATCTCTGCTCCCATGAATCACGAGCCTGAAGGCGTATACCTCCCGACCGACGACCCCGACACGTACGAGTCGACACCCATGGCGAACGCCGGCTGGTACGAACAGGGTCAGCATGGCGGTGCCCTTGCCGCGCTGATAACCGGTCATGTGGATCGCATCCCAACTCTCGCCGACATGCAGATAGCGAGAGTCACCGTCGAAATCTTCAGAGTTGTGCCGCTGGTTCCCCTGACCATCAAGACAAAGGTGGTTCGCGAGGGCAAGAGAATCCAGAAGATCCGAGCCGACGTAACTGATCCCGAAGGGACGCTGCTCTCCATGGCCAGCATCCAACGCCTCCGGGTGGCCGACCTTCCGCTTCCTGAAGGCGCCGAGACCCCCGACGTCTCCCTGGCGGCTCCCTCCGATGTTGGATCATTCGACCCGGACACATGGGGGGTGGGAAAGGCCGGGAAAGTGATGTTTCATCGCAACGCAATCGAGATACGCGAGATCTTCGGAGGTTTCTCGACCCCCGGGCCGGGAGCGATATGGACCCGGCTGACCAAGCCGATCATCGCCGGAAGGGCGAATAGCCCGGTTCAGCGGGTGATCGCCGCCGCCGACTTCTGCAATGGGGTGTCGCTCTCCCTGGGCGATGACTGGGTCTTCATGAACAGCGATCTCACAGTCCATATCAGCCGGTATCCGGAAGGCGAATGGGTGGCGCTCGATGCCGAGTCTCACTATTCGGAACTGGGGCGTGGAGTGGCGGCCGGGTCGCTCTGGGATCAGAACGCGTGGTTGGGAAGGTCGGCGCAGACCCTGTTTCTCGATCATGCATGAGAGTCGGCTAGACGACAAAGTGGGTTGGAAGCGGAATCGGCGGACCTATCCGCGTTGTTTCACCTGAAGATGCGACGTTTATCTCTCCTGATAGCCCTGGCCATCACGGCCGCAGCCTGTGGCGGGGCCACAATTGCTTCCACACCGACTACCACCAGTGATCCCGTGACCTCCGATACCCCCGCCCAAGACGATTCCTCACCCGACCTCGGTTCCGATGAACTGCCCTTCCAACTTCTCCAGGTGACCGGGGCATGGGAAACCGACTTCACCAAGAGGACGATCAACCTCGACGAGCTCCAAGTGGGAATCCCGTCGTCGGACCCCCGCGACGCCATTCCCCCGATAGACACGCCGATCTTCGAACCGGTGTCCGAGAGCGAATGGATTCAGGACCAGGAACCGGGCGTCCTCCTCGATTTCGGCGGCGAGGCCCGGTTCTATCCGCTCGCAGTGCTGACCCGTCACGAAATCGTCAACGACGAGGTGGGAGGGGTCCCGATCGCCGTCACCTATTGCCCGCTTTGCAACACGGCCGTGGCGTTCGACCGAAGGTTCGAAGACACAGTGCTCCGGCTCGGCGTTTCGGGCCTGCTCCGAAATTCCGACCTCGTCATGTGGGACGACGTGACGCAGAGCCTCTGGCAGCAGATCACGGGCGAAGCCATCGTCGGGGAGCATGCCGGGAAGAGCCTCGCCACGATTGCATCCGGAATCGTGCGCTGGGAGGACTTCCGGGCGAACCATCCCGACGGATCCGCGCTAGGGCCCGACCAGGGTCGTGGCGAGATATACGGGTTCAACCCCTATGAGTTCTATTCCTCTCGCGCCCGGCCGTATGCCTTCTTCGACGGCGACATCGACGATCGGTTCCCCGCCCTGGAACGCATGGTGGGCGTCTCGATAGATGACACGGACAAGGCCTATCCCTTCTCGCTGATCAACGATGCCAAGGCGGTCAACGACACCGTTGCCGGTCAACCTCTGGTTGTGTTCTGGGGAGCCGAAGACACCGCCGACGCCCTGGACAGCGGTGTTATCGCCGATGCGGCCGGCGTCGGAACAGGAATTGTCTACAGCGCCGAGGTGGATGGGCGTGTCCTCACCTTCGACTCGGTGGGGGACACAGAGTTCGTCGACCGCGAGACAGGGACGACGTGGTCGATCCTTGGCAAGGCAATCAGCGGCGAGTTGGCCGGAACCGAACTGGAATTGCTGCCCCATCGCAACGAGTTCTGGTTCGCCTGGCAGGCGTTCTTCCCCGATGCCGAGGTGTGGACCGGGTAGGAGTGCTACGCCACCGCCAGCGTGCCGATCATCCAAACGAGGAACAACCCGATGGCAAGCAGCAACACCGGACCTGTCTTCCTCCAGTTGAGACCCATCCACACCCCACCAATTAGCAGCGAAACCGACAACGTCACCGTCCACCACGTCGGTGCGAGCCCGGAGACGGCCGCACCGGCCGTCAGCATGGCCGTAACCAGCCAGAAGCCTGCCGATACCAGCGCGTAGAGAACCTGTCTCGGAGTGGGCTCACTCATCCAGCGCCCGCCTCGAGAGCCACCGTTCGGTACCAATTGGACAGGCTGTCAATCGTCTCGTGTGCGTTGAGACCACTGGGGTTGGGAACCGCCCAGACCTTGGCGCCGCCAAGCGTCTCATTCTGAGCCCCGAGGGCCGCTCCCGGTCTACCGAAAGCGGTCCGAAACGCCGTGACGCCGGCCACCGCGACGATGTTGGGCTCCAGGGCTTCGATTCGAGCCTGGAGCCGGCGCCCTCCATCCCTCAACTCGACCGCTGACAGCTCCGCGGCCCGAACAGTGGCCCGAGCCACCAGGTTGGATATGCCCATGCCCTTGTCGACGAAGTCAGCACGTTGGCGATCGGTCAGCCCGATATCGGCATCTACCACCCAATCGATGATGCCGGCCCTCTCGAGAGCGGGATAGAACCTGTTCGTCGGATGACAGAAGTGAGTCCCGGTGGCGGCGGTCCACAGACCCGGATTGATTCCTACCCAGAGCAGCCGGCAAGCGTCACCGATCAGATCGGGCACAGTGGTGTCCCGATATAGCGCCAGCTGTTCGGTGGTGAACGACATCAGGTAAGAGAAAGGGCCCGCGGTTCCCGCGGGCCCTTTCGGTAGGACGAGAGCTAGGAGCCCGCTCCTAGACGAGGGCCTTGGCCTTCTGAGCCTCGAACTCGGCATCGGTCAGCAGGCCCTTTTCGCGCAAGGCACCCAGCTTCTCGATCTCATCCGCAGCGCTGGCACCACCGCCCGCGGCCTGCTGGATGTACTGACGCTGCATCTGGTCGTACCGGACGGCCTGATCGACATCACGCTGGTTCATCTCGTCGCCGTTGGCGATGAGGTATACCAACACGCCCAGGAGCGGCAAGAGCAGCAATATGAAGACCCAGACGGCCTTGAGGACGCCCGACTTGTCAGAGCGGAAGACGTCGGCGAAGACCTTGATGAGCAGCCAGATCCAGGCAACCCAGAGGAAGAACCAAACCGTCAACCAGATGAAATCCCAAAAACCCACGTGTACCTCCTAGTACCTGGCCCAATAGAGCCTGCGATAACGAATACGGTCGGCGATTGTAACCGTCGTTTGAGGAGCTACTTCTTCTGACTCTCGTAGTAGGGATCGTCGCCCGAAGCGTGATCGGTCACGTCGAGAACTTGGGTGAGCTCGTCTATCGACTCGAGCAGGATCTTCTCGATTCCCTGCTTGAGAGTCACCTGGGCAAGACCGCAACCCTGGCATCCCCCATACAGCCTCAAATATGCGATCGTGCCATCGATAGAGACCAGTTCGGCGCCACCGCCATGGGATGCGATGGCGGGGTTGACCTGTTCGGTCAGAACCTGATTGACCCTGTCAACCAGGGGGCCTTTTAGGTCGCCGGTGGGCGCTGACATAGCCGGCGGAGCCGGGCTGTTGGGATTGTTCATCGCCAGGCCCTGGTCTGTCAGTTCGAGGATCGCACCGTCGAGCTTCCCCCGGTCGGCCTTGGGGAAGATGATTGCCAGGCCACCGTGACGTTCCTCGACCCAACTCTCCTTCATGTCCTCCAGTGGGACGAAGGCCAGCTCGTATGAGAACTGGGGGCCGCGGAAACCCGTCACCTCTATGGACAGGGCGTATTCGCTCTCGCCGGACTCGTTGTCCCTCAGTTGGGTGATCATCTCCAGGGCGTCGGGTGCAACGCCAAGAACAGTGCTTTCAGACATCTGCGATGATGCTACCCCCGGATAAATCCAACGTATGCCTCGAGCCGTCGTCGTACTGCCCAGCACAACCTATCGAGCCGCCGACTTCGTGAGGGCTGCCGAATCCCTCGGGATCGAACTCGTAGTGGCTTCGGAGCAACCTCCGCCATTCGATATGGGCGACCGGTACCTGCAGATCGACTGCTCAGACCCCGAAGCGGCCGCCGAGGCAGTGGCCAGACTGGGTGACTCGATTCCGTTGGATGGCGTGTTGGCTGCCGACGACGGCGGAGTCGTCATCGCTGCACTCGCCGGTTCCAAGCTGGGACTGCTTTCCAATCATCCCGACGCCGCCGCAGCCACGCGGGACAAGGCCCGGCTTCGCGACCTTCTCCGTAGGGCGGAGGTGCCTCAACCTCGTTACGCCGTGGTCGAAAACGATGCCGATGTGGCGAGACAGGCCGGAGAGGTCGGATTCCCCCTGGTGGTCAAGCCCACAACCAGATCAGCGAGCCAGGGGGTAGTCCGCGCCGACGATCTCACCCAGCTCAAAGCCGCGGTGGCCAGGGTGAGGAGAATCGTTGGCCGCCAAGAGACCCTGCTGCTCGAGGAATACATGCCCGGCCATGAGGTCGCCGTCGAAGGCCTGGCCGTCGATGGGGAACTCACCGTTCTTGCCATCTTCGACAAACCGGACACGAGCCAAGGACCTGCCTTCCCCGAGACGATCATGGTGACCCCAAGCCGGCTTTCCGAGGAGACTCAGGATGAGATCCGTCGAGTGGCGTCGCATTCCGTACGCGGGTCGGGCCTCACCCATGGTCCCGTCCACGTCGAGCTCAAGGTTGATGCAGGCCAGGTACGGATCATCGAACTGGCCGCTCGATCCATTGGAGGGCTCTGCTCGCGCAGCCTTTCGTTCGGGTTGATGGACACTTCGCTCGAGACGCTGATCCTCCGCAACGCCATCGGGGCCGACAAGCCCGGGCTACGCAGGGAGCGGCAAGCCAACGGGGTCCTGATGATCCCGATTCCCAAGAGCGGGGTTCTGAATGCCGTGACCGGTGTTGATGAGGTCCGTGAAATCGAGGGCATCACCGGGGTCGACATCACCATCCAAGCCGGCACGACCGTGATGGCTCCTCCCGACGGAGACCGCTACCTGGGCTTCGTGTTCGCCAGGACCAACACACCCGAAGAGGCCGAATCCGTCCTCCGGCAGGCGATGTCAAGTATCGAGGTACTAGTCACATGACGACACCCCAAATGAGAGAAGACCCCCATGAGCATTGAATCCACAACCTTCACGTTCAACTTGAAGGTTAGCTCTTACGCGCCGATCTGCGCGTAAGACGATTTTGTCATTTACATGAGCACCGTCCTCATCTTCACCGACGGGGACCCGCCCGGGATGCAACTGGTCGATGAACTACCTGACGCCGAGTTGGTCGTGGCCGCCGACGGCGGGTACGACCACGCAGTGGCGCTTGGATACTCGGTCGATGTGGTTGTAGGGGACATGGACTCGATCGAGACCGCTCCTCTCCCCCGGCATGTCATCGTTGAGAGGCACCCCGTGGACAAGGATGCGACCGATCTGGAGCTTGCTCTGGATCTCGTGTCGCGAGACTCTCCCGACCGGGTGGTCGTCGTCGGCGGTAGTGGTGGACGCGTCGACCATGAACTGGCCACTGCCGGTCTCCTCGGCTCCGATCGCTGGCCCGGGATCGACGACCTCGACTGGGTCTCACCCCGGGGCTGGGTTCATGTGGTCAAGGAGCGGCGGATCATGCATGGAGACAAGGGGACGATTCTCACGCTGCTCCCGGTCGGCGGCGAAATCACCGGAGTCATAACCCGTGGCCTCAAATGGGATCTGAACGACGAAGTGCTCACGGCAGGGACCACCCGGGGTGTCTCGAATGTGATGACCGGCCCCGTAGCCGACATCAAGATCGGAAGCGGCTGTCTTCTCGTCGTGATCCCGGCCTAGCCGTCGAGACCGTCGAGAATCGCCGGGTCGAGGGCGGTGTATCCGCTGAGATAGGAAACACGCTCCATCTTGAGTCTCCCCACCACGGCCTCGTACTCGGCGATACGGCCCTGCCTGTTGTAGAGCCGGCGCGGCTGGAGAAGCTCAGCGTCGGACACGCCCGGAACCGACGCCGCGACGTCGTAGCCGAAGTCTTGATCCCGAACCCATTCGATGGCTCCCTCCACGATGCCCTGAACAACGGCCGAGGAGTCCCCAATGCGCACCTTCTTCGAGTCTTCACCCTCGCCCCCGACCCTGCCGGTGTTCATCACATAGGCCTCGAGACCAGGCATCGTCTTCAACAGTTCGAGAACCCGATTTCCCTGCATCGCGTCGTCATCGAAGAAGAACGGGTTGGTCCCCGGGACACGCAGGCTCTTCCCGGCCTCGGCAGCGCCGCCTGCGGAGGTCCCTTTGGTCTCGCCAAGCATGAAGTACGCCGGAATCTGATCCCGTC
>JAYEGJ010000134.1:0-1292 GCA_034658975.1 Actinomycetota bacterium
GGTGTCGACGAGTTCTCCGGCAACAATCGTTCCGGCCGGGACGTACCCCTTCTCCGCAGTCCGCTGTCCGACGAATCCGTTGATGCTGAATTCCTCGCCGGGCATGACGATGTGCTCGTCGATGGTGTCGGCCATCAGCTGGATGTTGATGACGCGATCCTGACAACACGAGTGATAGGTGGTGAATGACGATACGAGATGCTTGATGCCGAGGTCTTCGAGTTCCTGGGTGGTGACGTCGGGGTCGGCGTCTTCCACAAGTGGTAGCTGACCGAGTCGGGAGCTGGTCTGGCCTGCCTGGAGAAGCTTCGTCGCAGTCTCGGTCTCGTCGATCCGCGTGCCCCGTTTTCCGGGGATTATGACGATGGCGTTTCCGCTGATCTGAAATTCGGCGTCCACCGGTTCGGCCTCGTACTGCGCCCGAATCGGGCGGAGGTAGAGGTCGATCACTTCCGGGTCGAAGCCGTGGACGATTTGGGGGCTTCCCTCGGAGATGGTCTCGGCGACATAGGCGGCCGCCAGTTGCTCGGGAGTAAAAACCAGCTCCTGCCCGTCGTGGACCATTCGTATCGGCTCGGCCAGGAGGTGATTCGCCTCGAGTAGCGCCTCGTCTATGTCCGAATCGCTCAACCGAGGGACGATCGTCTCCGTGGGAATGGTCTGCACGGATGGTTCCTCGGAAAGAAACTCGGTCTCGATGATCGTGCGGCTCATGCTCCGATCGACACCGACGCCGGTCTCGGGATAGACCGGCTGGGGGACGTCGTTGACCATTTCGATGGCCCCTAGGGACGGAGGCATCTCGATGACTTCGGTGTCCCATTCGTCGAACACCGCTGTCAGGGCTGTTGAGTCCGTTCCGCCAACGAGTTCGACCTGTTCGGTGCTGAAGATGTGCCCGAGCCACCACAGGAACTGATAGGCCGTGTTTCCCTCGCGGCCGATGGTCATTGCGCTCGCAGCGACCGCCTCCTCGTCGATCCCGAATCCGGCCGTGGCCGGGATCAGAGTCACGGTCTCGCCATTCACCTGAAATCTGGCGGGGCGGGCGACGTAGGCATCCTCGACGGCGAGAACGGTGCTGATTGCCTCCTCGTTGGTCAGGCCGCCGAGTTGGGCTCCTGCGACTTCGACGCGGCCGATGACCTCGTCCTGGGACGCGTTCCTGGAGATCCCGTACGCGCTGAAGAGGATCACGAAAAACCCCGCTACGACGATGACGGCCGCCAGCAAGGGATGGATACGGAAGGAAGAGTGCTTGGTCATGAAGTAGGCCACCCCAAATGGCCTAT
>JAYEGJ010000135.1:0-1290 GCA_034658975.1 Actinomycetota bacterium
CGAGGGCGCTTGTCCCACGCAAACGGCAACCATCGGGCAGAACTGGGAGTTCCGTGCGCTGGGCGGGGGAGCGTGTCAGTACTTCCTCGAGGGTGTGGCAGTCGGCAACCCTGGAACCTGCAAGGCCGAGATCAAGTGGTCCGGGCAACCCGATACCCGGGTCCACCTGGTTGACCACGGCGAGTACGCCAGGGGAACGATCAAGATGCGGGCTGTGGGCGAGGGCTTCCACGTAGTTCTCCAGATCGGAATCGATGAGTACATCTACGGCCTCGGCGAGATGCCTTCCGGCTGGCACCCCGAGGCACTCAAGGCGCAGGCCATCGCCGGCCGCACCTACGGCATTCGTCAGGCGCTGAAATGGGGACCGGAGCCTGCCCTCTCCAGCTCCCGCAAGAGTCAGTGCTGGTGCCAGCTCTTCGATACCACCGCAGACCAGTCCTATGTGGGATGGCTGAAGGAGAACGAGCCGGCCGACATCCCCTGGAAGTCGGCCGTCGATGCGACGACGGGCCGGCTGATCACCCATCCACAGGCGCCGGAGTCGACCGTGATCATCGCCTACTACAGCTCTTCGTCCGGTGGCCACACCGACAGCAATGTCGATGGCTTTGGTCATTCCACACCGCTTCCCTACCTGCCCGGCATCAATGACCCCTGGTCGGTCGACCCACTGGCCGAGAATCCTCTTGCCTCGTGGTCGAAGGATGTCACTGCTTCGACCATCGCAGCTGCCCTGGGGCTCGACACCGTCACCGGGGTAGCCGTCACCTCTCGAAACGTCTCGGGGAGCGTGGCCGAGGTGGCCATATCAGGAACTCTGGGAGCCTCGACCGTCACCGTCACCAGAAGCGGTCGGTCGTTGAAGAGCGCCCTCGGTCTGAGATCCATCACCTTCTCGGTCATCGCTCCCGACGGGTCGCTCGTGCCGTCTGCCACTCCGGGCTTGTGTGAGAATCCACTGCCCCCTGATGCTGGCTTCGGCGATGTCTCGACCACCAGTGTCCATAAGGGCGACATCGACTGTGTGGCCGACCTCGGGGTTGTCCCGGGGCTGTCCAGCACGTCTTTCGGTCCCACTCAGCAGATACCGAGAAGTGATCAGGCACTCTTCATGATCCGTGCCGCCGAGTGGATGGGTGTGGTTCTTCCTGCACCGGTCGATCAGGGTTTCACCGACCTGGACGGCCTCACCCATGAGGAGAAGGACGCGATCAACCAACTCGCCATGCTCGGCCTCACCAAGGGGACCGGCCCCGGTACCTACTCACCCGCCCTCACCATCGACAG
>JAYEGJ010000136.1:0-1275 GCA_034658975.1 Actinomycetota bacterium
CGCATAAGTGCCGTTATGTGCTCTTCGGGATGTGTTTGAGACGACTCGGTGGGACGAGGTCCAGACGATCGGAATGGTAGGTTCGATAGCCTCTTCCGAAAGGAGCACTCGTGCCTGGTGGTTCTGAATACCAGGGGCCTTCCGACGCCTTGAAACGGTATGCCGCCGTCGTAGAGAAGGCGGATGTAGTGGTGAAGGGTGCAAAGAACCCGTACACCTCACGCAACGGACATATGTTCAGTTTTCTCGATGTGGAGGGAGCAATGGCATTGCGTCTGTCGGATGAACTGGCCGATGAGTTTCTCTCCAGATACGAGAGCGGCCCGGTCATTCAGTACGGAAGCGTGATGAGAGGTTACGTCTCTGTTCCCGATGACCTCCTGAGCGATACCGAGGACCTCGGCTCGTGGTTCGAGAAGGCATACGTGTGGATAGGAACGCTCGAACCGAAGGCGACCAAGAAGTAATCCTGACCCTTGGTCCACCCTTCGACTCAGACTCAGACCTGCGCTGTTTCTAGTGGTGCGACATAAGTGCCTGATTGAGCGGGTTCATTCTCCCGTCCAGGGACCGTTCGGTAGGGTTCGGGAAGCGCCGAACGGAGACCTGCATGCCCGACCTCATCGACCACCTCGGAGCCTGGGAAGGGACCTGGCTCACCTTCCTCCGACCGGATGAACTCCACGACGAAGCTCCGGTCAGGGCGACGATCGACCGGGACGACGACGGCTTCGTCATCGAGTACAGCGGATCGATCGAAAGTGAAGAAGTGAGCGGACGACTCCGATGGTCGGAGGCCGGTGGGACAACCACTGTCGACTGGGTCGATTCGTGGCACACAAGCGGTAAGCAAGAGCGGTTGGCGGGGTTCGGCGATGCCCCTCCGTCCTACCAGTACGGAGGCGACGATCCTTGGACATGGGATATCACGATCGACGCCACCGACTCAGGCGTCACGGTGACCCACCACAACGCCGGTCCGGAGGTTCCCCGTTACATGGCCGTCCTGATGAGGCTGGAGGCTCGCAGCTCGTAGGTTTCGGGCCAGTGAGGCTGGGGCCAAGAACCTCACGCAAATCCGGCAATATGCATCCTCGTCGGGCACCCATAAGTGCCTGATTGATACTTGGGGTGGCTGCGGGACGTCTGGTTCCGTAGCTTTGAGGGTTCGACGGGTTTGGCTCTCGATGTGCCTGGTCCACCCTGTGGGGTGGTCTTTGTAACGAACTGCTAGCTCGTTGAACCCTGGGTCGTGGTGTGGCTCGTAAGAGGCGA
>JAYEGJ010000137.1:0-6466 GCA_034658975.1 Actinomycetota bacterium
CGGTTCTCATGCCGTAACAACTACTAAAGAATGTTAACCAATGTCAAGATCCGTAGAGGAGTGCGCGAAACATTTGATTAACAACTATCGCGTGAGGCGAAAGGCGAGTACCGACTGAACGTGTTCTTCAAAACCCGGAGGCACCGCAATTACCCCATCGAACAAGGGGTGGGGTTGGTTGAAAGTCAACGGCTGACCGGCGAGTCCAACTGCGGTCCCTCCTGCAGCCCGCAGAAGACCAGCGCCACCTGCAACATCCCACTCATGCTTGGGCACCAATGTCCAGGTTGCGTGGTCGAGGCCAGCGGCGACTCGTGCCATCTTGTAGGCCACCGATCCCATCGGAACGACGCTGATACCCGACTCTGAGACGGGGTGCCACTCTCCTCTTCGAACCTCGGACCTGCTGGCGAGGACTGTCATCTCGGCGAGGGATCGAGGGGAAAGCGGGGTGACCGGATCACCGTTCAGATAGACGCCCTGTCCTTCTGCGCCAACCACCCTGATGTCAGTTGCCGGGTTGTAGACGCCACCAGCGATGACGTTCCCGCCCACTACCGCAGCCACGCTGGCACAGAACTCGGGGAGTCCTTCGGTGAACTCTCGGGTTCCATCAAGAGGGTCCACGATCCAGGTCAGATCCATCTCGAGTCGATTCAGATCGTCTTTGGTCTCCTCGGACAGCCAACCTTCATCCTGTCTCAGGAGAGACTCCTTGAGAACACTGTCTAGTTCGAGGTCAGCATCGGTAACGGGGTCCCCGCCTTGTTTTATGGTGTGCTTGATCCGGCCGGGTTCGAAACGTGTGAATACTTCGTCCGCAGCATCAAGAGCAGAGTTGATGCGAGTCATCAGATCGATTGTGAGCATCCGGTGAGATTAGGTGGTGAGCTGTTAGCCGCCGCCCTGGGACAGTTCGCCGACCATCAACACCACAGTGGCGGATTCGGTGATCACGGTCCAGGCCGGCGGGTCGGTTCCGATGATGAGACCGACATGACCCGGGGTCTTCGTAGGTGTCTTCTGTTGGACGAGGGTGAGCTTCAAACCGGTATTGAGTTCATACTCACGGACGACCTCGATGGCCTCTTCAACCGTCAACCCGATCAGGCCGATCATCGGGGCCACGGGAATCTCACCCGTCGACACATAAATGGATATGAAAGTGCCCTGACTGACCGTGGCTCCGGGTTCGATGCTCTGGTTGACGACGACGCCGACGGGTTCCAGAGAGGCAACATCCACGACGGTCACGTTGAGTCTGGCTTCGAGCTTCAACTCGTCTTCGGCTTCATCCTGTTGGAGGCCAACCACCACCGGCACCTTGGTGAGCGGCGGTATCAGGTACTCCTGGATGTTTGCCGGTTCGCCGGGGAACTTGATCTCCGGAAGGCCCTCCAACACGACTTCCATGAACTCGCCCCAGATGGGAGCAGGGATGGACGAACCGAATACCCGCTTGTACGTCTGGCCCCTGGCGACGATGTTCTCCAGGGGGCGCTGTTCGGCCTCGTAGCCGACCCAGACTGCCGTCGAGTACTCGGGGGTGAAACCGAGATACCAGGCATCCCAGTAATTCTGGTGCGTACCCGTCTTGCCGCCGATCCGTGGTGTGCCATCTTCGAAGTCCCCGTAGACGAAGTCACTCAGCGGGCGTGCCGCCGTGCCGATCTTGGGGACCTTGACCAAGGCACGCCGGGCTGCGGCAAATATGGCCGCGTCGGCCACTTGAGTCTGTTCGGCCTCGTGCTCGTAAATGACGGTGCCCTCGTGGTCCACGATCCGGGCGATGACGTAGTCGTCGGCGTGGAGACCATTGGTCGCGAAATTGGAGAAGGCCGATGCCATTTCCAGCGGTGAAACGGCCGATGAGCCCAACACGATCGATGGGACGGGAGTGAGAGCGGATTCGGTGATACCCATCCGCCTTGCCATGTCGACGATGTTCTCCGGTCCGGTGGCTACCGAAAGCTGTGCGTACACCGTGTTGACCGATCCGTAAGTGGCCGCTTCGAGAGTCATGACCCCCTTGGATGAGCCAGCGTTGCTAACCGGCCAAACGTTGCCTTGATCGGAGCACACGTAAGGGCATTGGACGAGCAAGGGACTTTGACCGCTGAAGTTGGTTCCCATCGTGAACCCCTCTTCGAGGGCAGTAGCCAGGCCGATCGGCTTGAAGGAAGAACCGGGATTACGCCGGCCCTGGACAACCAGGTCGAACTGGCTGAACTCGAAGGGGAGACCGGACGCCATCACCTTCACGGCACCGGTGTGGTTGTCGACCATCGAGATGGCGCCAGTGGGCTGACACGAGTGGATTTCGGCGTACTTGGCGTAGTAGGTCTGGTTCTCCTCGAAATCGTCGCTGAACAGCCTGGCGCAGGCGGCGAGGTTCTGCTCGTACGGGGGGAGCGGCAGCCACTCGGTGAGGATCCTGTTGGCCTCATGTTGGAGATCGAGGTCGATGGTGGTGAAGATCTGGAGTCCGCCACCACCCTCACAGGCAACGTCGTCGGCCGGACAGCCGAAGATCGCCTTCTTTCGCTGCTCGTTGGTATCACCGAGGAAAGAGAACTCGTCGTCGTTGAGAAGCTGACGCTTGACTTCGGCCACAACGTGGTCGGCCACACCACGACGAAGCGGGGCGTCGACAACGTCGAGAGGCTGGTGCAGGGCTTGATCCTCCTCGAACTCGCTGATCCACCCTTCCTCGGCCATCTGGATGATGACATCGTTTCGTCGGTCGAGAGTGATCTCCGGACGCCTGCGAGGGTTGTACAGCGAAGGGTTTCGCACGAGCACGGCAAGAGCGGCCGCCTCGTGTACTTCGAGGTCATCGAGATCCTTGCTGAAGAATTCCTCGGCAGCGGTGTTCACGCCGTATGCGCCCGAGCCGAAGTAGACCGAGTTCATGTAGAACTCGAGGATCCGCTCCTTGGGAAAACGCCGCTCCAACTCTGCGGAGACGAGGGCTTCGTTGACCTTTCGCTGGATGGTGAGCTCCGCACCGACGAAGGCGTTCTTGACCACCTGCTGGGTGATGGTGGAACCACCCCTGGTGGTGTCATAGATGATGTTGTCGATCGCGGCGGAGGCGATGGCCGAGAAGTCCACGCCGTCATGTTCGAAGAAGTCGGAGTCCTCGGCCGCGAGGATGGCGTGGACCACTATCTCCGGAACATCCTCATATGGAATCGGGTCTGAGTTGCGGCCGTCGTGAAGCTCGTCGAGAACCTCTCCCGAGTCGGCATAGATACGACTGACACGGCTCAGGTCTGGGAGCGTCAACTCCATTGAACGGGTATCCGGGATCCAATCCTCCTGTATGTCTTCGAAGCTTCCATAGGCCGAATTGGTCCCCAAGAACGCGAACAAGCCGACCCAACCCGAAAGGAGAAGGGACATGGAGAGGAGGGTGGCCAAGGCGCCGAACCAGCGGCCTCGCCTTTCCCGCGCCTCGATCTGATGAATGAGGGCTTTTCTGGCCATGTAGAAGTATTTGACGTTGTGGGGACCTGGCTAGTTCCCGACAAAGGATCCCCGGGAGTGTCAGGATACAGAGACTATGGACGAATCTCGTCGCACCTCGAGCGATATCGACATTGACGTCGTTTACTCCGAGCCGACCGACCCAGCGCGGATCGGCGAGCCCGGCCAATACCCGTTCACACGCGGTCCCTATCCGTCCATGTATCGGGGCAAGTTGTGGACGATGCGGCAGTACGCCGGCTTCGGCACCGCCGAGGAGACGAACCGTCGATTCAAGGATCTCCTGGAAGCGGGACAAACGGGCCTGAGTGTTGCGTTCGACCTCCCCACACAGATGGGTCTCGACTCCGATCATGGCCTCGCGGTGGGGGAGGTTGGCAAGGTCGGGGTGGCGATCGACTCCCTCGACGACATGAGGCGACTGTTCGATGGGATACCGCTCGCCGATGTCTCGACGTCGATGACGATCAACTCGACGGCGCCCATTCTTCTCTTGCTCTACCAGTTGGTCGCCGAGGAGCAGGGGGTTGGGGCCGACCAGCTTCGGGGCACCATCCAGAACGACATCCTCAAGGAGTACGTGGCGCGGGGCACCTACATCTATCCGCCCCGGCCGTCGATGCGTCTGATCACCGACGTCTTCGAGTATGCCGATGCCAACCTTCCGCTCTGGAACACGATTTCGATCAGCGGCTATCACATACGCGAGGCAGGGGCCACCGCTGCCGAGGAGCTTGCCTTCACGATTGCCAACGGGCTTGCCTACGTGGACGCTGCGGTGGCAGCAGGCCTGGACGTCGACTCGTTCGCTCCGAGGCTCTCGTTCTTCTGGAACGGGCACAACGACTTCTTCGAGGAGGTGGCAAAGTTCCGGGCCGCCCGGCGAATCTGGGCACGGCATATGAGAGAAGATGTCGGCGCGGAGAGCCCGAAGTCGTGGGCAATGCGATTTCATACCCAGACTGCCGGGTCGACGCTCACGGCCCAGCAGCCACTCAACAACGTGGTGCGGACGACAGTCCAGGCCCTGGCCGCAGTTCTCGGGGGTACCCAGTCCCTTCATACGAACTCCTACGACGAGGCTCTGGGATTGCCGACGGACGACAGCGCTCTCCTCGCTCTGCGGACGCAGCAGGTGCTCGCCCATGAGTCGGGTGTCGCCGCAACGGTTGATCCACTTGCCGGCTCCTACTTCGTCGAGGAGCTGACCAACCAACTCGAAACCAAGGCGGAGGGGCTGCTCACCCACATCGCCGGAATGGGTGGTGCGGTGAATGCGATTGAGGAGGGCTGGATGCAGGCACAGATCGAGGAGTCCGCCTACCGCGAAGCGCAACGCCAGGGGAGTGGAGAGTCGGTGGTGGTGGGAGTCAATCGATTCACGTCCGAGGATTCGGAGCCGATCCCCGTCCTCGAGGTCGATCCTGCCCTGGAGCACGGGCAGAAGGCGAGGCTGGCGACATGGCGAGCCCATCGCAACAAGTCGGCCTACTCGGAAGCGATCGACAATGTGAGAAGCGCGGCCGACTCCGAAACCAACCTGATGGGTCCGATCAAGGGCGCCCTACAGGCCGGGGCCACCGTCGGCGAGGTCTCCGACGTCCTGCGCGAGTCGTTCGGCGTGTATCGGCCCACCGGGTAGCGTCCCCGCCGCGCATGAACGACACCAAACCCCATTTCCTGATCATCGGCGGCGGACCGGCGGGGACCCAGGCGGCCACGACCGCAGCGACCAAGGGCGCTCGTGTCACCCTCGCGGAGAAGGACATCGTCGGTGGGGCTGCTCATCTCTGGGACTGCATCCCCTCGAAGACGATGGCCGCCAGTGCCCTCCGCCACACGTCGGTGAGGAACGCCGTGAAGCTGGGTCTTGTCAACGATCCGGGTCAGGTCGATCCGCTGGTGCTCTCCGAGCGTATCAATGAAATCACCCATGACATCAACCGGAAATGGGTCGAACTGCTCGGCTCACAACAGGTCGAGACCATTGACGGAACCGGGCGGTTCACCGGTCCGAACGAAGCGATCGTCACCACATCCGAGGGTGAAAGGCATCTCAGCTTCGACAAGGCCGTGATTTCCACGGGTTCCTCGCCGCGGCTTCCTGACTGGGCACAGATCGACGGTGAGCGGATCCTCACGACGCGGCATTGCTATGACCTCGAAAAGGTGCCCGAGCACATGATCGTCATCGGTTCCGGAGTGACCGGAGTCGAGTTCACTCACATCTTCGAGAGCATGGGTTCACAGGTCACCCTTGTTGTGTCCCGCCAGCAGATCCTTCCGCACCGAGACCCTGAGGTCGCAGCGGTGTTGGAGCGGGACTTCCTGGATCGGGGGGTGAAGCTGCTCATCGGAGCTCGCGCCGAGTCCGTGGAATTGACCGAAAGCGGTGTGAAGGTCTCCTGCAACGACGGTCGGATCGTCGAAGGCTCCCATGCGCTGGTGGCCATCGGGTCGGTGCCCCTCACCGACGGGCTTGGTCTCGATGCCGCCGGGGTGGCAACCGATCATGGATACGTTCCTGTCGACGACTTCCAGCGCACCAACGTCGAACACATCTACGCCGCCGGCGATGTCACCGGCCAGATGCCGCTGAGTTCCGTTGCTTCGATGCAGGGCCGCAAGATCGCCCGGCATGCCCTGGGACTCCCGATCACGCCTCTCGACTACAGCAAGGTTGCCGAGGCCATCTTCACCGAGCCAGAGATCGCCTCGGTTGGTCTGGTCGCCGGGTCCGAAGTGACCTTCACGAAGCCTCCTTCGAAGAACTGAAGGACCGAGCGGGCATTTGAGGCAAACGGTACCTTGGTCGTCCGCACCTTCCGTCCTTCGGCTGCGGCCTGGACGTCGACCAGACCAACCGAGGCGATCTCTGGCTCGGTGAAGATGGCCTCGGCAACCTTGCTGTAGTCGAGAGGCGTGATCGGGAGTCCCAGGGCATGCCGGGCGATCTTGCGGCCCTGCATCGAAGCAA
>JAYEGJ010000138.1:0-6392 GCA_034658975.1 Actinomycetota bacterium
GCCAACACCGGCAAAGGCAGAGGCGTTTCCCATGCGGCCTCACGTGCCGCCGTTTCGCTAGCTTTCTGTCCCAATGCGGGCACTGGACGCACCTCCGAGACGCAGACCGAAAAGCCGAGCGCTTCCGGCTCATCGTCGAGGCCGGAGACGTAGCCCTCTCAGAGGGCTACACGCCCGTATGGGAGCACGTGCGAATGCGGCTTATGGAGGCTGGGTTCGAAGAAGGCCTGTCGCAAAGCCGCATCGAGCACCTGAGATCCGACGCCAACCAGTTGCCCGAGTACAGGAACAGGCCCGGATACAAGGACGGAAAGAGGGTGGCGACGTGAGCCGCTCCCGATGGATAGAGGACAACAAGGGCAAGATCGATCCTCGCAACGGCAAACTCAAAGGCGGGCTGCGCTACCGGGCCAGATACCGCACGCTCGACCAGAAAGTCCGCTCCAAGCGGTTCGCCACCAAGGTCGAAGCAGAGCGTTGGCTCGACCTACAACTTGCCAGCATCACCAAAGGCGACTGGGTCGACCCCAACGAAGGCAAGGTCTCCTTCGCCAACTACGCAGCCGAGGTCCAGGCCTCACGAGTCCATTTGGCGGCGACGACCAAGGCCCGTGACGAGGCCTACATGCGACGCATGGTGCTGCCGCACCTCGGCGAGCTTCCGCTTGCCTCGATCAGACCGACCCACCTCCGCCGGTTGGTGGCCAAGTTGATTGCCGAGGGGAAGGCTCCGGCGACGGTTCGCAAGGCCTACCAACTCGCCACCATGGTTCTGTCTCAGGCGGTACTTGACGACAAATCTTCAGGTCAGCCGTTCACCCAATCGGCCGCCGACACCGGGTCGGAACCGGTCGACTCCAGGCCGCCACCGGCATTGTCCACGAAGTCGCCGTCTTGCCAGATGCCGGCGCTGACGGCGACCGAGGTGCGTCCGTGGCTATCCGATCCCCACTGGACGTAGCGGATGATCGAGTTCGAATCAGCGAAGGCGTTCGAGGTGTAGAGGGCGAGCTCGCCGCTGCCGGCCGTGAGGCCAACCGCCGAGGTGTTGATCTCGATGGTCTCGCCAGGGCCGAGTACCGCCTCCGGAAGCGGTGCATAGGAGGGCCGGTTGCATATCCAGTGGCCGGCAAGGTCGTAGTCATCGGGCCCGTTGTTGCGGATGAGGATCAACCCGCTGTCGAAGTCCACGGCGACGATGACCAGTGGACTCCCGGTGGCAAGGACTTCGGTGACTGTTGTGGTTGTTGCTTCTGTCGTGGTTGGTGTTTGTGTGGTGGTGGACTCCGTCGGAGACGGCTCAGTCGTAGCAGCGGAGCTGGATGAGGTCGTCGCCTCGCTAGTCGAAGAGGTGTCGTCACCGCCACAGGCGGCAACCACGAGTGCCATCAATGCCACGACAGTGATCGCTTTCATACGGCCCTTCGTACCCATCTTGGTCGGAAACGGTCCCTCGGGCCCCGACATTCCGGGTTCCTTATGACGGACGAGCCCACAGCTCTGTCGGCGACACCGAGAGCGGCTTCAGTGGCCGAGTTGGTAGGTCTTGGTCACGGCGCGCTGAGCTTTGGTCAACTCCCCGAGCATGTCGGCGTAGAGCGGCATCCGATTCAAGGCACAGCAGGTGATCTGCAGATGGCCTATCTGAGCCCCGGCATCCTCGAACTCGGCGATGATTTGTCCAGGATCCGACGCGTCGTCGGCGACTCGAAGTCGTTCTCTTCCCCGGTTCAGGGTTTCGGCGAGGCCGGCCATGCGCGGGCTCCTGCCCGGCTCACAGCAGCTGTCGGACAGCTTCTGCAAGGCCTTGTCGCATTTGTCCAATGCCTCGAAGGCAGGATCAAGAGTGATGGCCGACATGTCGAACCTGGAAGGTAGCTGGAGTACCCGGCTATCGCCCGGGACGTGATGTCATCCCCTCCGTCATTATTGGCTCACTAGGGATGCATGACCGGGGGGCCAACCCAGCTGATATGACCCGACGCTGGCTCTTCGGGGATAGGGATTCAGGCCCTAAGGTGGAGAGCGGATAGACGCTGAGGAGCCCATGAACGTAGAAGCGGAAGGACATCTGGCACTGCCCGAGGGGGCCGACGAGGTAGTTGAGTACGACATGCCTTCGGGGTCCGACCACTACACGCAAAAAGGCAGGCTTCGAAAGGACTTCTACGAAGCCGAGCTGTCGCGTCTCCAGGAAGAACTGGTTCGACTCCAATACTGGGTCCAGGAACAAGGCGAGCGGGTAGCGATCATATTCGAGGGTCGTGGGACGGCCGGCAAGGGTGGGGTCATCAAACGCATCAGCGAGCGGACCAGCCCTCGCAATGTCCGTGTGGCCGCACTCCCCAAGCCAACCGAGCGTGAGCGCACCCAGTGGTATTTCCAGCGATATGTCGCCCAACTCCCAGCCGCGGGGGAGATCGTGCTGTTCGATCGGAGTTGGTACAACCGCTCAAACGTCGAATGGGTGATGGGCTTCTGCACCGAGGAGGAACACCAAGAGTTCCTGCGGTCCTGCCCCGAGTTCGAGCGCATGCTCACGCGCTCAGGGATCAAGCTTCTCAAGTACTGGTTCTCGGTGAGCTACGACGAGCAGCGCAAGCGCTTCGAGTCGAGGAATCAGGAGCCCCTCAAGCGGTGGAAGCTCTCAGATATGGACATCGAGGAGCACCGCCAGTATGTGCGCTACTCAATGGCCAAGGACACCACCTTCCAGTACACCGACATCAAACAGGCTCCCTGGTATGTCGTGCCGTCGGACGACAAACGGCGGGCAAGGCTGAACTGCATCAGCCATATCCTCTCGCAGTTCGAATACGGAGATCTGACGCCCGAACCGGTTGACCTTCCTGTGATGGAAGAGATTCCCTACGTTCGTCCGCCCTTCCAGGAGCAGACGTTCGTCGACCAGAAGTACTGAGTCAGACGCCCGGTGTCCCGAGTGAGGCGATGATCTGGTTGGCGGTTTTGGTGTTGTAGTCGCGAACTCGGCCGGGAGTCAGGAACCACTCGACCACGAACCAGAACCCAAACCCGCCTCCGGTCAGGAGGAAAAGGATCCCCAGCCCGACCTTTCCGAGAAAGAACAGCTGGATCGGGAAGAGGATCGAAAGGGCGACCATCAGTGCCATGCTCCGTTTCCGATGATTGAACTCGGAGACGAACAAGGCCTTCTTGTCTTCCGACAGATTCTGGAACCCGGGCACCGATAGCGGCGGGAGGTCAACAGGTGGAATTGTCATGTTCCGATCCTATTGGACCCGGCGCCTACCTGAGAAAGAACCCCGGGTTGAGGGGGTCGTCGGGGTCGATCCAGAGCTCTGATCGGCCGACGATGTGGGCGGTTCCGGACACTTCGGGGAGCACCGCCGGATAGGGCCCGGCCCGGGTTTCGGCGACGATTCGACCGCTGAACTCGCTGCCGACGATGCTCTCGATGGTGATTGGCTGGTCCAGATCGATCTCGCTACGGGCATGCAGAAGAGCCAGACGACCGCTCACTCCGGTTCCGGTCGGCGATCGGTCGACCTCTCCGTCGGCGAAGACGCAAACGTGGCGACTGTGATTCTTCGGGTCGGTTGGCGGTCCGGTGAAGATCACGCCGTAGAGAAAGGCGAGGTCAGAGTCATCCGGATGAACGAGGGTTGTCGCATCCATCACCGCCCGCTTGATCGCCCTGCCCGCCTGAACGAGACGGTTCGAATCGGAAAGGTCGACCTCCACGGAACCGGCGTCCACATAGGCGTAGAAGGCGCCTCCGAACCCGATGTCGAAGCTCACCGAGCCGAGGCCGTCGACTACGACCGATGCGTCGAGGCGAGCGGCGAATGACGGCACGTTCAGGAACCTCACGGACGTCACGGTTTCATCGACACACGTGGCCGTCGCCGTTATCTGACCCGCCGGGCTGTCGATCTTGATGGTGGTCTCGGCTCCTTCAATGTCGAGGATTCCCATTTCCAGCACGGTCTTGGTCAGGGCAATGATCCCGTGACCGCACATTGTCGAGAACCCTTCGTTGTGAAGGAAGAGGATCGAGAGGTCGCTGTCCTCGCGGACCGGGGGCGTGATCCATCCCCCGTACATGTCGGCGTGCCCTCGTGGCTCCCACATCAAGGCCCGACGCAGGCCATCGAGGTGTTCCTCTGCGTACCGGCGTCTCTCGAGGATCGTGTCGCCAGGGATGTCGGGCAGGCCGTCGATCACCACCCGAAAAGGCTCGCCTCCGGCGTGTGACTCGATGACGGTGAGGCGAGGCCAATCGGAAGGCGGATTCCAGGAACGGGCGGGAGTGAGGTCCATTGTGACTGGGAAGGATACGGCGCCCCTACGATCTTGCCCATGAGCACGGTAGGTGAGATCGCTGCGGCGATTGCGGAGAAGACCAGGCCGGACCAGACCCCCGACTGGGACCCGGTTGGTGTGCAGTTGGGCGATGTAGCAGCGGAGGCTGGCCGAGTCGGCGTGTGTCACGAGGTGACAGAGGCGGTGGTGGCAGCCGTGGAGAGAAGCCCGGTCGACCTTCTGGTCAGTTATCACCCGCTGCTGTTTGCGAAGACGAACCGGATCACTGCGGGACGCTCTCCGGAGGCGCGGGCATTCCGGCTGATCAGGAGCAGGGTCAGCCTTCTGATCACGCACACGGATTTCGACGCGGCAACCGGGGGCAGCGCAGATGCCCTCGCAAGCCTCTTTCGGCTTCTGAAGGTGGAGCCCTTCGGGGGTGATCCCGAAACTGGACTCCCCGATATCGGGCGTGTTGGGCATTTCGAGGGCACCCTGGCCGTACTCGACGCCATCGCCTCGGATGCCTTTGGCCACTACGGGCTTCGTATCAGCGGCAACCGTCATGACGATATTGATCGGGTCGCCGTCATTCCCGGCTCGGGAGGCGGATTCGTAGCGGCCGCTGCCGAGGTCGCCGATGCCCTCGTCACTGGCGACGTCTCACATCATGAGGGGGTCCACGCCGCCGACCTGGGTCTCGCGATCGTCGATCCTGGTCACACTGCCACCGAGCGTCCGGGGATGAAAGCCCTGGTCAGAATGCTGTCCTCCATTCCTGAGATCGATGTGATCGACCTGACATCGCACGACCCGAGAACTTGGGGTTAGCCCGGCACTACTCTCCGCAACGCATGGAGATACTCAGCTTCGCAGACCTCTTAGACGTGCAGGATCTGGATCTCCAGATCGACCGCCTGCTCGAGCAGAGACAGTCCCTTCCCGAACTCGATGAGTACAAGTCCGCCCACTCCGAGCTCGGCGAGATCACGGCCAGCCGCGATGCGGCAGCATCAGACCTCAAGCAACGCGAGTTGGACCTGGACAAGTCCGAAGGAGAGCTCGAATTGCTGGAGATCAAGCTCGACGAGCACGAGACACGGTTGTTCGCCGGCGGAATGAGCGCCCGTGAGACGGAGCACATGAGGCTCGAGGTTCAGGGTCTCAAGGGGCAACGCGAGGCGATGGAAGAGCGGGTTCTCAAGCTTCTCGATGAGATCGATCCGGTCAAGGACCTGGCGGCGAACCTCGAGTCCGAAGTCGGCCGCGTGACGGCGACCAAAGAAGCCCTGGAGTCCTCGATCAAGGATCAGTGGCGGAAGATCGACGCCGAACTCGCCCGCAAGGAGGAGCGGAAGAAAGAGGCGATCGCTCCTGTGGACGCAGAACTCATGGAGTTGTACGAGAAGCTGCGACGGATCAAGGAGGGGGTTGCGGTGGCCGCGTTCGACCATGGCGTATGTGGAGGCTGTCACATGACCCTTTCACCGGCCGAGCAAGAAGAGGCGTTCGACGCCGACCTGCCCCGGTGCGTGCATTGCCGCAGGATTCTCGTCGCCTGACGGATGCTCTTCTGGCATGTCGGAGGCAGTGTGTGGCTCTTCCGATGGATCTTCCGGGACCCGAAGGTCGATATCCGCTTCCTGCTCCTCGGGGCGGTGCTTGCAGACCTGATCGACCTGCCGACCGGCACGATCCTTTTCGGAAGTCGTCTTGCCACCGGCGAGCTCTGGATGCACTCGCTGCTGGTCCCGACCATCTATATGGCAGTTGTGCTGGCCCTGACGAGAAGGGGGAGGCGAAGACGAGCCTGGATGGCACTGGGCGTTGGATGGCTGTTCCACCTGCTGCTCGATGCAATGTGGATCAATCAGGAGGTCTTTCTCTGGCCGTTCTTCGGTTTCGACATCTCGCCCGGAGAAATGCCGTACTGGCCGCTCGCATGGGAGCGGGCGCTCTCCGACCCGTGGCGGTGGGTCAAAGAAGTGATCGGTCTCGGGTATCTCGCGTGGTTGTGGTTCGCTCTCGGGTTGAATCACAAGGACAGACGAGAGTTTGTTGTCCAGTCGGGTCGCCTTCCGGAGTACATCGCAGATGAGAGCTAGTGC
>JAYEGJ010000139.1:0-6191 GCA_034658975.1 Actinomycetota bacterium
CGGGGTTGTCGACGACCCTTCCCCGATGCTGGGCGACCAAGGTGCTCATCTCGTTCCGGTAAGCCGTGAGAGTGCGGACCGTTCCCACCTCGTCGAGCGAGATCAGTCGGCTGTAACCGGCGACATCGACCGAGACGATCGCCACCAGCTTTCGTTCAACAGGTTCGGAACTCATTCTCGTGGCATCCCCGCCTTGATCAGACCTTCCATGTAGGCGTCGACATGGGCCTGATTCTTGAACTTGAAGGTTTTCCGGTACCTGGCCGCAGTGGTACCTGGTAGCTGCATCATGAACTCGGCCATGTACCGGTGGGCCTCGTCGTCACGTCCCAGCCTGGCGAGCGTCGCCGCCAGCAGCGCCTTGGTTTGCAGGTAGTCGGGTAAACCCTGCAACCCCTCCTCTCCCCAGGCGAGGGCAGCGGGATAGTTGCCATCCATGTAGTGGACATACCCCAGACCGGTGCGCCAGTGGTAGTTGTCCTTATCGCCCGGACTCTCCCGGATGGCCCGGGTCAGGTACTCGGCGGCCGTCTTCAGATCGCCGGCCAGCCAGGAGGCGATGCCCACGGCTGCGGGCCACCAAGGAAGGCTCAACTCCGCATCTTTCATTGCCCGGTCATGCTGCCCGGTGAATGCGTAAGCCACCGATAAAGCGGCGTGGGCTCGCCAGTTGGCGTTGTCGCTTCGAACGGCCCGTTCCCCGATGTCGATCGCTCGCTTGTAGTCGCCGGGGACGTCCGGACTCCAGCCGCGCCAGATGCGAATGGTGAACACGAAACCCAGGAAGCTCATGGCTCGACCATTGTTTGGATCCCTGTCGATGGCCTGCTCCAACAAGGCGATCGACTTCACGTAGTCGGAGGGAGTCGTGCGGTAGTAATGCCACCTTCCTCGCTGGTAGAGGTCCCACGATTCCAGGTTCCCGGTGCCCCTGGCCATGCTCCTATCGAGCTCACTCCGGAACAGCTCAGGTACGAGCCTCAAGGTGATACTCCGAGCAATCTCATCCTGAAGGTCGAATACGTCTTCGAGGTCTCGATCGAATCTCTCCGCCCATATCGCCTGATCGGCATCGGCGTCGGTCAGTTGGACCGAAACCCGGACACGGTCGGTTGTGGCCCGCACGCTGCCTCTCAGCACGTAGGTGGCATCCAGCTCTCGGGCTATCTCTCGATCACTCTTGGACACGCCACGATATGTGAAAGCCGAACCCCTCGGGACAACTCGAAACTCTCCATAAGAGGTCAGCGCTGTTGTGACGTCTTCGGTGATGCCATCGACCAAGTAGTCCTGATCGGGGTCGTTCCCGAGTCGCTCGAAGGGAAGGACGACCACGGCACCTGGCCCACTGGAGAGCGACTCGCCCGTTGCGGCTCGGTCAGATGCGAGTCGCCAGACAGCGATCTCTTCTCCCGAATCCGCTCGCACGCTTCCGGCGGGGAAGAATTCGAGATGCAGCTCACCCTGGACAGCTGAGTGCACCTCATTCGAGATGCAGATGCCACCGGGCTCGGACAGATCCCTGATTTGGGACGCAACAAGGGTGTCGGGTGTCTCTTCGGCTGCACCCGAAATGTGTACAAGGTGTATCCCCAGCCGGTACTGCATACGTCGGTCCTCTTGCAACATGGCAAACCTCTGGGCCATCAAGGCTTGAGCCTCAGCAGCGCCCTTCACTGCTTCGAGCGCCGAGGGGAACTGGTACAGCAATCCTCCCCTGTACTCACCCACCACGCTTCCGCCGTGTGAGTAAACCACGGGATCGGTGGCCAGCCGGTGGGCCTTGAGAGAGGCGAGCGTCCCCTCCTCGTCGCTCTTCAGCAAGGCATCGAGGTCGGCTACAGATGCGGCCAGGATCACGTTGCGCGGGGTTCCTGTCTCCACCCGGAAGGCGTGTACGGGTTGCGTGATGTTCTTGAGTTCTTGCTCTCCGAGGTCGGTGAAGGCGACGTCGATCTTGTTAGCGATCTGGTCGTGGACGGTCTTAGAGATGACGATCCCGCCCACAGGTGCCATTGCCTCTAGACGGGCGGCCACGTTGACCCCGTCTCCATAGATTCGAGCGTCCTCTACCAGCACCTCACCGAGATGAACTCCGATACGGAACTCCATTCTTCGGTCTGCTGGCACGTCGCTGTTTCGTTCTGTGATGCTCTTCTGGATGTCGATGGCGCACTCGACTGCGTCGGTGGCGGAGGGGAACTCGAGGAGTGCGTTGTCCCCGGGGTTGTCGACCACTCGTCCCCGATGTTGGGCGACGAGGTCGGACGTGATCGAGCGGTAGCTGGCGAGAGTGCGGACCGTTGTGACCTCGTCCTGGGCGATGAGACGGGAGTAGCCGGCCACATCGACCGACACGATCGCCACCAGCCTGCGCTCGATTCCCTCAGTCATCGAGGCTCGCATATCGGGCGGCGTTCTTCACAAGCTCATCACGGGTCCACCCTCGACCTTCTTGGCGAGCTTGGCTCAAGTCGGCTCTCGAGTCGAGGTCGTCGACCCAGCGATAGAAGTCGTTTTCGACCACCTGCTCAAATGGAGCCTGAACGGTCGACAGGCTGCCCCGAATGGCGTCGGTGCCTCCGACGACTCTTGCCGCCTCAACCTCCAGGTCGTCGGCAATCAGGTAGGCCGCGAGCCCTTCGAAGGCGTGACACAGGCAGGCCCAGTTGCCGATCTCTGCGTGGAGACGGATCGCTCTCTCATATGCCGGTCCAACCTCATCGGTACGGTCCAGCATGCGGTTGGCATAAGCGATGAACTCGAGAGAGTGGGCGATGACGTTGGCGTTGTTGGTCTGCTCCGCATGGGCAAGCAAGGGGCCCACCATCTCCAGAGTCCTTTCCGGGTCACGCTTCATGCTGAGAGCACTCAGCAGCATCGTGGCCATGCCGATTCCAGGGGGGTGTTCGGCCTGCTTGAAACTGGCGAGAGACGCCTGATACAAGCTCTCTACCCGTTCGGTGTTCGTGTAGGCGGGTTCGGTCGTAGTAACCGCCAGATAGAACTGGGCCCAGCCAAGTGCCTGAGGCTCCCCCAACGGCTCGAGCAGCTCGACCGCATGCCGAGCGTGCTCCGCCGCCTCATTTATCCGGCCGATGCGATTCAGGGTCATCGCTAGGGCAGATTTGGCCCTACCGATCTCCAGGTCTGACACCTCGGGGCCTGCAGCCATGAGCTCTTCGAGCCACTCCGCACCCTCCTTGTGGGTCGAGGTGAGATACCAGAAGCGAGCGAGGGAGGTTGCCACTCGAAGGCCTTTGCGGGGTTGCCCGGAGTCCAGCGCCCAACGCAGAGCGGCTCTGATGTCGTCCACGTCCTCCCGTAGCTCCGCGAGAGCGTCCCGTTGGCCTCCCGTCATCAGCTTCGGCGACTCTCTCAAGCAGAGCGTCACCATCCAATCCAGGTGTCGGGTACGTGTCTCCTCCAAACCTCCGGACTGGCTGAGTTGCTCAAGAGCGAAGAGCCGCAACGTCTCCAGTAATCGAAACCTTCGCGAGGGGCCGGGAGTCGTTTGAAGCAGGGAGCGGACCACGAGCCCATCTATCGCATCGCCCGCCCCGTCTTCCGTCTCTCTGGTGACGGCGGCTGCAGCTTCCAGCGAGAAGGTGCCACGGAAGACGCCGAGTTGATCGAAGAAGGCCTTCGCCCCTTCGTCAAGGAGCTCGTAACTCCATTCGACCGTTGCGCGCAGTGTTCGCTGCCGGGGCGGGACGTCGCGGCCACCACTGGTGAGGATGTCGAAGGTTTCTCCGAGTCGGGAGTCGAGCTCGGCAACGCTGAGGGTCCGTGTCCGCGCGGCAGCCAGCTCGAGTGCGAGAGGGATCCCTCCCAAGTGACGACACAGGGAAGCGATCGATTCGGCGTTCTCGGTGGTGAGTTCGAATGAACCGTCCACAGCTTTTGCCCGCTGGCAAAAGAGGTCCACTGCAGCGCTCCCTGCTATCGAATCCTCCTCGGCTCCGGGATCTGGCAGCTCGAGGCTGGGTACATGCCAGACCACCTCGCCGGTGATCTGGAGCGCTTCCTGACTGGTCGCAAGCACATGAAGGCTTGGACACCGGCGGAGTAGGACGCTGGCAGCCTGGGCCGCTGCCTCGATCAGGTGCTCACAGCTGTCGAGGATGAACAGCGTGTCGCCACGATCGATGCGGTCGACCAGGGCATCCTCAATGGGACGCAGGGCTGGAGGCTCGACGTCGAGGACATCAGCAATCGCCGGCAGCAGGAGGTCTCCGTCTTCCAGCCTGGCCAGGTCGATGAACCAAACCCCATTCGGGTATGAACCTATGGATTCTCTGGCCGTCGCAACCCCAAGCCGGGTCTTGCCGACGCCTCCTGATCCCAACAGAGTCACTAGCCGGGCCGCTTCGATGAGCCGAGCGATGTCTTCAATTGCTTCTTCTCTGCCGATCAGTGACGACATTTCGCCCGGGAGGTTCGTCTCGACGGCCTGCTCGGGGTCGTGGGGATCCAGGCCTTCAGCCTCGGTCCGGTAGGCGTGGATGGGGTGAGGGATGTTCTTGAGTTGCTGTTCGCCGAGGTCGATGAAGGTGGCGTCGACCTTGGTGGCCACCTGGTCATGGACAGTCTTGGAGACGCAGATCCCACCGACGTCGGCGATGGCCTCGAGTCGGGCGGCGATGTTGACCCCTTCCCCATAGATGCGATCGCCTTCGACCATCACCTCACCGAGATGGACACCGATACGGAACTCCATTCGGCGGTCCGCCGGGATGTCGGTATTGCGTTCTGCGATCAGTTCTTGGATGTCGATGGCTGCCTCGACTGCGTCGGTGGCGGAGGGAAATTCGAGGAGAGCATTGTCTCCGGGGTTGTCGACGACCCGTCCCCGATGTTGGGTGACCAGTTCGGCCATTGCCTGGCGATAGGAGGTGAGGGTGCGGACCGTTGTCACCTCGTCTGCGGCGATGAGACGGGAGTAGCCGGCCACATCGGCCGAGACGATCGCCACCAGCTTTCGTTCGACGGGCTCAACCACCATGGGGCAAAGCTACCGAGAGTGTCGGTTCGAGGTCAGACGGTTGTGGATTGTGCTCTGACCAGCCGCTCGACAACCGTCTTCAGGATCTTCACTGCAACCTTTGGGTAAGTATCGAGCAACGTTGAGAACTCACGCGAATCCATGACCAGCAGCGTCATGTCGGACGAGGCGATCACGTCGGCGTTGCGGGGCATGCGGTCAACCAGACTCATCTCTCCGAAGAAGTCTCCGGGGCCCATCTCATCGATCTTGCGCTTGTTGCGACGGACTACAGCGGTACCCAACAAGATGATCATCGCCTCCTGGCCGGGTTCACCCTGCTTGACCAGAGCCGAACCCTCCTTGACATCGACTTCGGTGGTCAAGCGCGCCAGGAACTGGAGTTCCTTCTTGCTCAGCCCGCTGAAAAGGGGAACCTTCCCGAGCGCCTCGATCTTGTCGGCCTGACGAACCTTTGCCACCGCAGTCCTTTCAACGGGAGCGGAATGCTACCCAAGGGGCCCTAGAGGGGTGCCTCGAGAAACCAGGAATTCATTTCCCCTTTGCCCTTGATTTCCATGGGCTCGAGGGCTTCGAACACGTACTTCTCCTTGAGGCGGGACCAAGCTCCCTCGGCCACATGGATTCGTCCCGGTTCTCCCGAGGATTCCATCCGGGAGGCAACGTTTATCGCATCTCCCCAGAGGTCATAAGTGAACTTGGAGGTTCCGACTACCGCACCCACCGCCGAACCGGAGTTGATTCCGATGCGAATCTGAACCTTGATGCCATCGTCGCTCACCCGGTCAAGTGTCCAGTCCCTCATGTCCAGAGCCAACCTGGCAATCACGTCACAGTGGTCGGTCATCGGGCTGGGTGCACCGGCGACAACCATGTAGCCGTCGCCGATTGTCTTGATCTTCTCGACTCCATACTTGTCCGCAAGTTGGTCGAACGCGGTGAACAGCTCATTGAGGAGCTCCACCGCTCGGTCGGGTTCCAATCTCGCGGCCAGTGGGGTGAATCCGACCACGTCGGCGAAGAGGGCCGTTACTTCGTCGAAGCGTTGCGCGATGGTTTGGCCTGGGCGTTCCTTGAGCTGGCGGGCAATCTCGGCAGGAAGAATGTTGAGGAGAAGTCGCTCTGCCCGTGCATGCTCAGCCCTCACCTTGGACTCGAGGCGACGGCGATCGGTGATGTCGACGAA
>JAYEGJ010000140.1:0-1200 GCA_034658975.1 Actinomycetota bacterium
GGGCGGCATCGACATCGACCGCATCCGCGATCACGTCCGCTCCAAACTCCAGTACATCCCGCGCTACCGACAGCGCCTGGAGTTCGTGCCTTATGACCGTCGCCCCGTCTGGATAGACGACGACTCGTTCACCTTCGACTACCACGTCAGGCATACCTCGCTACCGAGACCCGGCACCGACGAGCAGTTGAAGGAACTCGCCGGTCGGATCGTGTCGACCAAACTCGATCGTTCCAAGCCCCTTTGGGAGTTGTGGTTCGTCGAGGGAGTGAACGACGACCGATTCGCGATCATCGCCAAGATCCACCACTGCATGATCGACGGCATCTCGGGCGTCGACCTGACCACCATTCTCCTCAATGTCATTCCGGACGGAACCATCGAGCCCGCCGACGACTGGGTGCCGAAGCCTGCTCCGACACCGACCCAACTCGCAGTTGCCGAGACGGCCAAGCTCACCCGCCGCCTCATCGACGGATTGGGAAATCTGTCCGAGCGGGTGCGGGACGGCTTCTTCAAGATCACCGACAACACACTGGACAAGTCGATTGCGGCCCTTACATCACTGGGCTCTGGCTGGCTGATCCCGTCTGACCGGACCCCTCTCAATCCGGACATCGGCCCCAACCGCCGTTTCGATTGGGCCGAATTGCCTCTCGACGAGATCAAGGCGATCAAAAACGCTTTGGGTGGCTCCGTCAATGACGTCGTACTCGCCATCACCACAGGGGCCGTTCGCAGGTTTCTGATGGAGTCCCGTGACTACACCCCGGATCATGCCCAGTTCAGGGCCATGAACCCTGTCTCCACACGTGCCCAGGACCAACGAGGAAAGCTGGGGAACCAGGTGGCAATGTGGCTGGTCGACCTCCCCATCGACGAACCGGATGCGGCCAGGAGATACGACATCGTCAAGGCCAACACCAAGGTGCTCAAGGACACCAATCAGGCCTTGGGAGCGGCGACTCTCGTCGAGCTGAGCTCGGGCACACCGATAACCCTCCTGTCATTAGCGAACAGGGTGGTGGGGCCCAAGCTGCGCCCGTTCAACATGACGGTCACGAATATCCCGGGGCCGCAGTTCCCGATGTACCTCCTGGAGTCCCAGATGCTCGCCAACTATCCGATGGTTCCGCTGTGGGCCCAACACGGAGTGGGAATCGCTCTCTTCTCCTACAACGGGAAGCTGCTCTGGGGTAT
>JAYEGJ010000141.1:0-6120 GCA_034658975.1 Actinomycetota bacterium
CCCACATCGGGGAGCACGGCTGCCCTGGGAGCCCAATATGCGGTGAAGATGAAGAAGGCGACGAAACCGAGCCCGGCGCCGGTCCACGCCCCGACCTTGACGGCTGTTCCTATCCGGGTCCCGAGCGAGACAGGCTCGAGTGGTTCTTCGGGCTCCTCTTCGAATACGACTTCTTCGGCAAGGGGCAGTTCGATGACGGGCTCCATGACGGCCACGGCGGCAGGTGTCTGCTCCACGGCAGGAGCGGGAGTTGGTGTCTCGCCCGCTGCCGGCTCGGTTGCTGGTGCTGCCGCGACAGACGTACCGCCACCCCAGGCGGCGAGTACGTCGTCGGCTGATGTTCCGGCGACCTCGGCCCGGGCCGCAGCCGATCGCTCGGCAAGGGACGCCGGAATGCCTAGAGCGGCCGCTGCCGAATCAACAAGATCACTCACGGGGCGGCACTTTAGCCAGCGCCAGACCCACATCTCACGTCCGCCCGTAGCGTTCGGCCGACATGCTTGCCTTCATCAGCCGTCGGTCAGTGTCGAGGAGGACGTAGAGCGCGGGGCGGAGTTGGAGACCGCTGCGGCCTAGCCGGCGTTTCTCTCGTCCCGCCAGGCCAGCCATTCCGGGACGGGCGCCAGGTCGTATCCCGTCTGCCCTTCGATGCCGAGGGTGATGAAAGTGGCACCGGCGGCGAGGAAGGCCTCGCCGCTCGAGGGGTCACCCGGCGTGGCGCCGGCGGAGCGCTCGATCTCGGCGGGGTCGCGCCCGATGTCTGCGCAGTGGGTGTCGAGCACCGCGTTCTTGTGACGGATCACGTCGGGCTTCCCGAATCCGTGCCAGATGTCGGCATACTCTGCGGTGTAGCGGAGGGTCTTCTTCTCCCCGCCGCCGCCGATGAGGACCGGGATATCGCGGGTCGGTGCCGGGTTGAGCTTGGACCAGCGCGACTTGATGCGGGGCAGTGCCTGTTTGAGGTCGGCCAGACGTGAACCGGGCGTCCCGAACTCGTACCCGTACTCGGTGTAGTCCTTCTCGAACCATCCGGCGCCGATGCCGAAGATGAGACGGCCGTTCGAGGCGTGGTCGACGGTGCGGGCCATGTCGGCGAGTAGGTCGGGGTTGCGGTAGCTGTTGCAGCTGACGAGGGCGCCGATCTCGACACGCTCTGTCACCTCGGCCCAGGAGCCGAGCATGGTCCAGCACTCGAAGTGCTTTCCGTCTGGATCACCTGACAGTGGGAAGAAGTGGTCCCAGTTGAAGACGGCATCGACACCCATCTCCTCGGCACGGACCACAGCGTCGCGAATGGTGGTGTAGCTGGCGTGTTGTGGCGGCAGGCCAACACCGATGCGAATCTTGTGGCTCAAGCTGTCTCCCGATAGTGGTCAGTGGCCCGACCCTAAACGTCGATTCCGTATAGCGAATCGACGATCAACTCATCGACGACCCCTTGCAGTGCCTCGTGGTTCGATGCCCCATCGGTCAGGGCCTTCTCGTAAGTGGCGAGCTGACGATGAGCGCTGGTGCCATTGGCGACTATTTCGCGGGCGTGGCGCACCTCTTCCCTGACCCCGAACTCGACAGCATCTTGGGCGAGGATCTCGATGAACTCCTCGACCAGATCGGTCATGGGGACGAGTTGGCCTTTACCGAAGTCGACGAGTGAGCCATCGGTCCCGTAGCGCTGTGCCCGCCATACGTTCTCCTCGATGATCCCCGGGGAGTAGACCCGCCACCTCTGATTGTTTCGCCGGAGGCGGTAGAGGAAGCCAAGGAGACACTGATAGAGGGCGGCGATGGTGATGGCGTCGTCGAGTCGGGTGCATACGTCGCTGATCCGCATCTCGAGGGTCGGGTAACGGCTGGAGGGTCGAATGTCCCACCAGAGCTTGGTGCCGTCCTCGATGAGCCCGGCATCGACCAGGACATCGACGAACCTCTCGTACTCGCCCCAGGACTCGAACTCCTCTGGCATCCCCGTCCTCGGCAGGTTCTGGAAGATGACGAGCCGGTAAGCGAGAAGCCCGGTGGGCACACCGTCCCAGAACGGTGACGAGGTGCTGAGAGCGAGCATATGGGGGAGCATGTACCGGACCTGATTCATGAGATCGATACGCAAATGCGGATCCTCGATCCCGACATGGACGTGCATGCCGCAGATGACCAACTGTCGGGCCACCTGCTGGTAGTCGGCCGCCAGGCGGATATACCGGGGGTCTTCGGTCGTCTCTTGCTTCTCCCAGTTGGCGAAGGGGTGGGTCGAGGAGGCGATGATGGCTGCGCCGTACTCGTTGACGACATCGGAAAGCCCTCGTCTGAGCCTGGCCAGATCCTTGCGGGCCTCCTGGATGTTCGTGCAGACCTTGGTTCCGACCTCGATCTGGGCCTTGAGAAACTCGCGGGTCACGTTGGTGCCGAGCACCTCACTCAACCGCTCCCACATTTCGGGAGGCGGGCTCTTGATCAGGTCGCGCGTCTCTCTATCGACGACGAGGTATTCCTCTTCGATGCCGACCGTGAAAGCAGGTCTCTCCAGCACAGCCGAAACGTTAGATGGCGCGGCTCACCACATGTCGGCGTTCGTCGGCGCATCTGTGTTGGGCCTGGCATCCATCGAGGTGGTCGTTGACCAGGCCCATGGCCTGCATGAAGGCATAGACGGTGGTCGGGCCGACGAAGGACCATCCCCGCTTCTTCAGGTCCTTGGACAACGTCGTGGAAACGTCGGTGACCGCGGGGATGTCGACCGGCGGTGGAGCCTCCGCCTCTGCCCAGGACCAGAAATAGGCAGACAGCGAACCGGCTTCGTCCTGAAGTTCCAGGGCCTTTTGGGCGTTGTTGATCGTCGACCTGATCTTGCCCTGATGTCGCACGATGCCTGCGTCGCCCAGCAGGCGCTGGACGTCGTCCTCACCGAATGCGGCGACAGAAGTTGGATCGAAACCGGCGAATCCTGAGCGGAAGTTCTCTCGCTTCTTGAGAATGGTGAGCCAGGAGAGCCCGGCCTGGAAACCCTCGAGGCAGATTTTCTCGAAGAGACGGCGGTCATCAGTGACCGGGCGGCCCCACTCGTCGTCGTGGTAGGTGCGATAGATCTCCGGCTCTGCTCCCCACCAGCACCGTTGGACCCCGTCTTCTCCTGTGGTCAATTCCATGGCGTAGTGCTCCAACGTAGCCGCTTCGGTGACAGGAACCCGGGTTGAATACGGTCCATGGAACCGTCACCAGAAGCAAGGTCCGTCGGCGCGCTGATCGTCGGGGTCATCGGCATGGTCCTGTATGTGGTCATCGGGTGGCTCTATCTCGCGAGCGGTCTCTTGGTCCCCTTTCCGTGGTACATCGTCTTGTGGGTCATCTGGGCCGGGGGGCTCTTCGTGCTCGGACGTGTCTTCAGACGGCGACCCTTGTGGACGCCGGTGGTTCCCGTCGCCGCACTGGCCGTCTGGGTGACCTACATCCAGGTCGGCTCCCGGCTGTTCGGCTGGACTGCCTGACGTTTATCCGTGGTTAGCGCACAACGGCCTAGGTTCTGGTTTCGTGGAGACCTCACGAACTCGTGACGCGTTCGCCGGTGCCGCTGCGGCGGCCCTCGCACTCGGTGTTTCAGAACTACTGGCCGGGCTTTTCAGCGGGCTTCCCTCGCTCGTCGAGGGCCTTGGAAGCTGGGTCATCGACAACGTGCCCAAGCCCGTCAAGGACTTCGCCATCGAGGTGTTCGGCACCTACGACAAGCTTGCCCTGCTGATCGGAATTGCGCTGGTGACGATTCTGATCGGCGCAGTCGTGGGAGTGTTCTCCCGCGAGCGGTTTGGTATCGCCATTGGCGCTTTCGTCGGATTCGGCGTAATCGCCTCCTGGGCTGGTGCATGGAACGGCGGCGTAGGAATCGGCGTTGCTGCCATTCCGGGCGGGGCCGCCGCCCTCACGGGCCTCATGTCGCTTCGTTGGCTCTACGGCCTGGGCCAGAAGGCACCATCCGAAGAAGGATCCGATCCGTCGCGACGCCATTTCATTCTCGGCGCCGGGGCTCTTGTCGGACTTGCCGCCCTTACGGGAGTGGTGGGTCGCTCGCTGGTCGAGAAGGCGAAAATGGCGGTTTCCGGCAGATCCGAGGTTGTGCTTCCGGTTCCGGCCGAGAAGCTGCCGGCTGTCCCCGCAGCCGCCGAGTTGGGGATCGACGGCCTGAGCCCGGTGATCGTCCCCAATGCGGACTTCTACCGAATCGATACCGCGTTCTCCGTTCCCCGGGTTGATCTACAGGATTGGACGCTGACTGTCAGGGGGCTGGTCGAGCGGCCATACACGATCGACTACTTCGACCTCCTCGACATGAGGACCATCGAACGCGATGTCACGCTTTCCTGCGTATCCAACGACGTGGGAGAAGGTCTGGTCGGCAATGCGAGATGGCAGGGGGTCCCCCTCACCGAGATACTCGATCGAGCGGGCGTCCAGGACAATGCAGAGCAGATCGTCGGTCGGTCGGTCGACGACTTCACCGTCGGATTCCCTGTCGAGGCCGCCTATGACGGACGCGAGGCGCTGGTGGCAGTCGGGATGAATGGCGAGCCTCTCCCCTTCGAGCATGGCTTCCCGGCCCGTCTCGTCGTGGCCGGTCTCTACGGCTACGTGTCCGCAACCAAGTGGCTTTCCGAGATCGTTCTCACCGGTTGGGACGAGTTCAACGCCTACTGGATCCCGCGCGGGTGGTCCAAAGAAGCACCGATCAAGACTCAAAGCCGGGTCGACACACCCAGACGCAACGAGGTCATCCCGCCTGGACCGAGGTCGGTGGCCGGAGTTGCCTGGGCACCATCGCGGGGTATCGAGAAGGTCGAAGTCCAGCTTGGTGACGATGCCGGGTGGGTAGAGGCCGAGCTGTCGGAAGCTCTCTCAGAGAACAGTTGGGTCCAGTGGCGTGTCGACTGGGACGTCCCTATCGGCGCTCACCACATTCGGGTGCGGGCAACCGACGGGACCGGGGAGACTCAGACCGAGGAGATTCGCCCTCCGGCGCCGGATGGGGCGACGGGGTGGCACACGATCAGCGTGTTCGCCCAAGAGGCCTAGCTGTAGTGGCCTAGTCGGCTGCGTCGACCGCGGCGATGGCCCAGGCGAGGCCTTCATCCGGGTCTTCAATGGCTAGTCGGAGCTGCCAGCCCGTGCCGGGCCCACCGTCGTCGAACCAATACCAGCTGAGACGGCTTGCAGCCTTGCCGACATCTTCGGGGTCGGGGGGCCAGTCGAGGTCGGCCAGAGACGCCAGAACCCACCAGGTCCCGTAGCGCCCGGCGGCCGCACCCCGGCGTCTTCCATGAGCACCTCCGGACGCTCCTGCCCAGGCCATCCAGCGCAGGGCTTCCGGGGCGGGAAGCTCGACCAGACGTGCCCTGGTCAAGCCGAGGACCCGGATGGCATCTTTTGCCGAGCCCTCCACTGTCGCCGTCTCGCAGTGCCCGTTGGACTGCTCCGCCCAGGGAGCGACGAGGTCTGCGAGAGCGCCTTCGGATTCGGGATCCGAAACCCGCTCCGCCGACGAGGGAAGGGTGACTGGCTCGGTCTTGGGTGAGGCGGGCGATGGCGCTTCGACCTTGTCCGACTTGTAGGTCGCCAGCGGATAGGAGGGCTCCCACTCCATGAGTCGCCCGGGAAGATCGATCAGGGTCTCAGTTCCGGTGTCGCCGCGAACCACCCGCTCGGCGGCGAATGTCCGCCGTTCCGGCCCCTGATCGAGGAAAGGCTCCATGTCGCTCCAGCTCTTGGTGCTCGCCGCCACTTCTCCCAGTGGTCCCAGAGCGAATCTCGCCACTCCTTCGGAAACGACCGGGCCTGCATGCTTTGGTGGTGCTTCCAGAGCGAGTCGGTATCTGATCAGCTCCTCCACACCCCAGAGTTGCTTGCCTCTGGTCAGCGCTTCGCGGCACCGCGCCCGTAGCTCGATCAAGTCCTCCCAGGAGCTCGTTTCACAGTGACCGTCGATGATCCGAATCAGGTCGTCGGTGTCCGAAGACTCGATGGCCTCGATGGCACGTTGAGTGATCACGGGGCGCTGCCGGTGACAACCGGAAGGTCGAGAGTGGACCACTCGGAGTATGAGCCGACATAGACGTCGGGCATGTCGAGCCCGGCGAG
>JAYEGJ010000142.1:0-1190 GCA_034658975.1 Actinomycetota bacterium
TTACTCGATAATCTTCGACACCACGCCGGCCCCGACCGTCCTGCCGCCTTCGCGGATCGCAAAGCGCAGTCCGTCTTCCATCGCAATCGGCGCGATCAGACTCACCATCATCTTGATGTTGTCGCCAGGCATCACCATCTCGACACCCTGCGGCAAATCCACCGCTCCGGTCACGTCCGTCGTGCGAAAATAAAACTGCGGCCGGTATCCATTGAAAAACGGCGTGTGCCGACCACCCTCCTCCTTGCTCAGTACGTATACCTCCGCCTCAAACTTCGTGTGCGGCGTAATACTCCCCGGCTTGCACAACACCTGGCCGCGTTCGACCTCGTCACGCTTCGTGCCTCGCAGCAACACGCCAACATTGTCACCCGCCCGGCCCTCGTCCAGAAGCTTGCGGAACATCTCCACACCCGTGCAGGTCGTCGTCACCGTATCCCGGATCCCGACAATCGCCACCTCGTCACCTACCCGCACGATCCCGCGATCGATTCGACCCGTCACCACCGTGCCACGTCCCGATATCGAAAAGACATCCTCAACCGGCATCAAATAGTCACCATCTATCGCTCGCTCCGGCACCGGAATGTAGTCATCCATCGCCTCCACCAGCTTCACAATGCTCGGCACTCCCGCCTCCGAGGTGTCACCCTCCAGCGCCTTCAACGCCGATCCAATCACGATCGGCGTGTCGTCACCCGGAAACTCGTAGCTCGACAGAAGGTCCCTGACCTCCATCTCCACCAGCTCCAGCAACTCCTCGTCATCAACCATGTCCGCCTTGTTCATGTACACCACAATGTACGGAACACCGACCTGCCGCGACAACAATATGTGCTCGCGCGTCTGCGGCATCGGCCCGTCCGCCGCCGATACCACCAAAATCGCTCCGTCCATCTGCGCCGCACCCGTGATCATGTTCTTCACATAATCCGCATGCCCGGGACAGTCCACATGCGCGTAATGGCGCTTGTCCGACTCGTACTCCACGTGCGCCGTCGCAATCGTGATCCCTCGAGCCTTCTCCTCCGGCGCATTGTCGATCTGATCGTACGCCTTGAACTCCCCACCACGCTGCTCCGCCATCACCTTCGTCAGCGCCGCCGTCAATGTCGTCTTCCCATGGTCAACATGACCAATCGTTCCTACATTCACATGTGGCTTCGTACGCTCAAATTTTTCTTTGGACA
>JAYEGJ010000143.1:0-1174 GCA_034658975.1 Actinomycetota bacterium
GACCAGATCGAAAGAACGACCACTTTTATCAGGCTAAGGAAGCATAAAGCTGATAAACTGGCCCGGTATGTCAGGCCAATCACTGACGTGGACCGACGCACTGGGCCGTAGCTATCCGTACGTCCCCCATCAAGCAACCCTGCTGGCCGAGGCCGAGATCACCTTCTCGTCTGAGGCGACACTGGCGCTTGCCGAAGCGTCGAGGGCTCTCGGTTCGATTCCGCAGCTCCCGTCGACCGGCATCGCCACTGTCCTCTACCGCTCCGAATCGAGTGCATCCTCTCTCATCGAAAGGGTTGGGCCCGGCCGCCGACGAATACTCGAAGCCGAGTTCGCCAAAGCACACGAGATCAACGACGAACAGGCGAGACGGGTCCTCGGCAACCTCGATGCTCTGAGGGCTGCGATCTCCACGCCTGTCCCTACCACCGCCGACGACATCCTGGCCTGGCACGGCTTGCTCATGAAAGACCATCCACGAATGCGGTCGGAGACGATTGGCGCATTCAGGACGGAACAGAACTGGATCGGAGGAGACGCATTCGGACCGAAGGAAGCCGAGTTCATCCCACCACCTCCAGGAGAAGTGCCGGGACTAATCGACGACCTCACCTCTTTCTCTACGAGAACCGACCTGACCCCGGTTGCGCACGCTGCACTGGCCCACGCCCAGTTCGAGGTGATCCACCCCTTCGTCGACGGAAACGGCAGAGTCGGACGGGTTCTCCTCCAGCAACTCCTGGTCGGACGAGCCAAGCTGCACAGCCCCATTCCCGTATCCGTGCCTTGGAGTAGAGACACCGACCGCTACATCGCCGCTCTTCGGGCATACCAAGACGGAGACACCAACTCATGGCTCCTCTTTGCGTCGTGGAGTGTCATCGAGGCAGTGAACTGGATGGCTCGGGTGGCGACGAACCTCACCCGCCTTCTGGACGGGTTCAGCGAACGATTGGAGACCCGCGGCCGTTCGGTCACCGCCCGCATCATCGACGATCTTCCGTCCCATCCGATCGTGGATACGCCGTCGATAGCCGAGAGGTACGAGGTCACGCCACAAACGGCGCACACTGCCCTGGTCAGGCTCGCCGACGTCGGCATCCTCACCGAGAGGTCCTTCGCCCGTCGCAGGAAGGGACGACCCAGACGAGTCTTTGCCGCAACGGAGCTGATC
>JAYEGJ010000144.1:0-55337 GCA_034658975.1 Actinomycetota bacterium
CCCGTTGATCCTGGCGGCGGCACTCGCAGTCACCGGGCTCATCGTCCTGATCGACAGAACCCGATCCAGGCACGCGACGCCGCGGTGAACCCATCAGGAGCGCCGTTCAGTGCGGGGTAGTGACGCGTGACGCGTAGTAAACCCGCACAGAACGGTTCCGGAGGGTCTGGGGGTACCCTCGCCCTATGAGATTTGGAGCATTCGTACCGCAGGGCTGGCGACTCGACCTCGCCGGCATCGATACCGACAAGCACTGGCCGACGATGTTGGGAGTGGCCCGAGACATCGAGACTCTCGGTTACGAGTCCCTCTGGGTATACGACCACTTCCACACCGTGCCCGAGCCGACCCAGGAGGTCACCTACGAAGCCTGGACGCTGATGGCCTCACTCGCCTCGACCACCGAGACGGTGCGACTGGGCCAGATGTGCACCTGCAACACCTACCGCCCGCCCTCATATCTGGCCAAAGTCGCCGCTTCCATCGACGTCATCTCAGGAGGCCGTCTCGAGATGGGGATCGGCGCCGGGTGGTACGAGCACGAGCACAAGGGTTACGGCTACCCCTTCCTGTCCCCCGGAGGACGCCTCGGGATGCTCAGGGAGGGAGTGGAGATCATGAAGGCGATGTGGACCGAGGACGTCGTCGACTACGACGGGAGGTACTACCAACTCGACGGTGCGATCTGCCAGCCCAAACCCATCCAGGACCCGCACATTCCAATTTGGATCGCCGGAGGCGGAGAGAAGGTGACACTCAACATCGCTGCGCGGTACGCGCAGTACACCAACTTCGGCATCACGTTGGACAACTTCAACCGGAAGTCGGACCTCCTCCACGGTCACTGCGAGACGGTTGGGACCGATTTCGAAGCGATCACCCGGTCGGCCAATTTCAACATCATGATGGGCGCAACCGAGGCCGAGGTCGAGGAGAAGAAGAGATGGCTGACGTCTCACCTCACCGGTCGGGTGCCCGACGAGAAGGTCGAGAGCAACGTAACGCTCTTCGACGCCATGTCCGGCACCCCGGAGCAGGTGGTGGAGAGGCTCCAGAAGTGGGAGGCGGCGGGCATGACCTACGCCATCGTCTACTTCCCCGACGCTGCCTACGACATGTCGAGCGTCGAGCTCTTCGCCAATGAGGTGATCCCCCAGCTCCGCTGAAGGGCGCGTCGATACGGCCATTCGGCCCTACTCGCCCCTGCCGCGCCGTCGGACGATGACAGTAAGGAGGTTGTCATGGACAGAATTCTTCTGGCCGTCGACGGTTCCGAACACTCCATTAGAGCGGCGACCCTCGCCGGCGAACTCTCATTTCGGTTCGGAGCGCCGGTAGACGTGATCAACGTCGTCCCCGACGGCACACCGATAGTGCCCGGGGCCGTACACGAGTACGCCCAACTCCAGCGTGTCAGCCTGACCCAGCGGGACCTGCTGGAATCACTGGGCGGCGAGATCGTGGCCGTAGCCTCGCACAAGGTCAAAGAGGCCGGTGGCGACGTCGGGAAGCTCGAAGTGAGACTCGGCACACCGCCGTACTCGATCGTTGCCTTCGCCGAGGATGCCGGCTCGGACTGCATCGTGATGGGTCGAAGGGGGATGGGTGATCTCAAGGGCCTGCTGATGGGCAGCGTCAGCCACCGCGTGGGTCATCTGACCGACAAGACCCTGATCACGACGGAGTAGGCGGCTCCTCGATCCCTGCCCTGGGCAGCAAGGCCGGCAACACCACCAGAGCCGTCAGCCCTGATGCGATCATGCCCACCCACATGATCGACGAGACCTGGGAGTGGATGAGCAGCGGCGACAGCCATAGGGCCGTCAGTGCAATGGCGACACCCATGGCGTTGGCGACGATGGGCCGGCCGGCACGATCGAGTGCTCGATAGACATATCCCGGACCATCGGCCCGGGCGATGTCGATTGCTGCAACAAAGTGAATCGCGTAGTCGATGCCTACCCCGAGCACGATGCTCGATATCACAGCTGTGAGCAGGTTGAGCTGAATCCCGGTCACTGCGATGAACCCGAGTACCGCCGCAATCGTCAGGGCAATGGGGACCAGTGACGCAAAAGTCTCCCGGGCTCGCCTGTATGCCAGGGCAAGCATGATGGCGACAAGCACGAAGGCCACTCCCAGCGAGATCATCTGTGCGTTCAGCACGGCGCGAGCAATCTCGTCCCAAACCAGAGGCATCCCCGTGAGCACGGCGACTGTTGGCTCGGAGTCCGCATAGTCCACCCAGCCCTGAAGGTCGGCACTGTCGAACTCCTCCGGAAGCAGCGTGAATCGCAGGCCGTCTTCGCTGACCATCTTTCCCAAAGGCAGTTCCTGCGCCCCGGAGAGGACCGCTTGAAGCTGGTCCTCCGGAATCGATTCGGCGAGATCGGCGAGGCTGAACACCTCTCGCACTCCAGCCAAGGCCTCCATCTCCTCGGAAACACCGGCGATAACGCCGAGTTGGTCAGGAGAGCCCGATGGGTCGAATGTGAATTCTCCGAGCATCGGCGTGGCGCCACCGAAGACCTCGGAGGTTCGCTCGAAAGCGACCCGGACCGGGTCATCGGCCTTGAAGAAAAAGAGCTGGTCGGGATTGACGTCGAGCTTGGGCAGTGAGATAGCGGCAAATCCCAAAATCACCACGGTGATCACGATCGCCGGGACCCTCGTCCGGACAAGGGCCTTCAGACCCCGCACCACCCTGGGGCCGATCAACGCGTTCTCGTGGGACGCAGTTACTTCCATATGACTGATCGCAGCCGGAAGCGAGAAGAAGGAGATGATTCCGGCGAAAACGATTCCGATGGCGGCAAACAGGCCGAGTTGCTCGATGGGATCGACCCCTGTTGCCATAAGAGACAGAAATCCGGCCGCCGTGCTGACCGTGGTCAGGATCATCGGGATACCCACGTGGGACAGCGCCGAGGCGACCCTGTCGACAGGATCGGGGTTGTCTGCTTCCTCCTGGAAGTGAGTCACGAAGTGCAAACCATCGGCCGAGCCCATGACGATGACGAAGATCGGGACGATCACTGTGACGATGTCGGCCTTGAGACCCAGGCCGAAGATCAGGCCAAAGGTCCAAACCGAGCCAATTGCCGCCGGGATGATCGCCAGGACACTGAGGCGACGGTCGCCGATGTTGGCGTAGAAAGTGGCTATCAGAAGGATGATCACGACCGGGGGTATCAGCAGCAGGAACAGCGAGAGCAGGTCGATGACCGAGGCGAATATCACCGGATTCCCCGAGTAGACCACGTCCAATCCCTCGACCTCGACCTCAATCACCTCTCGAGCCACCGAAGTCACATCGGCGGAGTCCGGACTGACGAACACCAGGGCGTGCCGACCGTCCTCGGAGAGAAGAAGCGAAGACAGCGGATTGCTGGACACGAGACCGCTGACCAGCGCTTCCGGGATAGATGCGATGTCCTGTTCGGTGATCGGCGCCCCGGTGCTCGGGTTGGAAGCGGGGATGACCGACACTGCGGCACCGACGCCTTCCACCGATCTGATCGAGTCCTCCAACCGGAAGAGCAGAACGAGGTTGTCCTTGTCGGCGAACGTCTCCCCCTCGGGGAGGGACGCCATGGCATTGATGGGATCACTCGTGTCGTACTTCTCCTGAAGTTCGAGGAACTCCGTTCCCGTCGGAGTGCCCTCCAAAATGAACGACGCCACGTCGGCGTTGAAGTCGAGCCTGAACAGGAGTGCCACCGCAACCAGAGTCACCAGTCCTGTCAGAGCGAGGACGAGCTTGGAACGATGAACAATGAAGGCAGCAATGGGTCTCATCTGAGAAGCTGACGGAGGTCGGCTGCCAGCTCATCGCTGGTGACACCTACCGGATAGACCACTCGAAGCACACCCTCGGTGTCAACGGCCATCAGTGACGCGGTGTGGGAAACGAGATATGACCCGTCGTCGGCAGACTCCCCGTATTCGAACGTCGCTCCGTAGAGCGTTGCCACGGACCGCACCTGATCTTCGGTACCCCACACTCCAAGGAAATCCTCGTTGAAGATCCTCACGTAGTCGCCGATGCCTTCGAGGGTGTCTCTCGTCGGATCGACCGTGACCATCATCGTGATCACCCGAGAACTGTCGTCTCCCAGGGTCTCCGTCGCTTGGTCGACGGCCGCCATCATGGTGGGACACAGGTCCGGGCAGTAGGTGTATCCGAAGTAGATCAAGACCACGTCGTCCTCGAATGCTCCAAGATCGACGGGTTGTCCGTCGGAGAAGACGAGGCCTTCCATCGACGGTGCCTGTGTAGACGATTGAATGACCGTCCCGTTGAACACGTAGGGCCGGAAGAGCCCGCCACCGATCAAGCCCACAACAAACAGGACCACCGCTGTCGCGACGATCCAAGGCCACCGGAACCGCTTCCTGGGTTGGTCGACTTCAGGCGGGGCAGTGTCGAGAGTCACGGGTAGCAGAGGAAGATATGGGCGGCCTCATAGATCAAGGCATTGTTGCCCTTGGCAAACAGGATCTCTTCGCCGAGGATCCCGACATGGCGAGTGAGCCGGTCGGCATCCGACGCGATAGTGGCGTACGGATACTCCCCACGCACCAGACCGGTCCCATCGACGATGATGAACGTCGGATCGAAGGCGACATCATCGGGTTGGGTGGCGTCGTAGTAGACCCGGAACCCGCTACCGACCACGTCCCGCAGGACCTCGTCGCTTGCCCCGGCCCAGCGCCAGATCTCGCCGTCGGCACCGCTCTTTGCGGCAGCGGCAGCGAGGGCTTCGGGCCGATCGGAGTCGAGAGCCACGGTCACCATGCGGAAGTCGGCCGGCCCCAGGTCGACCGAAGAGGCAACGCTCTCGCCCACCTCGCGCATCGTCTGATAGATCGAATCGCATTCCTCGCCACAGTCGACGGGAGCAAAGGCATAGAGAGTGACCGCGCCCTTGCCATCTTCGGAAGTGATAGTCCCGCCGTTCTGGTCTACCAGGGTGAACCCGGGAGCAAGCCTGATCCGGGGAAGCACCTGCACTGGCTCCAAGATCGCGAATGCCATCACAGCCACGACCGCAACGGCTCCGATCGACAAAGCCCATTTGAAGATTGGGTTAATACGCTTCTTAGACTCCGCGTGATGCGCCACCTGATCGGATTCCTCATCCTGAGCATTGGCCTCACCGCCTGCCTCCCCACCGCCCAGCTCGAGCAGGGGCCCGGCATCATCGGCACCTACGTGGTCAACGGTCTCGACCCGATCGGAACCGAGTACACCGGCCGACTCAACATCAGCAGAGGCTCCGACGCCAACGACGTTATCTTCGAATGGATCATCACCGGCGCCATCATCCGGGGTGAGGGCACTCAGAGGGGCAACATCGTCGAGCTCACCTGGGAGACGATCACCAGCCCCCAGGGAACCTCCACTGGCACTGCCGAGTACGAGGTCCTTGACGATGGCTACCTCATCGGCACCCTCCATGTCGACGGAACCGATGAGGTCGGCACGGAGACCGTCTACCCCGATCCGTGAGCCGTCGTTTCCGGTCATCTCGTCATCCTTGCAGAGTCATCAGGTAGGCGATCAGTGCGTCTATCTCGTCACTGGATAGCTTCTCCTCGAAGTTATCCAGCATCTGGCCAGCCGGGAAACCTTCGACAACGTAGGCGTCGGGGTCGATGATCGACTGTCGCAAGTACTCCTCGGCGCTCAAACCCTCGACCCTGGTGCCGGCGTCGGCGCCGATGGCAGAGAGATTCGGTCCCACCAGCACGATCCCGGGCGTCACCGAGTGACAGATCGTGCAACCGGCCTTGGACGAGACAAAGATGCCTTCGCCGGTGTTCGCGTCGACGGCGCCCTCGTCCTTGACTGTGAGCACAAGACGCCTGCCCTGCTCCAGACTGACGACACCATCATGAATGACGGTCGTGACATCACCCTCGACCAACTCGACCAGTACATACGTGTCGCCGCTCGACGCCTCCAGTGGAACGACCGCGGTGGCGAGACCACCACCGCCGATCTGCTGCTCCTGGGAGGCAGCATCGCCGATTTGGGTCCGCAAGATCGTGGGTGTCCCTGGTGACCCGGCAGGCGCATCAGTCCCGACGACAACGGCTCCCGGCTCATGATGGACGACAACCAGAACCCCTGACTCGGGCCGATCGACGGTGAACACCACCGTTGTGGCCAGGCCGACCAGCAGCATCGAAACCAGCACCACGGCCGCAGCAACGCCGATTCGGCCCCGCGCCTTCGGGACCACGCCTGGGTCGGCCGAGAGATGGGTGCCCGGTGCAGCAATGGCGTGTTTCAGGGCCGTTGGAGCCACGAAGTCTCGAGTGGTGGCGGCAGCAGCAGCTTTTGGCACCCGGGGCCGTCGCTCACCCTCGAGTCTCTCCTCCGCGAGTTTGTTGCCTACCCCGTAGGCGCAGTCCCCCGGGGCACACCCCACTATCTGAACCGACTCCGCACCTGCCTTGGTCAGACCGGCAATCGCCGTGGGCGAGATCATCCCGACACACCGCACCTTGATGATCTCGACATCGGCGTACTGCTCGCATCTGTGCCGGTCACACGCCAGCACCACATCCCGCCCCTCGACATCGACGTCGGTTGGAATCGTCGCTCCGGGGAGGTCGATGGCGTCGAACACGCAGGACCCGATACAGATCCCACAGGCAACACAGGCTTCCGGATCTACCTCGGCGATCGAACTCTCGCCGTGGCCAACCATGGTGAGGGCTTTGTAAGGGCAATCGATGACGCAGAGCTCGCAGCCGACGCAGTTGTCCGCATCGATCGTCACCACTTCGTGCTTCCCACGGTCGAGAAGCCACGGCAAGTAGGCGAGAAACCCGGTCAAGGCGAAGAACCCGACCAACACGGCCCAACCGGGGAGTTTGGCCAGACCCGGCAGGAGGAACAGGAAGAACGGATCGATCGGCACCTCATCGACCAGCACCGAAGGGTCTGCCGGGCCGAGTAGCTCGGCGGGGAAGACGACCGAGACGACCAGGAGCGCCGCAATCATCAGACCGGTCCAGAGACGCGGGGGCAGCCAGGGCAGCTTGGCGCGACGCAGGTGGCGCCAGAGGAAGTAGCCGATGAGAACGGTGGTGAGGATGTGGGCCAACCAGAGCAGGAGGAGCACCTGCCATCCGGTGCCGTCGGTCGTGAGAATCGATGCGACCAGCGTCTCCCCGGCGCCGAAGACGCTCAGCACCGAGGCCGTGGCCTCGTTGATCAACTGAGCGCGCTCGTCCCAGAGGATCCAGTAGCCCGTCACGCCGGCAAGGAACACGATCACCAGGGCAACCCAGCCCGTCAGCCACGGCCACCTGCGCGGTCCGTTGAAGCGGGACGCCACGAAGATCCGCCAGGCGTGCACCAGAGTCGTCAAAACCAGCGCCGCCGACGAGTATCGATGCAGCGACCGCATCAACCGCTGGATCGGATGATCGGTCAGCTTGGTGACGGCGCGGTAGGACGCCTCGAACCCGAACTCGAAGAACAGGGTGATGTAGAGACCCGTGACCACCACCACGAACATCAGGACAACGCTGATCGTCCCGGCATGAGGCAACGGGTTCAGGCGGCCGGAACCGACCGCTTTTCGAACCGGGGCCTCCACGGCGAAGGAAACCCTCGCCAGACCGTCTATCCGCCGGTGATCACCACCGTCGGGATGATCGGCATCAGTCATCGATCAGAGGGCAAGGTTGATCCTCAGCCGACTCCAGGCGCGTTCAGTTGGATATCGCTGATCTGGGCGATCAACTGAGGCCCATAGGCCACGAGTATCAACACCAGCGTCGCGATCAGCCAGGGCTTGAAGTTGTCGAGCCACTCGGGGGTCAGCTGCGGGTCGCGGACCGACTCCGCAACCGGAATCTCGGGCACATCGGCGGGATCGGCCTTGGGGCCGGTCGCCGACTTGAACATGATCCACACATACATGATCACGGAGATGAGCAGGATCGTTCCTCCGATGCTCACCCTCAGCAGGTGACCCGCCCACTCGTCCGGCACGTAGGGAGCCGAACCGAGTGGCGTCCGTCGAGGGGCGCCGAGAAGTCCCAGCACATGCATGGCGTTGGAGAAGATGATCATCCCCACGAACCAGGTCCATGCCTGAATGAGCGCCAACTTGGGGCTGTACAGCTTGCGCCCCCTGATGTAGGGAACCAGCCAGTAGCTCATACCCATGAACGAAAGGGTCGCGGCGCTTGCCACAGTGAGGTGGAAGTGCCCCGGCACCCACGCCGTGTTGTGGATGACGGTGTTGATGTTGTAGCTGGCGTTGACCAGACCACCGATCCCACCGAACATGAACAGGATCCCGGCCAGCAGTTGGGTCACCACCGACGGGTCGTTCCACGGCAAGGCCTTGATCCAACCGACGAGACCCTTCCCACCTCTCTGCTTGGCCGCGTACTCCAGTGACGCGATGACAGTGAAGGCCGTGAGCATCGACGGGAAGAAGACGCCATAGGTGAGTCCGGCATGAATCCACTTCCAGCCGATGGGAATACCCGGGTCGAGGAACTGATGGTGAAATCCGACCGGAATCGACAGCAGCAGGAACAGCCAGAAGGCGAGACGAGCCAGCGAATCGCTGAAGAGCTTCCCTCCGACCTGCTTGGGCAGCATGCCGTACCAGGAGATGTACGCCGGCAGCAACCAGAAGTACACCAGCGGGTGGCCGGTGAACCAGAAGTAGGTGCGTGCGAGTTGAGGGTCGGTTGCATCGATGAGGCCCAGCGACCAGGGCAACAACATGGTGAGGATCTCGACGGCTACACCGATGGTCGCGATCTGCCACATCACGGTGTTGACCACTCCGGCGAACGCTATGAACGGGGAGCGAACACCAGGGTTGTCTTTGCGCCAAGCGCGGAGCGTGAGCATGAAACCCCAGCCCTCGATCCAGCTACCGACCACCACCAGGGTCAGTCCCAGGTAGAACGCCCAGCTCGCCTTGAGAGGCGGGTAGAACGTGAAGAGGACCGTGGCCTCTCCGATCAGCATTGGGACACCGGTGGTGACGAGGCCGACGACCATCGTCCAGAACCCGACCCGGTTCAGCTTGGGATAGGTCATCGGCCGCTCGAGGCCCTTCACCACCGCCAAGTAGGTGAACCCGACGATGAAGAACGTCGTCCACACCAGGGCGTTGAGCACGCCATGGATCGTCAGGCCCTGGTAGTACGACTCCAAGACCGGAGTGAGGTACTGGTAGAGGTCAAGGCCGGCGAATTCGAGCGCCTGGAGAGGCCCGAAGAGGCTCCCGACCGACAGAGCGGTAATGGCGACGAGCATGTGCCATCCGATGAACCGCTTGTCTTCCTTGGTTATCTGATAACCAATCTTCTCAGCGGAGATCGTCATCCCTCACCTCCCTCTTCAACGACCTTGACAACACCCGACATCGCTGCGTGGCCGATGCCGCAGTATTCGGTGCAGATGTAGGGGAACTCACCCACCCGGTCGAAGGTGTAGGAGAGCTTGGATACCTGGCCCGGCACGATCTGCATGTTGACGTTCGTGTCCGAGATCTTGAACCCGTGTTGAACGTCGGGGCTGGACACGAAGATCGTCACCCTGGAGTCGACGGGGACAACTATCTCGCGAGGTTCGTAGAAGAAGGTCCTCGCAACGACATAGACCTCGTACTCGCCGGGTGAGACCTCTCGGACCGGCTCGCCCCACGGGCTGGCATCGGCAAAGGTCTGCGGGTCGACTCGCGAGTCGGGTCCGGGGACCTGTATGCCGAGGGCAAATCCGGCGATCAGGATCAGGCCGAAGAACACGACAATCAACCCGATCGAGAAGATCATCCAGTTCCGCTCGAAGGGGTCTACCCCCATGGTCTTCTTCGTTTGTTCTTCCTGCGGCTGTGTCACGTGTTGACACCTCTGCTCAGCAGGATCAAGTACACCGATCCCCACAAGAGAATCAGTGTGAGAACAAACATGACGAGGATGAAGACGGTGCCGACTGGCTTGAAGTGCTCCACCTCAGCCACGGCGCCCTCATTCGCTTCAGAGGTCACGAGGCTCCTTTGTGTTTACCCTGGGTTTTGCTCTGTTTACGCCACCCGGGTCCATCGTAGATAGGGCCGAAAGGCCCTAGACGAGATATGGGCCGCTTTTTCCCTGTGTTCTGAGTCGGAAGTGTCAGGCGAAGAACCAGGAGGCCTGCTCGTACAACTTTGGATCGAGTCCCCTCGGTTCACGGCATGCCTCCTCGAGGTCCACCGGCACGATGTCGTCGCCCTTGAGAGCGACCATCACCCCGGTTTCGCCGGCCAGGGCCAACTCCGTCGCTTTCACGCCGAAACGCGTACCCAGGATGCGGTCGAATGCGGTTGGGGATCCACCGCGTTGGAGATAACCGAGGATCATGGGCCGGGACTCGAAGCCGGTGAGGCTCTCGAGCTTCTCGGCGACCGCGTTGCCTACCCCGCCGATACGGGCGAACCCGTACGGGTCGACGCCTGATGAGGACAACTCCCCGGTCGGGTCGGGGGCACCCTCCGCCACAACCACCACCGAGTAGTGGTGGCCCTCGCGGTGCCTCGCCTTGAGCCGTTCGGCCAACTCCTGATAGTCGCACTCGACCTCCGGGATGACTATCGCCTCGGCGCCACCCGCCATTCCAGAGGCAGCAGCAATCCAACCCACGCTTCGGCCCATGACCTCCACGACCATCACCCGGTTGTGGGACTCCGCCGTCGTGGTGAGGCGATCGAGCGAATCGGCCACGATCTGAACGGAGGTGTGGAAGCCGAGACTCACATCCGTCCCGGAGATGTCATTGTCGATTGTCTTCGGGATGCCGATCACCTTGAGGCCTTCGGACTCCAGCTTGGCGGCGGTACGCAGAGAACCATCACCACCGATCACGATGAGGGACTCGAGACCGGCCCTCTTCACTGTTCGCTCGATTGACGCGAAACCGTCTCCGTGCACGTAGGGGTCGCGACGGGAGGTGCCGAGGATCGTCCCGCCCCTCCTGAGCAGGCCCCGGACGTCATCCCGCGTGAGAACGCGGGTCCGGCCCTCCATGAGGCCGTTCCACCCCTCCTCGACGCCTACCGTCACCACTCCGGCGGCTGCGGCCCGGGTCACGACCGCACGAATGGCCGCATTGAGGCCGGGGCAATCCCCTCCGGCGGTGAGAACGCCGATCGCTCCCATCAGTAGAGGAACATCGGCTTGCCGGCAACGTGGCGCAGCTTGGGTCGGTACTCGTCGGCGTCGTAGAGCTCGTCAACGTCCACGCGCTTGACCCCGTCCTTGGTGACGCTGATCGGCACGTTGGAATAGGTGCCTCCGCGAAGGGCGACCATCCGCCCCGAGGACCCTTCGATGGCCAAGTCCGCGGCCATCACCGCGTAGTTGGTCGCAACCATCAGGTCCAAGGAGTCCGGACTGCCGGACCTCATCAGATAGCCGAGTTGCTGGAAGATCATCTGTTGTCCTGTCCGCGCCTTGAGCAACTCTGCGGCCTCAGCGCCGATGCCGCCCAATTTGCGATGACCATAGGCGTCTTCATCGCCGCTGAGCATGACGTCCCCGCCTTCGATCTTGGCTCCCTCGGAGATCGTCATCATGGCGTAGTTCGAAGGGTTCTTTGCCTTGTCGGAGAGGAGCATCGCCGAGAGCCTGTCGATGTCTACCGGCACTTCGGAGATGACCGCACGATCGACGCCCGCCAGATAAGCGGTGACGAGGGAGGTTTCGCCGGAGTATCTGCCGAAGAGCTCGACCACCGCGATCCGCTCATGCGACCCGGTACTGGTGCGGAGGTTGTTAATGAACTCCACCCCCCGGGTGACTGCCGTGGAAAACCCGATGCAGTAGTCGGTTCCATGAACGTCGTTGTCCATGGTCTTCGGGATAGCGATCACATGAACATTCTCCTCGTGCATCCGCATCGCATAGGACAATGTGTCGTCCCCCCCGATCGGGATGAGGACATCGATCCCCCGATCGTCGAGCACTCGCTTGACATGCTCGGTGAAATCAAATGGGCCTTCGCCTTCGGCCTGGTCGGCCAGGAAGTCGGGAACTTCGGAAGGGCGGACGTTGCTCGGATTGGTCCGGGACGTGTGGAGGAACGTTCCGCCCGTCCGATCCACCGTCCTGACCCGGGTCTTGTTGAGCTCGATGAAGTTGTCCTCCATCGTCGATGGGTCTTCGGGGTCGGCGTTGAGCAGGCCTCCCCATCCGCGGCGCACGCCCACGACCTCGTGCCCCTCGTCCTCGACCCGATTGACAACCGCCTTGATACAGGCATTGAGGCCGGGAACATCACCCCCACCGGTGAGAACACCGATGCGCATCAGTTGGCTCCACCCTCGTACACATCGATGAACCGCTTGAAGTTCGAGCCGATAGCCGCCGCTGCGGTATCGCGATCCGTGCTGCCCTCATTCCAGGCTGCGACCTCGGCGCTCCATATCGATCGCCCGATCGCGAAACCCGTATAGCCCTGCACGGGCGCTCCCGTACGCAGCCAGTGGTCGACCTTCGCGTCGTCGGCCCCGCGGCCGAGCACAACGGCGACCACGCCGTCCCTGCCGTCGCGCTTGATGAGGTCGGCCAACAGCTCACAGGAGCGCGGCCGATCGAGACCCTCGATCTTCCAGATGTCAGGCTCGACGCCCGCGTCGAGGATCTCCTGGATGGCTCCGAGAGTCAGATGAGGACGTAGCTCGGTGTCATAAGCCTCACCACTGCCCCCGACTAGTGCCGCTTGGTCGGGTGACGCCGGAACCAGCAGCTCGAACAGATACTTGCGGTCGTTGGCGTGAAGCCAGTCCCCCAGCTTCTTGAGACGCTCGCCCTGAACTGCCTTGTCCGCTGCGGAGTCGGCGGGGTTCCACCGGACCAGGACCTTGCTGAACTCGGGATCGAACGCCTCGATGTGCTGCCCGAACTCGTCGCCATACTCGAAGTCGAACACCGGCTTCCCGGATGCTTCGACCGGCATGGCCAGGCTGACGCCAAGTGCCTTGGCTTCTCGGGCGACTTCAGATCCCATCTCCTCGTCGACCAGCACCCCGACCGATTCCTGAGGGGCACCGTTGTCGAGAGCGTGGCGGACACCGTCCCACACCAATCGCTTGGCGTCTTGGAGACGTGCCATTTGATCGGGGGTGGCGTCCTCTCCGACGCCGAACATCTTCTTGAAGCTTCCCCGGTGGTCGAAAGCGAGGATGTATAGACGACCTTGATAGCCGAGGGTCATGGGGTTCTCCTTTTGTGATGCGCGGCGATCGTAATTCGCCGCTTCTTATTGAAATTCGATACGCGGGCTTGCATGGGAACAGCAGAGTGAAGGACGGAAGGCGGGGCGAAGCGAATCAGACGTCGGCACGCGTCACCGCCACCGCCTAGTCGCCCGTGGCGATGTCGACGTTGTAGGCGTCGTAGACGAGGTCGGCTCCGCGTTGACGGTGCAGTGAGAGGCGAGAGAGAAAAAGCATCACCCGGCGACGCACCGGCTCTGAATCGGGTGCCTCCATCTCGAGGGCCCCCTTGGCCGTGAGGTCGGCCTTGTCGAGGGTGACAGCGAGCTCTTCGTGCTCGGACTTGGTCAATGCGATCTCGGTGGCCAACCGGGGAGCTTCCGCGAGGATCTCCTCTAGCAGCCCTCCCGGCCCCTCGGTGACAGCCACATGCTCGGCAAGAGCCTTTCGCATCTCGTCCAGGGCGATCGAGACCCCCTCATACCAACCATCGGCTCCGGACGGTGACGCCACTGCCGACTCCAGATCGGACATGGCCGCCTGGAGGGAGTGCCGCCGGGCGCGGGCCTCTTCGACATTCGCCGACCCTTCGGTGCGCTCGGGGTCACCTGCGTCCCAGTCGACGGCCGATTGGCGTGCGTCCTCGTTCTGGATGGCGGAGCCGGGCGCCTCGAACAGGTCAGTTCCCTGAGCGGACTCCTCCAGCTCGCGCTTCCACTCGGCGTCGTTCTGTGTCATACCGCAAGCTTCCGCTTCGGGAATCGCCAATGGAAGGGCCGTTGGTCCCGAAAGGATCGCCAGAGGGCTATGCAATGATGGCCTGAAACAGCGAGAGGAGATGACATGCAATTCGAGACGATCATCGAGCCGTTTCGCATCCACTCGGTCGAGGACATCGCCCTCCACTCCGAGACCGAACGACAGCAGGCACTCGAAAGGGCTCACTACAACCTGTTCGGGATCCCTGCCGACGATGTCACCATCGACTTGCTGACCGACTCTGGAACGGGGTCGATGTCGGCGAAGCAGTGGGCGGGAATGATGGTCGGCGATGAGAGCTACGCCGGCAGCAGATCATTCTTCCGGTTCAAGGCAGCCGTCCAGAACCTGACCGGCATGCCCGAGGTGATCCCAACCCACCAGGGTCGGGCCGCCGAGAAGATCCTGTTCACCGAGACGCTCGAGCCGGGAGACGTAGTCCCCAACAACACCCACTTCGACACCACCCGGGCCAATGTCGAGTACCGAGGCGCGGAGGCTCTCGACATCGTCATCGGAGAGGGTCTCGATCCGGAGTCGAGGCATCCATTCAAGGGGAACGTCGATCTCGAAGCGTTGCGACGGGTCCTGGCCGACGAGAGCGCCAACGTTCCACTGGTCATGGTGACCATCACCAACAATTCCGGAGGAGGCCAGCCCGTGTCCATGGCCAACCTGGAGGCCGTCAGCTCTATATGCAGAGAGAGCGGTACGCCTCTATTTCTCGACGCATGCCGGTTCGCGGAGAACGCCTGGTTCATCAAGACACGTGAAGATGGATATGAGGACTCGACTCCCCTCGAGATCGCACAGAAGGTGTTCTCCCTCGTCGACGGGTGCACCTTCTCGGCGAAGAAGGACGGCCTCGCCAACATCGGTGGTTTCCTTGCGATGCGAAATCCCGAGCTCGCCGAGCGATGTCGCAACCTGCTGATCCTGACCGAGGGGTTCCCGACCTACGGCGGCCTCGCCGGCTACGACCTCGAAGCCATCGCCCAAGGCCTCACCGAGGTCGTCGACGAAAACTATCTCCGCTATCGAATCAGGGCAACCGAATACCTCGCCGACAAGATCAACGCCGCGGGAGTACCAACCGTCCAGCCGGCCGGAGGGCACGCGGTCTACATCGATGCGAAGCGAATGCTCAGTCACATCCCTCCGTCTCAATACCCGGCGCAGGCCCTGGCCGTCGAGCTGTTCCGGGTGGGCGGGGTGCGCGGCGTTGAGATCGGATCGGTCATGTTCGGCAAGCCGGACGACGCCGGAGACGAAGAGCCGGCCCAGATGGAATTGGTGAGGCTCGCCATCCCCCGGCGCACCTACACCCAGAGCCACATCGACTACGTCGGCGAGGTCGTGACCGAGACCGCAAGACGATCGAGCTCTATTCCGGGTTATCGAATCACCTACCAGGCCCCCTGGCTTCGCCACTTCACCGCGCGGTTCGAACCGGTTGAGCAAAGCTGAACGATGTGCCAAGTGGTTCGTCGCCGGCGACGCGAGCCCGACCACGGCGGCATCGGTCTCCCGAGTTGTGGATGCTATGTGTTGCAATGACTCTGTAGCTGACAGGCAATATGTATCCGTCACCAGTCACGCATAAGTGCGCTTTATGCGTGGAGGTCCAGCCGTGGGTTCGTGTGGGTTTCAGACCGAACTAGGTGAGTTTCCGTAGGAGAGGACCACGGTGCCCTCGTGGCCATGTGGCGTGGATGTCAACAGCCGAGTCAGCTCACCCAAAATGGAAGCCACCTCTCCCGAGACAGCCTGATAGTCGGCCTCGGACTGGTAGGCAGCAATGATCATCCCTTCGCCTTCCCCAGTCTTGGCAAGTTCGGCGAACATCAACCCGTCGATTGCCTCGATTCGATCCCTCATCGACTCGGCTAAAGACATGACATCTTCGTAGCGATCTTCACTCCAGTGAAGCCGGGTCATTCTGTAGTACATCGTTCCTCCCAATCAGCTACACCGTGCTCGCATACGAACCTACGTCATCCACCACACGATGAGCCGCCGGATCAACAAACGATCGGCCCCATAAGTGCCTGTTCGTGGAGGGTGGAGGTTCTGTCAATGGTGGCTCGATTCGGCCTATTCGAGGTTGAGTCGGTGGACGACTCTGGCACCGAGCCATGTCGTGAGCGGTACCGCAGCGACCAAGCCGATCGAGCCTACGAGGGTTCTCACTATTTCCAGGGCGACCACCTCGGTGCTTGCGACAACGCCGAGCGGTTGGGCTGACAGAGTGAAGAGGATCAGCAGAGGAAGCGAAGCGCCTGCATAGGCAAGAAGAAGCGTGTTCACGGTCGAAACGATGTGGTCCCGTCCAATGCGTAGCCCCGAGGCATACAAGTCGGAGGCATCAATCGAGGGATTAGCCTTCCTCACCTCCCAAACGGCTGATGCTTGGGTGACAGTGACGTCGTCGAGGGCTCCAATCGCACCGAGGACAATCCCGGCGAGCAGCAACCCGTTCAAATCGAGGTCCGGTATTGCCAGCAGGTAAAACGCCTCCTCGGTAACCAGCCCGGAGAACGCGGCGAGCCGGACGACCAGCCACGAGAGGCCGGTAGTGAGTACCAGTGCGGAAAAGACGCCGAGAGTGGCGACATGGGTCAGCGGGTTGTATCCGTGGGCCAGATATAGAGACACCAAAGAAATCGCCCCTCCACCTACCAACGCGACCAGCACAGCGTCGGTTCCGGTGATGATCGCGGGGAGAATGAACAAGAAGAGGATCGCAATGCTCAGGACAAGGCCCACCAAAGCTGCCAATCCTCGGAACCGTCCAAGAAGGATCACCGCCAAGGCAAAAACGGCGGTTAGGACAGCGATCAGGCCCCGACGGTCACGGTCCATGTACTGATAGCTGAAACTGCCGTCGTCCCGATCAACGGCGAACATGAATATGGGGTCGCCCACATTGAACTCGGGCTGTCCGGCCTCGTCCGGCAGCTCAAGATCGACGAGCAACCCAAGATCGACAGAGTCCTCTTGTGTGATTCGAAAAGTGTTCAGAGAACAAGACAACGAAGGGTCATAGCTGCATCCCACCACATCAACAGCGGCCACTGAAGCAGTCACAACGTCATCGGCGAAGCCAAACGTGGCGAGATCAATCTCATGCTGGTCCGAGGGCCAAAGGGCGACGAGACCCACCACAACCAGAACTGCAATGGCCACGACGACACCGCCCAACCCACTCGGGGTAGGAACCTTCCTCCGGTCAGGGCCCAACAGCTTATGGAAATCCGAGTGAGAATCAGACACCAGAGGAGGCTAGAGGGCACTACGCCAAGGGTCCCCTCAATCTCAGATGTCAGATGTCAGAAGATCGCCCCTCCGAGGACCTCAGAGGAACGATTCCTATCGTGACGACAACCCCCACCAAGGATGCTTGTCACTCGGCTGACAGGGTTGCTGACACTCAAACTGGAGCGGTACGAAAAGTAAAAGATGGCACTCACCACTAGTACTACCTCATAAGGCCTTAGGTCCCTTGGGACTTCTCGTCGCGATCGCATAGGTTTAGGGACATGAGTTCTAACGCGACGCCCTCATTCGTCACAGTCGACGGAAACGAAGCGGCCGCCCGAATCGCCCATCTCCTGAGCGAGGTCATTGCGATCTATCCGATCACACCGGCATCGCCGATGGGTGAGCTGGCCGACGCCTGGTCCCATCAGGGAAAGCCGAACCTCTGGGGAGTGGTTCCCGATGTGGTCGAGATGCAAAGCGAGGCCGGCGCCGCGGGCGCCATTCACGGCGCACTCACTGCCGGTGCCCTCAGCACGACCTTCACCGCCTCGCAAGGCCTGCTGCTCATGCTCCCCAACATGTACAAGATCGCCGGTGAGCTCACACCGACCGTCATCCACGTCGCCGCCCGCACTGTCGCCACCCACGCCTTGTCGATCTTCGGAGACCACTCCGATGTCATGGCGGCACGCCAGACAGGATTCGCGATGCTGGCGTCGGCGTCGGTCCAGGAAGCTCAAGACATGGCGCTGGCGGCGCATCTCGCCACTCTCGAGTCCCGTATCCCATTTCTCCATTTCTTCGACGGCTTCCGGACTTCTCATGAGGTCGCCAAGATCGAGCTCATTGACGAAGAAGTCTTGCGGCGCGTCGTTGACGAGGAATTGATCGCCGGCCACCGCGTGCGGGCGCTCAACCCGAACAATCCGACGCTGAGGGGCACCGCCCAGAACCCCGATGTCTTCTTCCAGGCCCGTGAGGCCGTCAATCCTTACTACGACGCCATTCCGCTCATCGTCTCGGAGACTCTCGACGTCATCGCCGAAGAGACGGGGCGCAAGTATCAACTCTTCGAGTACCACGGCCACCCCGAGGCCGAAACCGTGATGGTGATCATGGGCTCGGGTGTCGGAGCCGCCATCGAAGCGGTGCGGAAGATGGCCGAGGACGGAGAAAAGGTCGGCCTCGTGGTTGTACGGCTCTACAGGCCCTTCTCCGTGCATCACTTCGTGTCGACCTTGCCGGACAGCGCCCGAAGGATCGTGGTGATGGATCGGACCAAGGAACCCGGTGCCATCGGAGACCCCCTCTACCTCGATGTCATCGCCGCACTGGCAGAGAGCGGAAGGACCGCCGGCGTGTTCGGTGGCCGCTACGGCCTCTCCTCAAAGGAGTTCACCCCTTCGATGGTGGCCGCCGCCTTCGCCGAGGTCGACGGCGAAGAGCCCCGGCGCCACTTCACCGTCGGAATCCACGACGACATCGGAGGCCACTCCATCGAGTGGAACGAAGAGTGGTGGCGGGAGCCCGAGGATGTGACGAGAGCCGTCTTCTACGGACTCGGGTCAGACGGGACGGTGGGGGCCAACAAGAACTCCGTGAAGATCATCGGCGAGTCGACCGACCTGTACGCCCAGGGGTACTTCGTCTATGACTCGAAGAAGTCGGGATCGAGGACGGTCTCCCACCTCCGGATCGCTCCCCGGCCGATCGAATCGACCTACCTGATCAACGAGGCTGACTTTGTTGCGGTGCACCAGTTCGACTTCCTGGAGTCGATCGACGCTCTCGAGGTCGCGGGACCGGGCGCCACGATTCTCCTCAACAGCCCTTACGCGGCTGATGCGATCTGGTCTCGGATACCGATCGAGGCGCAGACACAGATAGTCGACAAGAAGCTCCGGGTCTGGGCCATCGACGCCGCGACCATCGCTCGTGATGCCGGCCTCGGCGGACGGGTCAATACCGTTCTCCAAACCTGCTTCTTCCACCTCACCGATTTCCTCCCCGGAGATCGGTCTGTGGAGGCGATCAAACAGCACATTCGCAAGAGCTACGGCAAACGTGGCGAAGCCGTCGTCAGACGAAATGAGGAGGCGGTGGATCGCTCCATCGCAGGCCTCTATGAGGTGCTCGTCGGAGAGGCGACGAGCCACCTTCGAATGTCCGACCCCGTGCCGGACATCGCTCCAGACTTCGTCAAGCGCGTCACCGGGATGATGTTGGCGGGACAGGGAGACCTGCTCCCGGTATCGGCGATGCCCGTGGACGGGACGTTCCCGACCGGAACGGCCAAATGGGAGAAACGGTCGATCGCCCACGAGATCCCCATCTGGGATCCCGACATCTGCATCGACTGCGGTCGTTGTGCTCTCGTCTGCCCCCACGCGGCGATCAGGTTCAAGGCCTTCGATTCTGACATTGCGACGCCCGACGGATTCCTCTCGAAGGACTCCATCGGCAAGGACCTGGCAGGCAAGAAGATCACCATCCAGGTCGCACCTGACGACTGCACCGGTTGCGGGGTCTGCGTCGAGGTCTGTCCCGCCAAATCGAAGGAGACCGTCAAGCACAAGGCCATCAACATGGAGCCGAAGGCCGGCCACCTGGAGCGAGAACGTAAGAACTACGAGTACTTCCTCGAGATTCCGGATGCCGATCGATCACAGGTCAATGCAATCTCGGTAAAGGGCTCACAACTGCTTCCACCGCTCTTCGAGTACTCCGGCGCATGCGCCGGCTGTGGGGAGACCCCGTATCTGAAGCTGATCACACAGCTCATGGGCGACCGCATGATCGTGGCCAACGCCACGGGCTGCTCCTCGATCTACGGCGGCAACCTCCCGACGACTCCTTGGACCACCGACGAGGCCGGGCGCGGACCTGCCTGGTCCAACTCGCTATTCGAGGACAACGCAGAGTTCGGACTGGGGATGAGACTGGCCATTGAGGCTCAGAAGGACGATGCCGTCCTCCTCATCACCGCCCTCGCCCCCGAACTCGGCCAACTCGCCGTGGACATCCTCGACACCGTCGAGAATCCCGACCTGTCGGACGCTGAGGCGCTCATCACCAAGCAGCGCGGCCTGGTGGCCACGCTCAAGGAGCGTCTCTCCGACATGGACGGCCCGCTTCCCCGACGTCTCGAAGGTGTGGCCGACACACTGATCGAGACCAGTGTCTGGATCGTCGGGGGTGACGGATGGGCCTATGACATCGGGTTCGGAGGACTCGACCACGTTCTGGCGTCGGGACGGGACATCAACATTCTCGTTCTGGACACCGAGGTCTACTCGAACACCGGCGGCCAGGCTTCCAAGGCAACGCCCCGAGCGGCGATCGCCAAGTTTGCCGCCGGCGGGAAGGCAACCGGGAAGAAGGATCTCGGCCAGATCGCCATGTCCTACGGCAATGTCTACGTGGGTCAGATCGCCATGGGTGCCAATCCCACCCAGACGGTGAAGACGATCGCAGAAGCGGAGGCCCACAAGGGCGTCTCGCTGATCATCGCCTACAGCCCCTGCATCGCACACGGAATCGATATGAAGGATCAATTGAGTCACCAGAAGATGGCGGCCGACACCGGATACTGGCCTCTCTACCGATATGACCCGGCCCGGGAGGAGGAAGGCAAACCCGGCCTTCGTCTCGACAGCCGAAAGCCGACGATCCCGTTCAAGGACTTCGCAGCCACGGAAGCCCGGTTCGCCATGTTGGGCCGTGTAGATCCGCATGGCGCCGAGGAACTGTTGGGCAAGGCACAGCAAGACATCGATGACCGTTGGCATCTATACGAACAGATGGTGCAGATCCATCGAACAGCCGAGTACACGGAGGAGGACGAATGAGCGCTGATCTGACAACTAGCTATCTGGGCTTGAACCTGGCGCACCCAATCGTGCCGTCGGCCTCTCCCCTGACGGGCGACATCGATCACGTGCACGCTCTTTGCGAGGCGGGCGCACCGGCACTGGTGCTGCCAAGCCTGTTCGAGGAACAAATCGAACACGACGCCATGGCCCTCCATTACTCCCTCGAGATGGGCGCGGATGGATTCGGCGAGGCGGTCGAAGGGTTTTTCCCCCAGCTCGACCAGTACAACACCGGGCCGGAGGACTACCTCGATCTCATCCGTCGCACCAAGGCCGAGGTCAAGGCCCCGGTCATCGCCAGCCTCAACGGCGTTTCGACCGGCGGGTGGACCCTCTACGCCCAGATCCTCGCCGATCAGGGAGTCGATGCGCTAGAGCTCAACATCTACAAGATCGCCACCGATGTCACCGAAGGCTCCGAAGATGTGGAACGGTCGTATCTCGAGCTTGTCGAGACGGTCAAGAAGTCGGTGGATGTGCCGCTCGCAGTCAAGATCGGCCCGTACTTCTCGTCCATGGGCGACATGGCGCGAAGACTGACCGAGGCAGGTGCGGATGCTCTCGTCATGTTCAACCGCTTCTATCAGCCCGACATCGACCTGGACACGCTCCGCGTGACCCCGAACATCGTCCTCTCCAATCCGGTGGCGCTGCGATTGGTCCTCAGGTGGATGGCAATCCTCTATGGAAGAGTCGACGCCGATCTGGCCGCAACGTCGGGAATCCACACCGCGGAAGACGCGATCAAGGGTCTTCTCACCGGTGCCACGGTGACGATGATGGCCTCTGCCCTGCTCAAGAACGGCCCCTCGCGGCTGACGGAGGTGCGTGACGGGATGGAAGCCTGGCTCACCGAACGGGGATACGAGTCGGCCAATCAGGCTCGAGGCAGCCTCAGCTACTCATCGGTGCCGGACCCAGGCGTATTCGAGCGAACCAGCTACATGAAGACGCTGACGTCCTACGTGCCTACCTGGTGACGGACTGACACCTCTGGTTCGAGTTCGATTGTCGTGTCGATCGATCTGCTGATCAGGCAGACGGCCTCAGCCTTGGTGAGGAGACGGAGCGTTCTGTCGACCTTCGACTCGTCCTCGATGACAACGCTCGGGCGGAGGGTGATGCTCTCGATCCGGTAGAGCCTGTCATCACCCCGCTTCAGATAGCCGGTGGCGCGATCGCTGTAATCGAGGAAGGTCAGGCCCGAGTTGGCAGCGATGGCCTGGAAGGTGGTCATCAGACAGGACGAAACAGACGCGACGAACAAGTGCTCAGGGCTCCACACTGCCTCGGGTCCCCCGAACTCGGGCGGTGACGCCACCTCCACTTCCGGAAGCGAGTCGGACGACGAGGCGAGCTTTCCTGTCTTGGGTCCCGTCGCCTGGATCTCAATTGGGTATTCGGCAGATTCGATCAATACAACCTCCTGGGATGTCAGTTGATCCGAGTACCGCATGATCCGGATCTCGTCTCCGGCCCTTCGCCAGGTTGTCAGAGGCACAAGGTCTCTATCAAGATAGGCAGCCGGTTCCTACGTTCGTGATCAGGAACCGCAATCAAAAGGAGAGTGATGACGCCCTACCACTTCAGTGTGACCGTGCATGGAGACTTCGACACAGCTGTCGGAGTGACAAAGGAAGCCCTCGCCAAGAACGGTTTCGGGATAGTCAGTGAGATCGACATGGCGGCCACATTCAAGGAGAAGCTCGGTGTCGAACGCGACCCGTATCTGATCCTCGGCGCGTGCAACCCGGGATTCGCCCTACAGGCAGTGGACGAGGAGCCCTCGATCGGCACCCTTCTTCCCTGCAACGTTGTGGTCCGAACCGTTGAGGGAGACGGTGTGGTCGTCGACTTCATGGATCCGGCCGTGATCCTCGATGTCGTCGGTGAGAACGGGATACACAAGATCGCCGACGAGGTGCGAACCCGCCTCGAAATGACCAGAGACGCCATCGCCAGAGCGCGGTAGCGACCTCTAGTGGCTCGGCTCGAGCCGGGCCGACCTCAACTCATCATTTGCTATCGCCAGATGGTGGGTATGAACTCGCCGCAATCTCTCCAGCTGCTCTGGGGTGAGCACCTGGCATATGTAGTCCCAGTGGAGGGCGACGGTGTTGCCAACGCCGGGAAGAACACCCGGCGGTGGCCGGAACGGCTCAACGATCGGTTCTCCGACGACGAGGGAGTCGTCCACCCATCTAAGCGGCTGTCTCTCGACTTCGACGATGGTTTGGTCTGCCCCCTTCACCCGCCCCCAACTGATTCGGCACCTATCGAGTACCTCCAGGCTGGGACCGACATGCCCCTCCTTGAGTAGGCCCACCCACGGATAGACGCAGAACACGTGAAACGCGTGGTTGGGGAGCCCCCCGGCGTTGAGGGCGTTGACCACGGCCGGCCAGCGGTTGCCGGCCTGTCGTTGGAATCGATCGGACGCCGAATGCCCCCAGTCGAAAAGGCTCGTACGATCGAGCAGCGGATTCCCCAGCCAGTAGGCCTCCACCACCTCCGTATCCAGGGGATCCTTCCCTGCTCTGCAACCGATCAACTCGAGATAGGGCCATGCCCCCTCAAAAGCCAGGGCCAGCCTTGACATCTCCTCCGATGGCATGGCGAGACCGCCGGCCACCGCCGTGACACCTTCCGTTTCCGAAGGACCGCAGTAGCCGAGCAGATTCGGTGGCTGCGCAAACCGAAAGAAGACCTCAGGCCCGGATGCCACTGTCCACTTCTCCTCGGCCGGCTCGCCATGAGGCAGCGGCGGCGAGACCGGAACCGACGATCAGAAGAACCAGGCCCCAGACGTCAGGGAGAGCCACCCCCCGGATGCTCGTCTGGAGTAACGCTGTGATCACGGCGCCGGCCACGAGCACTGCCGTCACATCAACGGCCGGTGCCCGCTCCAATGCTGCGAACCAGGTGAGAACGTATGCGGACAGCACGAAGCCGGTAGCAAGGACCCACACAAGCTGGGTTCCGGTGACAGCAGCCCAGTCGACATTCGCCGAGCGAACCAGGGCCCAGGTGACCAGCACCACAGACCCGCCAATCATCCGTGCGCTCGCCACGGTCGCCGAAGGAACATCCGCAAGGAGTTTCTTCGCCACGACGACTTCGACAGACCAGAGCAACGTCGCCCCCAGGATCATCGCCTCGCCAACACCGAATGTGGCTCCCGCCACTCCCCCGAGAAGAACGATCTGACCCCAGACCAGCACTCCGATAGCAACGACATGTGGCCACGAGAGCCTTTCCTTCAGGAAGACGATGGCCATGAAGGCCACCCAGATGATCAGGGTCTTGTGAATGAAGGCAGCCTGGGCCGACGCAGCTCGCGACAAGCCTTCGAAGAACAGAACGAACGGCACGCTGCCTCCGACGATGGCAAGGAGCGCCAGCGTCCAGCGCGAGCCGGCCGAACTGGGAAGCCGCGGGGCTTCCCGCGACCGCCGAAGGGTCAGCAGGGTTGCGAACACTCCAATGACGAGAGCTGAAACCAGATTCTTGAGGGTTGTGTAAGTCGTCGCGTCGGCGACCTCGAGCCAGGCTCGGACCCCGTATCCATTGATGAACACTGCGAATCCGCTGACGATCGCGGTGACGGCGGCGAGGGCGATGCCCTTCTGTCTTGTCGAGAGATGGCGCGTCATGTTCTCGATTCCACTGGGCCTTCCACCCGGGAACCAGGGTCGTTTGCCTCTATGGGTCGGGCCAACGCTCCCATAGCGTCTCCAAACGTGTCGACTCATGTAGTGGCTCGCTCAGAGCTGGATCTGCTTCTGGAATTGCTCGCCTCCGACGGTTACGAAGTCGTCGGCCCAACCGTTCGGGACGGTGCGATCATCTACGACCACATCGGGTCCACCCGTGACCTGCCGGTCGGGTGGACGGATCAGCAGGACGGAGGCAAGTACCGACTGTCTCGAAGGGACGATGAGGCTCTCTTCGGCTACAACGTCGGCCCATCGAGTTGGAAGACGTTCCTCTTCCCACCCCGTCTGGAACTGTTCCGCGTGGAGCAAAACGGGAACGGCACGCGCTTCCTTCTGAACGATGTCGAGAGTCCGCGTCGCGCCCTCTTCGGCGTGAAGTCGTGCGAGCTGGCGGCGATTGCGATCCAGGACAAGGTCTTCCTCGCTTCCGGCCACGTCGACGCCAACTACGCGGCAAGACGCGAGAACCTGTTCATAGTCGCCGTTGATTGTGGAACCGCCAGTGGCTCCTGCTTCTGCGTTTCGATGGACACCGGACCGGGCTGTGAGTCCGGATTCGATCTCAGGATCACCGAGATCGTGAGCGGTGATGGGTTCGAGTACCTGATCCAATCGGGCACACCCGAAGGAGCATCCCTGGCAGATCGGTTGGCCGCTCGGTCCGCCGACGACACCCACATCGAGGCACGAGACGCCGCTCTGGACAACGCCCGGAGTGAGATGGGACTTTCGATGGACACCGAAGGTCTCAGGGATCTCATGGTGGACGGCTTCGATCACCCGAGGTGGCAGGAGGTTGCCGACCGCTGCCTCACCTGCGGGAACTGCACCTTGGTCTGTCCAACCTGCTTCTGTTCGACAGCCACCGACAGTGTCACGCTCGATGGTGTCGCATCCCGCACGCGGGTTTGGGACAGCTGCTTCAGCCTGGACTTCACCGGGCTCCACGGTCATCCGGTTCGAAGCTCAGCCAAGTCCCGTTACCGCCAGTGGATGACCCACAAACTGGCCACCTGGCAAGACCAGTTTGGGACCATGGGCTGCGTGGGATGCGGGAGATGCATCACATGGTGTCCGGTCGGAATCGATATCACCGCCGAAGTACGTGCAATGCGAGAGGAGGTGTCGGTATGAGCCTGGAAAGCCTCAAGTCGTCGGCACAACTGCTAATGGACCTGGATGAGGACGGTCTCGAGTTCCTCGAATCGGTTGCGACCGAGGTGGTATTCCCTGCCGGAGCCATCATCTTCGAAGAAGACCAGTATGCGGACACGTTCTACCTGGTGGCTGACGGCAAGGCCGGTCTCGAAGTCGTCCTCGCCACACGTCCGCCGGTCCTCCTCGAAACCGTGGGACCGGGTGAGATGCTCGGTGTCAGCTGGCTGACCTACCCGTATCGCTGGGCCTGGAGGGCTCGGGCGGTGAATCGGAGCACCCTCGTCGCGTTCGACGCCGACGCAGTGAGGGCGCGATGTCGCGAAGACCACAAGCTGGCCGCCAGCGTCTACCTCACGGTGGCCGATGAGTCAGGCCGCCGTCTGCACGCCGCAAGGGTTCGGCTGCTCGACTTGTACCCCGGTGGTCGGGAGTGACATTGACGAGCGCACCGGAGCAGCGCCTCGAGGAGATGCTGCCCAAGACGTTCCGCGTGATCGGGAAGGAATGGGAGACAACCGATACGGCGACCTTGTTCTTCGAGGATGTCGCCGGCGATCCCATCGAGTTCGTCCCCGGCCAATTCATGATGCTCTACGTGTTCGGGCTCGGGGAAGTGCCCATCTCCATTGCCGGCAACCGTCTCGACGACCACACCCTCATGCACACCGTGCGTGCTGTGGGAGCAGTCACGGATGGGATTTGCGGACTCGAAACCGGAGACGAGGTTGGAATTCGGGGCCCCTTCGGAACCGGGTGGCCTCTTGAAGCGGCCATCGGAAGGGACCTGCTGATCATCACCGGAGGCATCGGGCTCGCTCCTCTGCGCCCGGCGGTGCTGCAAGCGATCGACACCAGTGACAAGCTCTCCTCCCTCTCGCTTCTCTACGGAGCGAGGACACCCAAGGACCTTCTCTACAAACAGGATCTCCTGGGATGGGAGGCCTCGACCGACATAAATGTCGAGACGACGGTCGATCGCGCCGGTTTCGATTGGCGCGGGGACGTCGGACTCGTCACCACCCTTCTCCCGAGGATCGACTTCGAGCCCGAAAACACGGACGCCTTCGTCTGCGGGCCCGAAGTGATGATGAGAGTCGTTGCCCGTGAACTGCGCAACACGGGGGTGCCCAAGGAGAGGATCGCCGTCAGCTTGGAGCGCAACATGAAATGCGGCATCGGGTTCTGTGGGCATTGCCAGTACGGATCCGATTTCCTCTGCAAGACGGGACCGGTGGTTCCTTTCGATCGATTCGAGCGACGAATGACAGCAGGTGAGATATGAGCGACCGCCCCAAGCTCGCGATCTGGAAGTTCGCATCATGTGACGGTTGCCAGCTGAGTCTCCTCGACTGCGAGGACGAGCTCCTGGCCATCGCCGGCGCCATCGACATCGCCTATTTCCCCGAAGCCACGAGGGCGGAGAGCCCGGGTCCTTACGACCTCTCATTGGTCGAAGGATCTGTGACCACCGCCCACGATGCCGAGCGCATAGTCGAGATCCGGGACCAGTCGGACACTCTCGTCACGATCGGAGCCTGCGCGACGGCGGGAGGCATCCAGGCCTTGAAGAACTGGGCGGACGTAGATGACTTCATCTCGATCGTCTACGCCGAACCGTCCTATATCGAGACCCTGGACACCTCGACCCCGATCTCCGACCACGTCGAGGTCGACTTCGAGCTCAGGGGTTGCCCTATCTCGAAGCGCCAGCTGATCGAGGTCATCGAGGCGTATCTCCACAAACGCAAACCAAACATCCCCACCCACAGCGTCTGTGAAGAGTGCAAGGCGAGAGGCAACGTCTGCGTGATGGTTCGCGACGGGACTCCCTGCCTCGGTCCGATCACCCAGGCGGGCTGCGGTGCGATCTGTCCCGCCTACAACCGCGGTTGCTACGGATGTTTCGGGCCCTCCGAGTCGGCCAACGTCGCCGGCCTTGCCGAATGGCTGACGGCCACCGGAGTGGAATCCCCCGACATCGTCCGCTTGCTTCGGACGTTCAACGCCTATGCCCCCGAGTTCAGAGAGGTCAGTGACTCATATGCACAGTGAGCGCGAAATCGACGTCAAGTACTTGGCCCGAGTCGAGGGTGAAGGTGCCATGTACCTCAAGCTCGAGGGCGAAGAAGTCGTCGATCTCAAGTTCAAGATCTTCGAGCCGCCGCGGTTCTACGAGGCATTCCTCCAGGGGCGACGATTCTCCGAAGCGCCCGACATCACCGCACGCATCTGTGGCATCTGCCCGATCGCATATCAGACGAGCTCGATCAACGCCATGGAGCACGCGGCAGGAACAACGGTCCCACACGTGCTGCAGGAGCTGAGACGGCTCATCTACTGCGGCGAGTGGATCGAAAGCCACTCTCTCCACATCTTCTTCCTTCATGCCCCGGACTTCCTCGGCTATGAGAGCGGCCTTGCCATGGCCGAGAAGTTCCCCCAGAAGGTCGAGGATGCGCTTCGACTCAAGAAGCTGGGCAACACCCTGATGACGGTTCTGGGAGGACGCGAGATCCACCCGATCAACACCAAGGTCGGCGGTTTCTACCGGGTACCCACCAGGGAGGAGTTGGAGGCGCTCGTCCCCGAGCTCGAATGGGGGCTTGAAGCTTCGATCGCGACCACGCGCTGGGTCAGCGGACTCCAGTTCCCGGATTTCGAGCGAGACTACGAGTTCGTGGCGATGCATCACCCGGACGAGTACGCAATCCACCAGGGTCGGATCGTCTCCAGCCGCGGGATCGACATCGCCGTCGAGGAGTGGTCCAACGTGTTCACCGAAGAGCACGTCGAGTGGTCCAACGCCCTCCATGCCCGCATCAAGAACCGCGGCTCCTATCACGTCGGCCCCATGGCCAGATACACCATCAACCACCAGCAGCTCACACCACTGGCCCACAAGGAGGCCGAGCGGAGCGGATTGGGTGTCAGCTGCACCAATCCCTTCAAGAGCATCGTGGTCAGGGCCATCGAACTGGTCTTCGCCTTCGAAGAAGCGCTTCGGATCATCAGCGAGTACGTGCGGCCGGCCGAACCGGCGGTTCCGGTCGACCCGGCAGGAAAGACAGGACACGGAGCATCAGAAGCACCGCGAGGGCTGCTCTACCACTCGTACTCAATCGATGACGAGGGACTGATCAGCCACGCCCAGATCGTGCCACCGACATCGCAGAACCAACTGAGCATCGAGGAGGACCTCAGGGAGTACGTCCCCGGACGCACCCACCTCAGCGACGACGTCCTGCAGTGGCAATTGGAGCAGGCGATCCGCAACTATGACCCCTGCATCTCATGCGCGACCCACTTCCTCGACCTCGAGGTCGACCGGGCATGACGGGGTCGCCCCTGGTGATCGGCGTGGGAAACGAACACCGAGGGGACGATGCGGCAGGAGTTGAGGTTGTCCGGCGTCTCGACTCCGACCGGGTCGTCGAGATCTCAGACTGCTCCCGCCTGCTCGACGCATGGGAGGGCGAAGCCGACGTGATCGTCGTCGACGCGATGCGGTCGGGACGGTCGCCGGGATCCGTACTCGAGCTGGACGGCCGGTCTCAGAGCTTCCCGACCAAGTCGTTCCCGTCGAGCCATTCCTTTGGCCTTGCCGACGCCGTGGAGCTAGGGAGGATCCTCAATCGTCTCCCCCATCGACTGACGGTCTATGGAATCGAAGCCCTCAACCTCGATCCGGGAGACGAGATGTCACCAGATGTCGCCCGGGCCGTCTCCGAAGTGGTCTCGGCGATCCAGGAGAGCTGAGATGTGCGTGGCGATCCCCGGACGAATCGAGTCGATCACCGAAGAGGGCGCATCGCGCAAAGGAAAGGTCCGGTATACGACCGGCGAGCTCTACTCGGTCGAGCTGGCGATGGTCGAAGTTGCCGAAGTGGGCGACTACGTGATCGTCCATTCCGGGTTCGCCATCAGAAAACTGACCCCGCAAGCAGCAGAAGAGGCCATCTCCCAGCTCGAGGGTTCAGGGTAGGTACCGAGGGGCAGCCCGAACGGGCGCGCCTAAACCGCCCACGGTGTGTGGGGGTTTCCGATCTGTGGTCTTGGTCGGTGGCTGGCGACTGTCTCGACGGGGCGGTGGGGAAGGGTCCACCCCTATATAGGTCGGTCGGGTTTTCGGAATCGGATTCGTCCGTGGTCGGGGTGTGCGTACGGCTCGAATCCTCGCTGGTGGATGACGATCTGATGGTGAAACCAGCAGACGAGGATCATGTCGTCCTGGTCGGTTGACCCGCCTTCGGACCAGGGGATGAGATGGTGGGCTTCGAGCCGGTAGCGGCTGTCACACCCATCGGCCGAGCAACGGTGCCCGTACCTGTCCAGTAGGGCACGTTTCAATGCCGGAAGCGCGGTGCGGTTCTTGCGGCCGTAGTCGAGATACCGGCCGTCATCGGTCCGGGCGATGACTTCGGTGGTGGCATCACAGAGGATCGCTTGGAGGGCTTGTCGGCCGGTGTTGGCGCCGGCGTCGAGGACCACCCCGGCCTCACCGTTGGTTTCGACAGCTTGTGTGGCGTCGACAAACACGGTGACCTGAGCCGGTGGGGCCTCACCGCTCACGCATACTTCGGCCAATGCCATTGCTTTACGCCATCCCAGGTCACCCTTGGACCCGTCCGGCAGCTCCGGCAAAGAGTCGGCCTTTTCGGTGAGGGTCTTGTCCACCAATGCTCCGGTGGCACCGTCGAAGCCGCCCCAGACCTTCCACCAGGACTCATCCAGGGTCGGCTGCATCACAAGAAACTGGTCCCCAGACGTGCGGTACTCGGCTTCGCCGGTGATCCGGGCCTGTTTCGCCGCCTCACGATGAACCCCAGCAACGTCGGCATGAAGCATGTGGCCGACATCTTCGGGAATTCTGGAGAGAGCCTCAACCCGGTCGAAAGAGACCTCACCGGTAGCCAGGTCGGCTTCGAGGTCGGGACGGTCCTGAATCCGACGCATCGTCCTGACCAGACTCCTCGCCGTGCCCAAACCAACATCAAGCCGAGACGCCGTCCACTCAGACAGGGACCGGGCGCCATCAGCAGTAGCGATCTGCGCCTCGTCCAATGCGGCAAGATCACACATCTGACGGGCCCGCAACCGGCCAATCAGCCGCTCATCGGCCATCAACCGCTGCTCACGCCCATCAATCGAAAGTCTCTCCCTCTCCATATGATCGAACATACGTTCCCCCTATGACAGATTCAGAGTGTTCGTGCCCAAATCCCAAAGAAATCCTGAAATATCTCATAGGTCGACGTCGTAACCTGAGAGCGCAATGGGCTTCAACGACGGCTCACCGGATCCGGATGCATACGGAAGGGTCACCAACCCGGAGCGCTTTCAACTCGTGGTCGATGCGGCCCACGACCTGGTCGGCGAGCTCATGGGTCGATATGTGGTCACCCGAGAGCCGACTTCCCGGGAGTATTCGTCCAGTTCGGAGATTGGGAGCGCCGGGGGTACCCGGTCTGCGGATGCGACGCCTGCGGCGATGACCCGCTCCATGTCATCGAGGACATGAGGCGGGTTGTGGAGGCCGCGGTCGAAGGCCGCTACTCAGAGGAGCTGACCAAGCGGAAGCTCGTCACCGGCTTCGGCGAGAACAAAGGGCGGACGCGACTCGACAAGGGTGAATGGCGGAAGCACGGGGAGCTGGGCATCCATCGCTGGCCACCCTGGCGCCCTCAGTAGTCGATTCCCCGACGGGCCATCACACCCTTATCGAAGGCGTGCTTCACGTTCTTCATCTCCGTCACCGTGTCGGCTGCATCGATCAGGGGCTGTGGGGCGTCACGCCCGGTGAAGATCAGATTGACCCCGGCGGGACGCTCTTCAATGGCAGCCAGCACTACATCGATGCCGATCCATCCCCAGTTGATCGGGTAGGTGACCTCGTCGAGGATGATCAGGTCGTAGTCGCCGCTCTCGATTCGGTCACGAGCCGTGGCCCAGGCCGCCTCGGCGATCGCCTGCGACTCATCGAGGTCCTCCGAGTCCCAGGTGAAGCCATCGCCAAGGACCCACCAATCGATCCCGAGCTGCCGTCCGATCTTCTCTTCACCGACGCTCCAATCGCCGGACTTGAGGAACTGAATCACTCCCACCTTCCAGCCTCGGGCAACGGCCCGAATGGCCGTGCCGAAGGCGGCCGTCGACTTTCCCTTTCCGTCGCCGGTGTTGACCAGGATCAGCGAGGACGCACGAACAGATCCCGTCTCCGGGGCTTCGCTGGGTGGTGTTTGGGGATCAGCCATTGGGACGCCTCGTGGGGATTACTGCGGGCCCGTCTTCATCGTGGACGACCCTAACCCCGGCGCCGTAATGGGCCTCGAGGTTGGCTTCGGTTATCACCTCGGCCGCAGTCCCATCGGCCTGGACGACGCCATCGGCGAGGAGGACCAGCCGGTCGGCGAAGCGTCCTGCCAGCGTCAGGTCGTGAACGGCGGTGACGACGGTGAGTCCCTCGCTTCGTCTCAGTTGATCGACCACCTCGAGAACTTCTATCGCATGACCGAGGTCGAGGCTCGCCGTCGGCTCATCGAGAAGGAGAACATGGGACTCCTGGGCGAGCGCACGCGCCAGTACTGCGCGTTGGGACTCACCCCCCGACAGCGTCGACATCGGGCGTCGAGCCAGCTTCCCCAGGTCGAGTCTCTCCAATGCTCTGTCGACGGTTTCGATGTCGTGCTGGGACTCGCCGCCGAGATACCCGATGTGGGGGGTCCGCCCGAGCATCACGTAGTCGGTAACCCCCATGTCGTCGGGCAGACGCGGACGCTGGGGCATCCATGCAGCGTCGAGCCCGGACCGCCGCTGTCCGTTGGTGAAGGAAATGGTTCCCTCGTGGCCGACGAGGCCGAGGGCGGCACGCAGCATCGTCGACTTGCCGGCACCGTTCGGACCGATCAGCCCAACCCATTCACCGCCTTCGACGTCGAGACTGACAGGCCCGAGCACGCGGGAGGAGCCAAACACGACTTCGACGGAATCCCATCTGATCATCCGGCGCCTCTCATCGTGCGGAGCACGAGAACGAAGAACGGTGCCCCGAGAAACGCTGTGACAACTCCGATTGGAAGCTCTGCCGGAGCCACCACCGTCCGGGCGGCAATATCCGCAGTCATCAGAAAAGCCGCTCCGAAGAAGATAGAGAGAGGAACGATCACCCGGTAGCTCCATCCGAAGAGCAGCCTGACCGTGTGCGGCACGATGATGCCGACAAAGCCGATCAGCCCGCTGACCGACACCGCAGCCGCGGTGGCCAGGGTCGCCGCAATGACAACCATCGTCCTCACCCTCCCAACGCTCACGCCAAGCGCCGCAGCCTCGTCATCGCCAAGACTGAGCACGTCGAGAAGACGCCTCGCCGCCACCAGGGCGGTGAGGGAAATAAGTGCATAAGGAAGAAGCGTGACGACCTCTCCCCAGCCAACGGTGGTGAGCCGGCCGAGTATCCAGGCGTAGACCTCCCGAAGCGTCTCGACGTTCCGCTGCAAGAGGAAGGTCTGCACGGCCGTAGCGAAAGAGGCGACGGCCACTCCGGCGAGAATCAAGGAGGTGGCGCTTCGCCCGCCGACCGACCTCCCCAGCGCATAGGTCAGTGCCACAGAGGCGAGCCCTCCGGCGAATGCGAACAGCGAGACGAACCCACTGTCACCGAGCACAGCGAAGGAGATCGTCGCTCCAAGACCTGCTCCGGCGGCGATACCGAGCAGGTACGGGTCTGCAAGGGGGTTTCTGAACACCCCCTGATATGCCGCTCCGGCAGCGGCGAGAACCGCCCCCACGATCGCACCGAGCACGACTCTGGGAAGACGTATGTCGTAGAGGACCGACAACTCGACGTCGCTGAGCCCGTGCTCGACCTCGACGAGAGGCAGACCGTCTACAAGAGCAAGAAAGACATCCCCCACGCCGAGGCCGGCAGCGCCCACCAGGACTCCGAGGAGCCCAACAGCCAGCATCACCACAATGGCGATGGAAAGCGCTAGAGCGCTCAGCCTGGCCGGACGGGCATGGTTCGACGTGTCGGGAACGATCAGCCTCCCTGGTAGGCGTTCAGGGCGTCTGCGATCGATTGTGCGAAGTCGACGATCCGCGGACCCCAACGCGAAGCCACATCGGAGTCGAGTTCGACGATGTTGCCTTCCTGGATCGCGCTCATGACGCCCCATCCGGAGCGCTCCGAGACTGTCTCGGCCGTCTCCCCGTACAGGACGTTGGAGAGAAAGATGATGTCGGGATCGGCGGCCACGACGAACTCCGCTGACAGTTGCGGATAGCCAAAGGCGGCGCCGACGGCGTCGGCCGGGTCGGCGACATTGACCAGCCCGAACAGACCGTAGATCTCCCCGAAAAAGGTCGACGAGGTCGCGGTGTAGAGGGTCGAGTCGATCTCGTGGTAGTAGGTGACACCCTCACCGGAGCCGACAGAGCCCGCCACCACGTCAGCGAGTTCGTGTTGGATCGCGTCGTTCGCGTCAGCCGCCCGATCGCTGTTGCCCGTTGCCACTCCAAGAGCATCTATCTGCCTGTAGACGTCGTCGATCGTGAAGGCACCGCCGTAGCTCAGCACCGGGACTCCCGCTGTCTCGAGCCCGGCGATCAGGTCACCCGGGTCGAAGGTGATGACGACGAGGTCCGGGGCCAATGACAGAATCGCCTCCAGGTTTGGGGTGAAGCCGGACAGGTCGGTCATAGGAGCTTCGGTCGGGTAGTTCGACTGATCATCCACGGCGATCACCTGGGGACCGGCGCCGATGGCGAAGAGCATCTCGGTAGCGGTCGACGACAGCGAAATGATGGCCTCCGGCCGTGCGTCGATCGTGATCGTGCCGTTGTCGGCGTCAACGTCGACCGGGAATCCCGAGGATTCGGTGGTCGTGGTGGCTGCCATCGTGGTGGTCGTGACTTCGATACCGGTAGTGGTCGTCGCTTGCGACTCGGTGGTCGAACTCGCCGCATTCGACGAGCTACAGGCGGCAACGGCGATCAGCAATGCCGCTGTTATCGCGGTCTTTCTCATACAGAAACATCCTCCGGCTGGAGGATGAAGAGGTGGTGGGTGAACCCACAATTCCGTCTTCATCCGAGACTTTCTCGTGACCCAGAGGACAGGCGACCTGACTCGTCCCCGTTAGGGGCTTGACAGTTGCGGGACAGTTCCGGGATCTAACCGGATTCGCTGGCCTCCGAGCACCCGTCGGTAGTGACAGGCAACGCCAACCTTAGTGGCCGGCACGAGGGCATCGAGCGGTGACAGCCTTGGAGCTAGGTGTCAACCGTGTAGAGATTCATGGGCTGCGCGACATTCTTGAGAGTTCTCTCACCAAGAGCGGACATCGATAGACCCGGCTTGTTCCTCACATTGGTGCATACGACCTCGGAAATGCCGATCTGACCCGACTCGACTTCGCTTTGAATACGTGACGCGATATTCACGCCGTCGCCATGGACGTCGCCGTCGGCTTCGACTACCTCTCCAAGATGGATACCAACGCGGACATCGAAACGGTCGTCTTTGGCCACAGCTCGCTGAACGTCCCGAGCGCCGGCGACAGCACCAGAGGCAGAGTCGAAACTGGCCAACAAGCCGTCGCCCAGCCTCTTGAGCAGCCGGCCGCCGTGAGCGGAGAAGGCCTTGAGGTGGATCTCTTCATTGGCTTCGATGATTTCAAGAGTGGCCGCCTCGTCGTTACCCATCAACGAGGTGAACCCGACGATGTCAGAGAAGAAGATCGCGGCGAGTTTGCGCTCCTGCATGTGAGAGCCAGTTGACCGAATGGCCTCGTCGAGAAAGTGACGCTTTCCCCGCGTCGCGCTTCGGTACTCGTCCTTGGACAGGATGTTCTCATCAAGCTCGAATTCGGTTTTCAGAAGGTTGTCGATGAAAGCGTTCAACCGCCGCTCATCAGAGGCGGCGGCGTCTCTAATGAAGTGAGTGTCGATGTTGATGCAAAGCGCACCCACCAGCCCGTACTCAGGACGGAAGATCGGAACGGTGGTGCACTTGAATTGCCTCGATCCGATGTTGAGCTCGTAGTTGACCTTGTCCTCGCCTCGCTGCCGACGCGTCTTCAGATCCAGAACGAGATTGGTCGCTCCGCTTCCGACCGACCGGCCAGTGACCTCACCGTTCTCAATGGCGACGAGCGATCGAGCCGGATTGACGAGATTATGAAGAAGGACTTCGATACCGGTGTTGGGGAACGACCTGCCGATCTGGCTCACGAGACGCCGGTAGTTCTCCAGATAGGCGTCATTGTCCGACACGATCGCGTCACCGTCGTACATCGAGTAGAGCCTCTTGTAGCTCTCCAGTTCTCCACTCGAGAACGTGTCACGAACAAGATTCTGTTCGCCGATAACCACCAACTCGCGGGCTGCCGGATCATTCCGTTCTTCAAGGAAATGCTCGACCGCGTGGTTGAAGCCCTCGGCGTCGAATTCCACATGTCCGTTCTCGTTGATGACGAATGGGTAGAAGTCGTATTCCTCGAGCCGACGCGATTGGCCAGCCTGCACGTTGGCGACGGCCCGGACCGACCGTCTTCCGATCCAAAAGGTGATAATCCCCACGGCCAGCGCCGTTCCCAGCACTATTCCCAAAACACCGATGTCCATTGACCTCTCTCCGCCGAGACACGACGACTATACGCCCCGCCGTCGGCGCTCATTAGTGTCGAGCCACCTCTTTACCTATGGGAACGCCGCTTTCGCCAGCACGGCCCGCGACCTAGTTGAGGTCGGCCGGCCTCGTCCCGAAAGTCACGCTCATCGTGAGATCCTCGCCGTCGCGGATCAGGTCTAGTTCGACCGTCTCTCCCGGTTGGAAGGTTCGGATCTGAGCAGACAGGTCCCCGATTCCGAGTACCTCGACACCGCCGATCGACACAATCACGTCACCGGTTTCGATTCCGGCCTCTGACGCCGCCGTATCCGGGAAGACCTCGATGATGAGAGCGCCCGCTTGACCTTGGACGGCTGCTTCGCCGCTGATGCCCAGGAAGGCCGTCTCAATGGCTTCGCCGGAGACGATGGCGGCGGCATAGGTCATGGCCGTGTCGGCGGGCACGGCGAATCCGACGCCGGCGTTCTCACCGGACGTCGTGAAGATGGAAACGTTGATCCCGATGACCTGCCCGTTGCGATCGACGAGAGGGCCACCAGAATTACCAGGATTGATCGCAGCATCGGTCTGGACCATCGAGATGCAGGCCTCGGTCTCGGATGAGCAGTTGGTCTGGTTGATGGCCGAAACGATCCCGGCGGTAACTGTCGAATCGAGATTCCATGGGCTGCCGATGGCCACCGCCAACTGACCCACGCGGGCCTCTGCCTGGTTGAACTCCGCAGCTTCCAGGCCTGTTCTATCGACCTGGACGACGGCGATGTCCACCTCGGTGTTGAGCCCCACAACCGAGCCCTCGACGATCTCACCGTTGGGGAGACGAATTGTCACGCTCTCATCGCCTTCGACGACATGGGCGGCCGTCATTATCAGCCCTGTCGAGTCGTAGATGACCCCGGAACCGATACCCGTCGAAGTCTGGATATGGACCACCGAAGGGAGGATGACTTCGGCGGCGTCGGCGATCGGCTCCTCACCGGAGATGAACGACGGTGCCTCGACTTCAACATTCGCCACGGTGGTGGTGGTCGTAGCTGCGGGTGCCGCAATCTCGTTAGCACCGGGGTCGTTTCCGGGAGGCGAAAGCCAGTAGATGGCAGCCACGAGCACTGCAACGCCGGCGAAATAGGCGAGCCCAAAGAAGAGACCGCCTCGCTTTTTCTTGTTTTCGTGTCCTGTCATCTCTTCGCTCATGTGGCTACCTGGCAATGGCCACCGTAGGTGTCAACCAATAAGAAGCCCCTAAACCTTCCGTTAAAGATTCGTAAAGGGCGACGTGTCCGGATGATCCCCTGCGCCCTCCTCGAGAGGAAGCCAGATGACCATGGTCGTCCCAATGCCGTCCCTACCTGCAAACGACGACAAGGTTCCGCCGTGGGCCTCGGCAATCTGGGTCACTATCGACAAACCGAGGCCGACCCTGTTGTCGTCATTCTCAGGCAGGCCGGGACCGGAATCCTGAACACCCAACCAGGCCCATCCGGCCGCGACCCCTGCTCCGAGAAGAATGACCGATCCATCGGGTGCCGCTCGATAGGCGTTGTCGACCAGATTCGAAAGGGCCCGGTCGAGCGACACCTCGACACCGCTCACCGTCGTTGGTGAAACCGAAACCTGAACGTCGAGACCCTTCTCGGCGGCGAACGGCTCGATCTCGGAGGCGTTGGCCTTCACAAGAGCAGCAAGATCGACTGCCACAGCCCTGGCACGCCCGGTCTGCAACCGTGCCGCCGCCAACAGCCCGTCGATCATCGCCGACATCTTCTCGGCATTCCTCTTGATGATCCCGCCCGCCTTGGACCAGTCGTCGAGAGAGGCTCCGTCGTCGGCGGCAACCAATTCGACATTGGACCGGATCACAGTGAGCGGTGTTCTCAGATCGTGACTGGTGTCTGCGAGAAACTGCCTCTGGGCCGTGAACGCCGAGTCGAGACGCTCCAGCATGCTGTCGAAGGTGTCGGCCAGGCGGGTCAGCTCATCATCCGGACCGTCGAGACCGATTCGACGGCTTAGATCCGACGCCTGGATCTCCCTGGCGACATTGGTGATCTCCTCGACCGGCTTGAGGACACGTCCCGACATGACCCAACCGACAATGATGCTGAGGAGAAAAAGAGCGATGAGAGCGATCAGGGTGAACTGGGCTACCTCGTTGAGCACGACCTCTTTGTAGATCGACTCGATCGCCCGGACCTCGACCTCGCGGAACTCGGGCATCACCACCAACTCACCGCTATCGAGCACAATCCGCTGGCCCGTCCGGATATGGGCCATCATCGTCTGGGACTGCAGATCGCGTTGCAGTAACCAATAGACGAGCCCGAGCAGGCCGCCACCGAGCCCGAACACCACGGCCGAGTACTGCACTGAAAGCCGAAATCGAATCGACTGGAAACTCACCGTCATTCGTCCAGCCGATAACCCCGGCCCGGGATCGTGGTGATGAGTGGCGGCTCACCGAGTTTCTTCCGGAGGTTGGAGACCGTGACGCGAACGACGTTGGTGAACGGGTCCGTCATCTCATCCCAAACGTGCTCCAGGAGATGGTCCTGGCTCATGACCAAGCCCGGGTTCGCCATGAAGTAGTTCAGGAGGGCGAACTCCTTGGCCGTTAGTTCGAGAGCCGCCTGGTCCCGGGTGGCTTCGAAGCGTGCGGGGTCGAGCCGGAGAGGGCCGACAGACAAAACCGGGCTGGCGTCCGAATCACGGCGGAGAAGGGCCCGCACCCGCGCCGACAATTCGTCGAAGGAGAATGGCTTGACCAGGTAGTCATCGGCGCCCGAATCGAGCCCGGCAACCCTGTCCTCTACGTCGTCGCGGGCTGTGAGCATGAGGATCCGCGGCCGGTCTCCCTCCAACGTCGGCAGGTCGCCCGCCACCAGTGCACGGCAAAGATCGAGCCCCGAGCCATCGGGCAGATTCCAGTCCAACACGGCGAGGTCGTACCCAGAACTCCGCAGCTTGATGTCCGCGTCGAGGGCGGTCATTGCGATGTCCACGGCATGGCCGTCACGTCGGAGCCCGCGGGCTATGACGTCGGCAAGATCCGGCTCGTCTTCGACTACAAGTAAACGCACAACCCTCCGAAACTAGGCGACCTGAGTTAATGAGCAAATAAACGCCGATTCCCGGCAGTCCCGCGCAAGTATGGCTTTCCGGCCTACGGATTTGGCAACCTTTGGCCGATAGAGGGAGTCGGAGATGGAGAGTTGGTCGTAACGTCCATCACTCCGCTTGATAGTTGGCCGATAATCCCTTAGAACCACCAGATAACCCCCGGAGAGAATTCTTGGACCCTTCAACACTCGAGGCCCTCGCCATCGTCGGCGGCGCGGGCGCCATTGCCGGCCTGATCGGCGGCTTCTTCGCCGGAGCCGACAACCTCTTTGGCGCAATCCTGATGGGAATCATTGGCGGCATCTCGGCCGCGGCAATCCTCCGCATCGCCGGAGCGCCACCCATCTATGGAGTCGGCGACGACTTCTCGGTGGTGTGGGGAGCCGCCGGTGGCCTCCTTCTCGGATTTGTGGTCGGCACCTCCAATACGTAGCCGTCTCGGCCTGACCTTCCTGATCGCGGGTCTTGTCGCATCTGCCTGTTCTGACACCTCGACTCAGCCGGGCGACAATGTGCAAGCCCGGCCCGAGTCGGTCGAATCGGTATCGACCACGCTTGCCGAGGAAGCCCCAACGATCCCCTCGAGTACGACGTCGACATCAACCACGACCACAACACTCCCAATGTTCCACGGAGCAATCGAGAACGTGGATTCTGCTCGGTTGGGCCACTCGTGGCGAGAGGGTTGCCCGGTGGAGCCTGGTGATCTCCGTCTGATCACGTTGACCCATCTGGATTTCGACGGAGCTGCCCAAACCGGCGAGCTGATCGTCCACAAGGACTCATCCAACGAGATGCTGGAGGTATTCCAGGCGTTGTTCGAAGCGGGCTATCCGATCGAGAGCATGGTTCCAATTGGCAGTCTTCCCGTGGACGCAGAGGACGAGGCCGAATATTCCAACACCTCAGGCTTCAACTGCCGCGTAGTGGAAGGCACCGACCGTTGGTCCGAGCACGCATACGGACGGGCGATCGACCTCAATCCCCACCTGAACCCATTCGTCACCGCCGACGCCATCTGGCCGGCCGGCTCGGAGAGGTACGTCGACCGGGGACTGGACGAAACAGGAATGATCAACGGGGGCGACGTGGTGGTCACCGCCTTCCAGGCAATTGGCTGGGGGTGGGGAGGCGATTGGCGCTCATTGAAGGACTACCACCACTTCTCCGCGACAGGCCGTTGAGCCAGACCCATCTTCACAATCCTCCATGGGCTCTTTACAAATAGCTTTCACTTTCTTCCGATAATGGAGGCATCTGCCCATACCCAGGATTGAATCAATGAAACGATTTGCCATCGTTGCCGCCCTTGCACTCGTGGTCGCCGCATGCGGCTCCGCATCCGACGGTGAGATCGCAACCCTCGATACTTCGACCGACACGACCGAGATCTCGAACGAACAAGAAGAGATCGACGCCGAGGCGGCCGTGCTCGAGTTCGCCGCATGCATGAGAGATAGCGGCATCCCCGACTACCCCGATCCGGACGTCGACGCCAATGGCAACTTCCGGCTGTTTGGGGGTGGGGGCGGGCCCGGCCAATTGAACGCCGATCGCGACACCTTGCTGGCCGCATTCGAAGAGTGCGGCGACATCGTGGAGGGAGTGATCCAGGACACGTTCCGGAATATCGACGAGAGCGAATTCCAGGACAATTTCCTCGAGTTCGCCGAATGCATGAGAGAGCAGGGCATTGACATGCCCGACCCGGACTTCTCCGGCGGGTTTGGCCCCGGTCAGGGTGGCGGTTTGTTCGGCAACTTCGACCTGGATGACCCAGCCTTCCAAGAAGCGGCCGACGAGTGTCGGAGCATCTTTGAGGGCAGCTTCGCTCCTGGTCGCCTCGGTGGCGGCGACGGCGGCTGATGACAGGTCAGGAGCTATCAACATGACAAAGATCGACTCTCCAAAGACAGGACCCGCCGTGGAAAGTGCGAGTACCAAATCACAGAACGTCCCTGCCGGGAAGACTGCACGAGGTCGGAAATGGTGGCTGTGGGGTGGCCTTCTCGTTCTGCTCGCCGCAGCAGCCGTCTTCGCTGCTGCGACTCTCGGAGACGGCGAAGAGGTGGCTTCGAGCGACAATGAACCGAACACGGCCGAGGTCTCGATCCGGGATCTCGCCGACGAGACGACATATGACGCAACGCTCGGCCGGCCCGTGGCAGGGCAGTTGACGGCCGGTATCACCGGTACCGTGACCTGGGTCCCGGAGGCAGGAACGGTGATCAGTTCCGGTGGAGCCCTGTTCGCGATTGATGACACGCCGGTTCTTCTGATGGATGGCGACGTTCCCGCCTACCGCAGCTTCCAACTGGGTGAGGACACGATCACATTGCCGGCAGGTGTCAATGGCGTACTGACCTGGCTGCCAGACGTCGGAACGATTCTGGAGAGTGGCGACGTAATCGCTCGGGTCGATAACTCTCCGATCGTCCTGCTCGAGGGTGACCTCCCGATGTACCGGACTCTCCGTGAAGGAGTCGAAGGTGAGGATGTGCTCCAACTCGAGCAGGCACTCGTTGCTCTCGGATACGACTCCGATGAAACGGTCACGGTCGATGAGGATTTCACTTCGGTGACCGAGAACATGGTTGAGAGGTGGCAAGAGGACCTCGGGATCGACGAGACCGGACGAATCTCGGTTGGTGAGGTCATCTTCGCTCCGGTCCCGGCCCAAATCGTCTCCCATCAGGCGGTCGTCGGTTCGAGTGTCAACTCGAGCACTCCGGTCATGCAGGCCACCGGAGGAACTCTCCTGTCGGGCTCTGATGTCCTGCAACTCGAAGAGGCACTCGCCGACCTCGGGTACAACCCTGGATCCGTCGACGGGACCTATGACATCGACACAGCCCTCGCCGTGTCGGCCTGGACCGACGATGGAGGCCATGGGCGGGACGGTCTGCTCGTCGTGGGGTCTGTGGTGTTCAACTCGGGAGACCTTCGCACGGCCGAGGTCTTCGCCGACGTGGGTACTGCGGTCAACGCTTCCAGCCCGGTGATCAGTGCGGCGGACCTGGAGACCATCGTGCGACTCGATCTTCCCGCGGAGGATCAGGACCTCCTCAGCGTGGGCTCCTCCGTTGTGATCGTCATGCCCGATCGCTCCGAGACTGGCGGCACCGTGACCTTTGTCTCGAGTGTTGCCACCGACGGCGGTCCGGGAAGTCCGGCCACATTCGACGTTGAGATCGAGTTGGACGACCCATCCGTGGCCGAAGGGCTCGATGAAGCCCCAGTTGACGTGAGAGCAGTTTCCGAGGCGGTCGAAGACGTCCTTGCTGTGCCGGTCTCGGCCCTCCTCGCCCTCGCCGAGGGCGGTTACGCCGTCGAGATCGTCGACGGTGCCGGAACGAAACTCGTGGCCGTCGACCCCGGCTTCTTCGCCGACGGCTGGGTCGAGATCACCGGGAACGTGCAGGTCGGCGACATTGTCGTCGTGCCATGAGCACAGTTCTCTCACTGGTCGACACGGTCAAGGAATACCCCTTGACCCCACCGGTCCGGGCACTGGCCGGAGTTACCTTGGATGTGGACCAGGGCGAACTGGTCGCAGTCGTCGGGCCATCCGGCTCGGGGAAGTCGACCATGCTCCACGTGATGGGGACTCTCGATCGTCCCACGAGCGGTGAAGTCTCCGTCGCCGGGTATCGCGTTTCCGATCTCTCCGACGCCGAGTTGTCCGGCTTACGCGCCAAGCACATCGGTTTCGTCTTCCAGGCGTTTCATCTTCTCACCGGGTACTCGGCCCTGGACAACGTCGCGGACGGTCTTCTCTACACCGGTATGGGGCTCGACGAACGGCGGGATCTGGCTCTGAGCGCTCTCGACAGGGTCGGCCTGAGTCATCGGCTGGATCATGTGACGACTCAGCTCTCGGGTGGGGAGGGCCAACGTGTGGCGATAGCCCGGGCGATCCTCGGAGGTCCAACGATCATCCTCGCCGACGAGCCCACCGGAAACCTCGATTCCAAGACATCCGCCGGCATCGTGGATTTGCTTCACGACCTCAACCGGGACGGCGCCACCATCGTCGTCGTCACCCACGACCTCGACATCGCCGCCGACATGCCGAGGGAGATCCATCTCAACGACGGTCTGGTCGTCTCCGATCAGACAAAGGAACTGATCTGATGGCCAACGGTCAGCTTCAGAGCGAGCTCCACCCCTCGGATCTTGCCAGGACGGCAACCGTTGGAGCCAGGACAAGGCCGCTGCGGGCAGCGCTGTCGGCGCTCGGCATCATGATCGGAATCGGGGCCATGGTCGCCGTGCTCGGGCTGAGCGAGTCATCGAAGTCTGAACTCCTGTCACAGTTGGAACGACTCGGCACCAACCTCCTCACGGTGACGGCCGGTGCCGGCATCGGGAGAGGCGAGGCGGTGCTTCCCGAGGAATCAGTGGACATGGTGGGCCGGATCGGTCCGGTGGAATCGACGGCATACGTCGTCGACGTCGCGGCCAACGCCTACAGGACAGACCTGATTCCTGAGGCTCAGACCGGAGGAATAGCCGTCATGGCGACGGCCCTCAACCTCCTCGACACAATCGGAGGGACCGTCGCCGAGGGCGTCTTCCTCGATGAGGCGACATCCGAGTTCCCCACGGTTGTCCTCGGTGCTGTGACCGCAGACAGGCTTGGAATCGACTCGCTCGAGGGGTCCCCGATGATCTGGGTCGGCAACGAATGGTTCACGGTTGTCGGAATCCTGGACACCCTCGACCTCCACCCGAATCTCGATAGATCGGTCTTGATCGGAGAGGCGGTCGCCGGGTCCCTGTTGGACAGTGAGAACCCGCCATCCACCATCTACGTGCGCGCCCAACCCGAGGACGTCGTGGCCGTGGCCAACGTGCTTCCGGCGACGGTCAATCCGGAGTTCCCCGACCAGGTGAACGTCACGCGACCAACAGACACGTTGGAAGCCCAGGAGGCTGCCGACGACACCCTGACGGGCCTATTCCTCGGCTTGGGGGCGGTGGCCCTTCTCGTCGGGGGCGTCGGCATCGCCAACGTGATGGTCATCAGCGTCCTCGAACGGCGTTCGGAAATCGGTTTGCGACGCGCCTTGGGGGCCACCCGGCGCCACATCACCTACCAATTCCTTGGCGAATCGATGCTTCTCGCCGGAGCCGGAGGGTTGGCGGGGGTGCTGCTCGGGGCGTTGGTGACGGCCGCATGGGCGTCGTATCAAGGCTGGGACACCCTGGTCCCGGTAGTGGCGATCGTCGGCGGAATCGTTGCTGCTCTGGCGATCGGAGCCATCGCCGGCCTCTATCCGGCCCTGCGGGCGGCCCGACTCAGCCCCACGGAGGCACTCCGGGCCTGACCTTCGTCACGTTCTCGTAACGCCCCATACGCGAGACTGGAAGGCATGAGGTCGCTCAAGACAGCGTTTCCCTGGATCTGGACCGGGCTCATGGCGTTGGCCGCGGTCGCAATCATCGTCTCCGGGCTCGACCCGGACTTGGGGACGTTTGATGCCGTCCCGGGCGCGGGAACGCCGAATGTCGTGCTCGGCCTTGTTGTCGTCGTTATGCCAGTCCTGATTGCTGCGCTCGGGGCTCTCATCGGCACAAGACAGCCAGGAAACCCGATCCCATGGGTCTTCTACGTCCTGGGCGCCGGGATACTCCTCGCGGTCGCCATCGACCCGACCCTCAGGGCCGGTCCCCCGACTTCGCCTTCTGTCTGGGATTACCTGGCGGTGTTCGCATCTCAGACGACCACGCCTGCGATCTTCTATCCCCTGTTCCTACTCCTCTTCGTGTTTCCTACCGGCCGGTTCCTCAGCCGGAGATGGAGTTGGGCTGGGTGGGTCGGCTGGACGGTCGTGCCGATCCTCCTCCTGTATCCGTTTACTGACCCGATCGGGCCCGCCTTCTACGACTGGGCGATCGAGAACCCGATCGGGTTCATCCCCGCCCTTGTCTTCGACGGAGCGATGAGCATCTGGTTCGGGGCACTCTTCGCAGTCGCCTTCGGGAGCATCGCCGCAATCGCTATGCGGTACCGCGTGTCGTCGGACCTTGTCAGGACTCAGACCAAATGGGTGATCTTCGCCGCCTTCCTCTCCGTCCTCTCTTTCATCCTCGTTACAGCAAGCGTCGGAGAAGACAACGCCGCCGTGGGCGGCGCGATCTTCCTTTCAGCAGTCGCGTTGATCCCGGTCGGAGTCTTCATCGCCATCACCCGGTACAAGCTGTTCGAGATCGACCGGATCATCTCCCGCACCGTCACCTACGCCGTCGTGGTCGGGCTACTGGCACTGGTCTTCGCCGCCGGCGTCACCTGGATCCCCGCAGCACTCGGTCTAGGCGACTCACCTCTCCTCGTCGCCGGCTCCACCCTTGCCGTCGCCGCCCTTTTCAATCCGCTCAGAAGACGGGTACAGAGCGCAGTCGACAAGCGCTTCAACCGGTCCAACTATCAGGCACAACTGGTGTCCGACCAGTTCGCCACCAAACTCCAGGAATCCCTCACCGTCGAAGAGCTGGCCGACGTGTGGGCGGAAACGGTCGATGAGCATCTCCAGCCTGCGGCCTCCGCCGTATGGCTCCGGAAAGACGAATAACCGCGCAACTTCGCCGTCGTTACGTTTTCGTAACGGCCCATTGGCAACCTCTGTATCAATCGACTGGAGGTAAGAAATGGCGGAGAGGGAGCGAACAGCTCATTCGACGACCCAGGTTTTCGGCCTGGCCCTGATCACGGCGGCGTTACTCGTGGTGGTGATCCTGACTTTGATCCTGTTCGGCACGGAGGATGTCGCCATGTTCGAGGTCATAACGGTGGTAGCGCTGGCCGTGACGTTTGTCGTATGGCGTTACGACAAGACTTGGGCTCGAATACTCGGCATCGTGGCCACGTTCGGTGCGGGGATGAGTGCCTTCTTCCTGGCCTTCGGGGTGTTCCAGCCGTTCAGCCCACTCGAATTCATCATTGGTCTCATCTTCCTCCTGGGATTCCTACTTGCCCTGATCGGCGGGATCATGGCCCTGGTGGCGGGAAGGAGAGGGACACCCGGGCCCACAAAGCGCGAGACTCGATTGCGTACAGGGACACTTGGGTTAATCGGCATCGCAGCCGTGGTTTCGATCGTCGGCTTCTTCTTCACGAGAACCAGCGTCAGCGAGGAAGAGGCTGCCGGGGCGATCGCTCTCGAGATGTCCGACTTCGAGTTCAACCCATCCAGCTCGTCGATCCAACAAGGCGACCGTCTCCTGATAACGAACAGCGATGCCTTTGCCCATGACTTCACTCTGGAGGAGTACGACCTCTACACCTATTTCGGCCCCGGTGGCGAGGCCATCGTCGATCTGAGTGACTTACCGCCGGGTGACTACAAGTACTTCTGCTCGCTCCACACTTTCGAGGGAGAAGACGGGCAAAAGGACGGGATGACCGGGACGCTCACGATCGAGTCGTAGACGACCCGGTGCCGGCGTCTACCCGACGGCGCCGGCGGCGGCCATGTTGAGTTCGATGAGGCGGTTCATCTCGACCGCATACTCCATCGGGAGTTCCTTGATGATTGGCTCGATGAACCCGGCCACGACCATCGAAGTCGCCTGGTCCTCGGTGAGCCCGCGCGACATCAAATAGAAGAGTTGGTCTTCTCCGACCTTCGAAACCGTCGCCTCGTGGCCGATCTCGGCGTCGTTCTCCTCGATCTCCATGTAGGGATAGGTGTCCGAGCGGCTGTTCTCGTCGAGGATCAAGGCGTCGCACCGGACAAAGCTCTTGGCGTTCTCCGCCCCGGGCTCCACCCGAACCAGGCCCCTGTAGCCGGCACGGCCCCCGCCGTTCGAGATCGACTTGGAGACGATGGTCGAGGTGGTATCAGGGGCGACATGGACCATCTTGGCCCCTGCATCCTGATGCTGGCCCTCGCCGGCGTAGGCGATGGAAAGAACCTCCCCATGGGCTCCCGGCTCCATGAGCCAGACGGCCGGGTACTTCATCGTGAGGCGACTACCTATGTTCCCATCGACCCATTCCATGGTGGCGTTGCGATAAGCCGCGGCCCGCTTGGTAACGAGGTTGAAGACGTTGTCTGACCAGTTCTGAATCGTCGTGTAACGGCAGCGGCCGCCTTCCTTGATCACGATCTCGACCACGGCAGCATGGAGGGAGTCCGTGGAGTAGGTCGGAGCGGAGCAACCCTCGACATAGTGCACGTAGGCACCCTCATCAACGATGATCAGCGTGCGCTCGAACTGCCCCATGTTCTCCGAGTTGATCCGGAAGTAGGCCTGGAGTGGCTGCTCGACGTGAACCCCCGGCGGCACGTAGATGAAGGATCCGCCCGACCAGACCGAGGAGTTCAAGGCGGCGAATTTGTTGTCTCCGGGCGGGATGATCGTCCCGAAGTGCTCCTTGACGATGTCCTCATAGTCCCGGAGCGCCGTGTCCATATCGGTGAAGAGGATCCCCTGCTTCTCGAGATCCTCACGGTTGCGGTGGTAAACGGTCTCCGAGTCGTACTGAGCGGTCACACCGGCCAGGTACTTCCTCTCGGCCTCGGGGATTCCCAGCTTCTCGTAGGTTTCCTTGATGGACTCGGGAACCATGTCCCAGTCCTTGGCCTGCTCACCTTCGGGCTTGACGTAGTAGTAGATGTCGTCGAAGTCGATGGTGTTGAGGGCGCCTCCGCCTCCCCACTGGGGGATGGGCTTGGAGACAAATCGCTTATAAGCGTTGAGTCTGAACTCGAGCATCCACTCCGGCTCGCCCTTCAGGGCCGAGATGTCGCGGATCACATCCTCGTCCAACCCCTTGCGGGGCTCGAAGGCCAATTCGACGTCGTCGTGCCATCCGAGTTGGTAACCACCTAGATCGATATCAACAGTTGCCACGGTCGTACCTCAAGAGAGTCATGCGAAATTTCTTCAACGGGACTTGATGTTTTTCGAATTAACCCTATCCCGGTAGTGGGATTGTACCTGACTCGATCGCATCGGGAAACTCCCCATGCCGGTTAAGTTTCTCACCATGCCTGTGATCGTCGTGGGAGCAGATACGGAAGCCGGTCTGGCGATCCTGGAGGGTCTGTCAGAACCCAATCGGGAGATCCGCGCTTTCGTCTCCGACCACAAGGTCGCGGAAAGCCTCAGGTCGAGCGGATTCAAGGTTGCTCTGGGCGACGTGTCCGACGGGAGTCATGTCGAAGCTGCCTCCACCGCCTGCTTCTCGGCAGTTCTGATTGTCGAAGCTGCCACAGATGACCGTCAGCGCTCGTTCGCATCGACCCGAGCCCAGGTGCTGGACGCTTGGGCGAGCGCAGTTCTCGCGTCGAAGGTGAGGAGGGTTCTCTGGGTCAGTGCCGACGAGCCACCGTCTCTCCAAAACGAAGAGGTGGCAACAGTCGATCCAACCGATCCCAATATGGTCGAGAGGATTGTCGCGCTGGACGACGCTCAATCGATGAGGGTCGACCCCAGCATCTGATAGATGGCCAATTTCTCCCGACGTGTCATGTCGGCAAGGTCGCGGTCGTAGGCATCCTTCAAATAGGGATACGGATTGACCGCCCGACCATTGAGATGGAGTTCGAAGTGGGTGTGCGGGCTCGCGCCTTCGGCATTGCCTGAGTCGCCCGTCCAACCGATCACCTGACCGGCCTTGACTTCGCTTCCGACCTCGATGCCCGGCGCCAGAGTCAGTGACCACGGAGCCTTCCCGTCGTCGGTCCCTGGGTTGTCGTCGTTGAGGTGGAGATACAGGCTGGTCCAGCCTCCCTCGTGCTCGACATAGAGGTAGCGTCCGGGGCGGCTTCTTTCACTGATCTTGGTCACCACCCCGTCGGCGAGGGCGTAGACCTCGACCATCTTGGCGGAAGCCATCATGTCGGTTCCCGTGTGCCGACGACCACCGGAGCGACCGTCACCCCAGTCGTTGTTAAACGTTGTCTTGTCGGCCTCCTGAGGGAATGCCATCTCTGGTGGGGCCTCGCCGTGGTGTGCCTTCGCAGCCGGACCCGGCAAGGCAAGGACGGCGCCAACGAGCACTACTGCCAGGAGGCCGGTGAATCGTGGGTTGAGTCTGGACGACAAAGAGCCTCCAAGAGGGCCTGGTGGTCAATCGGAACGGAATCGTGCTCCTCAGACCGGGTAAGGCTATTGAGGCGTTTGACCTACGCAAACTCGTGTCTGGAGACCGGTGCCCTCTATTCGGGCTCCTGACCTGGTCGCGTAGTCCGAGACCGAACGGTGAAACGAAGACGCGACACCGGGTCGTCATCGACGGAGATGACGAAGGAGTAGGGCCCTTCCTCCTCGAACATCAGATTGTTGAACGTGAACGATCGGATCAATCCAAAGTCGCTGGCGTTCGACGGATGCTGGGCTGAGGAAGGCAGCTTGATGTTGTGGGAGAGGGGACGTGGCAGAAGAGCGTGCCCATCGACATCCTGGAGTTCGACCGAGAGCTTCAACCCCTCGGAGTGCCAGGAGACAGGCACGCGAAGCCTCAGACCGATGGCAAGGCTGGGGTGGCGTGCCGGGAAACGGGCTACCCACAAGGTGTCCCAACCACCACCGAGGATGAACAACTTCCCGCGTACGGCCTGAACCGCATCGGCAAGCAGAGCCACGTCAACACTGGGGCCGAGAGAATCTGGTGAGGAGTCCACCTTCCGAGCCTAAACCAGACCGATTCACCGCAGAACCCCCAATCTCGATAACGTGGGTTGCCAGGAGGCCTCAATGTCTGATTCAACCCTGCCAGCTCCCGCCGACGGCAAGCTCGGCGTACTCACCCCCGGTATGGGCGCTGTCTCAACCACATTCATCTCAGGTGTGCTCGCAGCGCGCAAGGGATATGCCGCACCGGTCGGCTCGGTCTCCCAGATGTCCCACATTCGGCTCGGCAAGCGAACCGACGAACGCAACCCACTCGTCAAGGACTTCGTCCCTCTCGCATCGCTGGACGACCTCGAGTTCGGCGGATGGGATCCCTACTCCGACGACGCCTACACGGCTGCCATGAAGGCCGGGGTTCTGGAGGCCCGCCATATCGAAGGCATCGGGGAAGAGCTGCGTGCAATCCAGCCAATGTCGGCCGTGTTCTCTCCCCGCTGGGTGAGGAACCTCAACGACATCGACCAGGTCAAGGACGAGACCGGCAACCACATGGCCTCTGTCGAGATCCTGATGGAGGACATCGACCGCTTCCGTGGGGAGAAGCAGGTCGATCGCCTCGTCGCGGTTTGGTGTGGTTCCACGGAGGCCTATGAGGAGCCGACGGACGTTCACCTCGATCTGGACTCCTTCGAGAAAGGCCTGAAGGACAACGACCCTGCCATCACCCCTTCGCAGATCTACGCGTATGCCTGCCTCAAGATGGGTGTCCCCTTCGCCAACGGAGCCCCCAACCTGACGGTCGACATCCCGGCCATGCTCGAATTGTCCGCCCAGGAAGGCGTGCCGATCGCCGGCAAGGATTTCAAGACGGGCCAAACCCTGATGAAGACGATCATCGCCCCCGGTTTGAAGGCGCGGATGCTTGGAATCAGCGGCTGGTTCTCAACCAACATCCTCGGCAACAGGGACGGCGAGGTTCTCGACGACCCGGACAGCTTCAAGTCGAAGGAAGTCTCCAAACTCGGAGTCCTGGAGCACATTCTCCAACCCGACGTCTACCCCGACCTCTACGGCGACATGTACCACAAGGTCCGCATCAACTACTACCCGCCCAAGGGTGACGACAAGGAAGGGTGGGACCACCTCGACATCTTCGGGTGGCTCGGCTACCCCATGCAGATCAAGATCGACCTGCTGGCCAAGGACTCGATCCTTGCGGCGCCGATCGTCCTCGACCTCGCCCTGTTCATGGACCTGGCGGCCCGTGCTGGGAGGAGCGGAATCCAGGAGTGGCTGTCCTTCTACTTCAAGAGCCCACAGACCGCACCCGGCCTCTACCCGGAAAACGATCTCTTCATCCAGTTGACCAAGCTGAAGAACAACCTCAGGAACATGATGGGTGAGGAACTGATCACCCACCTCGGCACCGAGTATTACGAAGAGGTCTAGTGGACGACCTGGTCGTCGGTCAGTGGGTGATCCCAGGGTCCGAGCTGGAGGAACGCTTCGAAACTTCGGGAGGTCCCGGCGGCCAGCACGCCAACCGCAGCGAGACGGCGGTGCGGCTCAGGTTCAACATCGCCGACTCGTCCCTGCCCAAAGAGGTTCGCTCAAAGCTGATGACGAGGCTGGGAACAATGGTCGAGGTCGTCGCCGGCGAACAGCGATCGCAGGCCAGGAACCGGGAAGTGGCGAGACAGCGGCTGGTCGGGCGAATAGAAGAGGCCCTCAGAGAACCCAAGCATCGCAAGGCCACCAAACCCACTCGCGCCTCGCGCAATCGGCGGCTCAGCGCCAAAAAGGCACGCTCGGAGAAGAAGAAGAAACGTCGACGGCCCGGTCTCGACGATTGAGCATCTAGACATCCCTGCCTCGCCCTGAACATCGCCAACGTTTGTGGCCACGCCTAGATTGTGATCGGTGGGATTACTCGAAAGGGAAGACGCTCTATCGCTCCTCGATTCCATGGTCGAAGGAGCTGCAGACGGCCAGGGTATGGTCGCGCTGATTCGCGGAGAAGCAGGTATTGGTAAGACCGCACTGGTCGATGCTTTGATAGACAGAACGGATGAAAACGCCTTCTTGCTCCGGGGCGGTTGCGACGATCTCCTCACTGCAAGACCTCTGGGACCGGTCTGGGACATGTCATTCGACGAGCCATCTCTCCATGAAGCGCTGACGGAGGACGATCGCTACGCCGCGTTCAGAGCGCTCTTCGAGCTCCTCACCCGCTCGATGCGACCGACCATCGCCATTATCGAGGATGTCCATTGGGCGGACGATGCAACGCTGGACATCATCAAGTTCCTGGGGCGTCGAATCGACAAGACCCATGCCCTCCTTATTCTCACGTTCCGCGACGAGACCTCGACCAATGCTCCCCTGAGAGCCGCAATCGGAGACCTTCCCCAAGGTCGAATCGAGAATCTTCCATTGCTGCCACTCAGCCTCGAGGCATTGACAACTCTTGTGGGGGATGATGGCCAAGCGGAGATCATCTGGAAGATCACAGGCGGAAATCCGTTCTTCGCGTCGGAGTTGATGAGAGTCGGGCCTAACGCGGTACCTGTCTCAGTCCGCGATGTTTTGCGATCCCGGGTGGACCGTCTTGGACAACCAGGACGTCGGCTGGTCGAGATGGCATCTGTTGTGCCTGGCCGTGTCGAGCTCGAGCTTCTCGATGAAATCGATCCCACATTGAGAGAGGGCGTCAACGACGCTGGCCGGCAGGGAATTCTCGAAGTGACGGGTGAGGCCGTCTCGTTTCGGCACGAGCTGGCCCGGACTGCAGTAGAGGGTGATCTTCCCGAGATGCGGCGTCGCGAGTTGAATCTCGCCGTGCTCCGAGCCTGCGAGACCCTTGGTGAGGACATCTCGCGATGTGCCCATCATGCCCGCGAGGCAGGAGACATCGAGGCGATAGTTCGTCTGCTCCCCGAAGCTGCCCGTGTCGCCGCGGCCCTTGGGAGCCATCGCGAAGCCGTCTCCGACTTGAGAGCACTGGAGCCCTATCTCGACCGGTTCTCACCAGAAGAGCTCGCGGATCACTATGACGAGTGGGCTTTGGAGGAATATATGGCATCGGGCGGGGACGTGACGTTGTCGGAGCGAGCGGTTGCCATTCGTCGAACGCTGGGGGATCCGGGAAAGTTGGGACAGTCCATGCTCACAGCCGGGTTCTTGGCCCATATTGGGAATGACCGGAACGGTGCCGTTTCTTGGATCAACGAGGCTATCTCGGTTCTGGAGCCAGTCGGTGGAGAGGATTTGGCTCAGGCCTACGCCGAACTGACTCGACTGGCGATGCTCGCCGCGGACTATGAGGGAACTGTCGAATACTCCGAGCGGGTCTTTGCCCTCGCCGACGATCAGAGTCGCGCCCGGGCCCATGCATTGAACAGTCTCGGCACCGCCACCGGAATGATGCGCTATCCGGAAGGGCTGGAGATGCTCGAAGAGAGCGGCCGGATCAGTGAACGATTGGGACTAATCCATGATCAGGGCCGCGCGTTTACCAACACGGCGGCGATGGCGCTGGAATGGCGCGATCTGGCCACCGCAGAGAAGTGGATCCGCGAAAACCGGCTGCTCGCAGAACAGCTTCAGCTGACAAGCTTTGTGGTTTACACACAGTCACTGGCCATCGATCACGATCTCCTGAGTGGAGATTGGAGAGCCGCAGAATCGGCCGCTCGTCAAGTGATTCAAGACCCGGTGGTGATGGAGAACGCCCGCACCACTGCCACCAGGGTGCTCGCCCAACTTCTGACCAGAACTGGCAATCCGGACGCGGAGACGGTGGTATTGGAAGCATGGAGACTCGCCAACCTGACCAAGGAGCCCCAGCATCAAGGGCGTGTCGCGGCAGCAGTTGCAGAGTTTGTCTGGCTTGGTGGTCGCGTGGAGGAACCATCGACCGGCCAGCTACAGGACCTTCTCGACCAAATGAAGGCGCGCAGCTCACCCTGGTACGTAGGCGAGTTGGCACTCTGGTTGTGGCTGAACGGTGAAATCGATGGAATTCCCGTCGAGTCACCTGAGCCATACCGAATGCTCGGTGACGGCGAGTGGAAGGAGTCCGCTGAGTGGTTCTCCGAACGGAGTATCCCCTATGAGAAGGCCCTGGCGCTGACACTCGGGGATACCGAAGCCCAACTCGAAGCCCTGGAGATTTTCGACGGACTTGGTGCCGACCCTCTCGCCTCCAAGGTGCGTAACCAGCTCAAGGCAGACGGTGTCAAGGGGGTCCCCCGTCGTTCACGAGGATCAGCCGATGGGGGACCGCTCGGCCTGACCACTCGTCAAACCGAAGTACTCGAACTGCTTGGTGATGGATTGACCAACGGGGAGATAGCGGATCGTTTGTTTGTTTCAACTCGAACGGTGGACCACCACGTCTCGGCGATTCTCAGCAAACTAGGGGTGAACAGCCGCAGAGAAGCGGTGGCGGTCGCCTTGGAGGCCGGGGAAACCGCATAGGTAGAGAGTTCGGGACCAATAGGTACTCCTATCTCTCAAAGTAGGCATCTCTACCGATTCGGAATCTGTCTTCGCGCCATACCTTCAGAACTGTCAAGAAACGACATCGAGAAGGAGAGCATCATGTTGATCAACCCGGATTTTCTAAAGGCAGAGACAAAATACCGCGGAGAATGGCTCAGAGAGATTGGTTCAGCCCCAAGAAAGCAGAAGAAGGATCCGTGGTTTGAGACAGTCTTCGGAAGCAGAGTCATCCGTCGGCGCCGGGTGCGGAAAGCTTGGTCCGCGTAACCCACAGGGAACTGATGGCCCGGCTTTTCAGGTTGTCGATGTCCGCGAACTCCGGATCTCGAGACCCGAGATGGTGAAGTTGACGGCCAAGGCACACTTGTCGGGTCCCGGACAGGACAGCGAGCAGGAGGCGGCAGTCGGGCAGTGCTCCTCGGCCATTGGACCCTCGGGCGTCAGCTTGCCGGCGGCACGAAGGGCGCTGATCATCGCCATCACCTCGGCCGGGGTCAGA
>JAYEGJ010000145.1:0-23898 GCA_034658975.1 Actinomycetota bacterium
GGTTCGAGGTCATGATGATCACGGTGTTCTTGAAGTCGACGCTGCGTCCCTGCGCATCGGTGAGACGACCCTCTTCGAGAATCTGCAACAGCGTGTTGAACACGTCGGGGTGGGCCTTCTCTATCTCATCGAAGAGAACTACTGAGAACGGCTTGCGGCGCACGGCCTCGGTGAGCTGACCGCCCTCGTCGTAACCGACATATCCGGGAGGGGAGCCGACCAGACGGCTGACGGTGTGCTTTTCCATGTACTCCGACATGTCGAGCTGAATCAGTGAGTCTTCCTGACCGAACAGGAACTCGGTGAGAGCCTTGGCGCTCTCGGTCTTACCGACACCGGAGGGGCCGAGGAAGATGAACGAACCCGACGGACGACGCGGGTCCTTCAAGCCGGCGCGGGTACGGCGGATCGCCTTGGAGACGGCGGTGATGGCGTCCTGCTGGCCGATGATCCTCTTGTGGAGCTCATCCTCCATATGGACGAGACGGGCGGTCTCCTCCTCGGTGAGACGATGCACGGGGATGCCGGTCCACTGGGCGAGAACCTCGGCGATCTCCTCCTCATCGATGACCCAGCCGTCCTCGTCCGCCTGCTCTTCCCTGACAGCACGATCGGACAGCAAAACACGCTCTTCGTCGCGAAGGGTTGCAGCTCTCTCGTAATTCTCACCTGTGATGGCCTCGCCCTTGTCCCTCCGAACACCGGCGAGCTTCTGATCGATCTCTGTGATCTCCGGCTCATCGCTCTTGCGATGAATACGCATGCGGCTTCCGGCCTCGTCGATGAGGTCGATCGCCTTGTCCGGAAGGAACCGGTCGGCGAGATAACGGTCGGCGAGATTGGCTGCAGAGACGATGGCCTGATCGGTGAATCGAACCGAGTGGTGTTCCTCGTAGCGGTCCTTGAGGCCCATGAGAATGTCGATGGTGTCGGTCAGCGAAGGCTCCTCCACCTGAACCGGCTGGAAGCGTCGCTCGAGAGCCGAGTCCTTTTCGAGGTACTTGCGGTACTCCTCGAGTGTGGTGGCACCGATGGTCTGCAGCTCGCCCCTCGCCAACATCGGCTTGAGGATCGAAGCGGCGTCGATGGCTCCTTCGGCGGCACCCGCACCGACAAGGGTGTGGATCTCGTCGATGAAGAGAATGATGTCTCCTCGGCTCTTGATCTCTTTCAGAACCTTCTTGAGCCGCTCCTCGAAATCGCCGCGATAGCGGGACCCGGCAACGAGAGCACCCAGGTCGAGTGTGTAGAGGTTCTTCCCCTCGAGGTTCTCCGGCACATCCTTGGCGATGATCCTCTGGGCAAGACCCTCGACGATGGCGGTCTTACCAACTCCCGGCTCACCGATGAGCACAGGATTGTTCTTGGTGCGACGGGAGAGAATCTGCATTACGCGCTCGATCTCAGTCGAGCGCCCGATCACAGGATCGAGTTCGCCTGCACGCGCCGTCGAGGTCAGGTTGAGGCCGAATTGATCGAGGATCGTCGAACCCGACCCCGAACTCTCGCGTCCCCCGGCGCCGGCGGACTTGGGCTGCTTTTCCTCGCTCCCACCCGGCCCGGAAAGAAGCTGGATGACAGTCTGGCGGACTTTCTGGAGCTCGGCTCCCAGTTGCTGAAGGACCTGCGCGGCAACGCCCTCCCCCTCGCGTATCAGGCCGAGAAGGATGTGCTCGGTACCGATGTAGTTGTGTCCGAGTTGAAGAGCCTCACGCAGCGACAGCTCCAGGACCTTCTTGGCGCGGGGCGTGAAAGGTATGTGACCGGACGGGGACTGCTGTCCCTGCCCGATGATCTTGACGACCTCATCGCGAACCGAGGCAAGGTCGATATCGAGGCTCTCGAGGGCCTGTGCGGCGATTCCCTCGCCCTCGTTGAGCAGGCCGAGAAGGATGTGCTCTGTCCCGATGTAATTGTGGTTCAGTAACCGAGCCTCTTCCTGGGCGAGTACTACCACCCGGCGAGCCCGATCCGTGAATCGCTCAAACACTCGATTCTCCTAGGCCTGACATATGCAATTCTACCACCAGGTCGGACAACCCCTTATCGGTGAGACCCAGCCCCTCATTCCGTAATACCATCGTCACTAATGGAAGACCTCCAAAGTCTCGTCCGTATTCCCCAAATATGGGAGCAATTGAGTCGTGTCGAGGAACGCCTCCTCGAAGCCTCCACAACCGATGACCCCTATCTGACGAAGATAGCGCAACACCTTCTGCTGGCAGGCGGCAAGCGTTTCAGGCCGTTGCTTGCTCTTCTTTCTGCGGAATTCGGCCCGGCGAACGATCATCGTCCGGCGGAGGCCGGGGTTGCCGTCGAGCTGATCCACGTCGGGTCGCTCTACCACGACGACGTCATCGACGAGTCCGACACCCGACGGGGCGCGGCGTCGGTAAACGCCAACTGGAGCAACACGGTGGCGATCCTCGCGGGCGATTTTCTCATGGCGCGCGCTTCGGAAGTCGCAGCTACGAAGCTGAGCCAGGAGTCGGTGGCACTGCTTGCATCGACATACGCCGATCTGGTCGAAGGGCAGACCCGCGAACTGCAGCTCGAAGGTGATCTGAGCCACAGCATCGAGGAGTATGAGCAGGTCATCGGTGGCAAGACCGCGTCCCTCATGAGAACCTCTGCCCGTCTCGGCGCGATGGCCGCAGACGCCGAGCGTCCGGCCGTTGACGCCTTGTCGACATGGGCGTGGGAAGTGGGGATGGTCTTCCAGATCGCTGACGATGCCCTGGATCTCGTCGCCGATGAAGCCACCATCGGAAAGCCGGCCGGATCGGACATCAGGGAGGGAACGTTCACGGCGCCGGTGCTTCTCGCCGCGCAAGGGCCCGATGGGGAGCGGATCAAAGAGATACTCATCAGCGATGGCCCCCTTGCGGACGAATCGGTTGAGGAAGTCATTGATCTCGTCAGAGACGGTGGCTTCGTCGATCAGGCACTCACCGCTGCGACCGCCCGGTTGGCTGTTGCTGATGCAGCTCTCGCCAGTCTTCCCGACTCAGAGGCTCGGCGGATTCTCGAGAAGCTGGGCACCTATCTGGTCGACCAGGTCGACGCAGCCCGGTCGTAGCGTCGGGCCGCTAGTGGTCTGTCGCACAAATGGTGTCAGGGTGTCTCCGAGTCATCGGCGTCCGACTCGCAAGGACGCACAACGAAGGCGCACCCGTAGGTTCGTCGAGGCGGAGGACACCGCGAGCGGCGTCGAGGGCCGGAGAGACCCGGCAATCATTTGTAAGACGGGCCGCTAACGCTCAAACCGATCGAGCACCATCCGCACAACGCTTATCACCAGCGCACCGAGGAAGGTCGCCCAGAAGAACCCTGTCGAAGTCAGCCCGAGGGCGAACCGATCGGGCCCTGACAACCAGATCACGAACTCGAGAACGAGAGCGTTTGTCACCAACAGGAACAAGCCGAAGGTGAGCAGGATGAATGGCAGGCTCAACAGATTGAGAATCGGTTTGATTATGAAGTTGGCGGCCACGATCAAAGCCGAGACGAGGAAGAACGCCCACGGCCCGCCGTCGAACTCGAGTCCCGGAACTAGCCAGATGGCCACCCAGAGAGCGGCTGCCATCAAGATGACTCGGAAGATGAGTTTCATTCGCTCTCCTTTTCCTCTCGTCTGAGCGTCGGAAACAAGATGACCTCGCGGATGTGAGCCTGATTGGTGAGAAGCATCACCAAACGGTCGACGCCTATCCCCAACCCGCCGGTGGGTGGCAACCCGTATTCGAGAGCGAGCAAATAGTCCTCATCGATCGGGTGGGCCTCCTCGTCACCCGCCGCCCGAGCTGCTGCCTGAGCCTCGAACCGGGCGCGCTGGTCGTCGGGATCGTTCAACTCGCTGAAGGCGTTGCAGTACTCAGCCCCTGCGATCACCAGTTCGAAGCGCTCCGTTAGCTTCGCATCGTGCCGATGCACCCTGGACAACGGTGACACCTCAGCGGGGAAATCGAGGACGAAGGTCGGCTCCCAGAGGTGACGGTGGGCTAGCTCATAGAGCTGGAAGAGAAGTCTCCCCGGGCCAGCGTCTTCATCGGCGCTGATCCCCCGATCCGCGAGCAACGCCCTGAGCTCGCCGGGATCGCTGCCCAGCGACAGGTCCTTGCCGACAAACCTGGACACCAGGCTCAGCATCGTCATCCGCTCGTAGGGACCTGCGAACGAAAGCTCGCGGCCCTGATACTCGATTTGCGTGGACCCGGTGGCTGCCAGCGCCACTTCGGCGAAGACCTGCTCCATGAGGTTCATCACGTCGCCGTAGTCGGCGAGGGCCTGATAGGCCTCGAGCATGGTGAACTCCGGGTTGTGGGTCGAGTCGATCCCCTCGTTGCGGAAGATACGGCCGATCTCGAACACACGCTCCATTCCTCCGACTACCAGGCGCTTCAAATGCAACTCGGTGGCAATTCGCAGCTGCAGGTCGATGTCGAGAGCATTGTGATGGGTGGAGAATGGCCGAGCCAGAGCACCAGTTGCTTGAGCGAGCAGTACCGGCGTCTCCACCTCGATGAAGCCACGTTGTTCGAAGGCGCTGCGCAGTGCGGCAACGACGGCTGATCGGGTGCGAGCGACTCGCATCGACTCCTCATTGACCATTAGATCGACATACCGACGGCGACTCCGTGCCTCGATGTCCTGGAGGCCGTGCCACTTGTCCGGCAGCGGCCGCAGAGACTTCTGGAGGAGCGTCAGTTCGCCAACCTTCACGCTCAACTCGCCCCTCTTGGTAGTCATGATCACGCCGCGAGCTCCGATCCAGTCGCCCAAGTCGAATTCAGCGAACTGTTGGGCAACGTCGTCTCCAACAGCGCCCCGGTCGACAAAGAGCTGAATGGTTCCGCTCGTGTCCTGGAGCGTCCCGAACTGGAGCTTGCCAAACGAACGGTGGAGCATCAGTCGACCGGCTACGGAGACTTCTACGTCGGTTTCGCTCGCCGGTCCGAGATCCCCATGCCGGGTTTGAAGATCGGCTGCAAGATCCGACCTGTCGTATCTGTGGGGATAGCCACCGGCAGCCAGCATGGCCTCGTGCTTGTCGCGGCGACCCTGGATTAGCTGGTCTTCGGTGGTTTCGTGACTCTCGCTCATTCTGAGGCCTGAATCATGGCAGCACCGGTGGAGGTATCGCTACAACATGACGAAGCCGCCCTCAGAGGGCGGCTTCGTCCACCAGTGGTCTCGTTTACTGCTCGGGCAGTTGGTCCGGGGTTATCACCGGCCATTCAGCGTCGATGGCGGCCTTCTCGTCTTGATAGCCGTCCCGCCTTTTCCAAAACTTCGTCTTCCAAACCTTGTAGCGACGCCGGGGGGGCTCGGTGCCCGCGATATCGCTGGCAACAGGTTCGGGCTTCCCACTGCGTTTCTCTCTCGGAAGGACGATCTCATCTACGTCTTCGTAGGAGCTCAGCATCTGATTGGCGGCGTGCCGGGTTGCACGATGCTGTTGCTTGCGCTCTTCACGCGTGGGTCGGGTCTCGTTGTAACCCGGAATGTCTTGGCGATGCTCTCTTGACCGTTTTGCCATCTAGCGGATCCTCCTTCGTGCACGGATGCATATCAGTTCGGAGTCAAAACGGCGGCCCGCGGCCAAGCACCATCCTTGGAACCTAGCACGACATTCGGCATGCGGGCTAGAGGCAAAGGTCAAATCAAGAAGGGAATGATCCGATGGGTCACTCGATGTTGATAGGCGCGGTAGCCGGGGTACTTGATTCGCAACCGGCGCTCCTCGTACGAGGACTTGACGAAGAAGAACGGAATCAGCCCGAGACTGAGAAGGCTGCCGGCAAGGCTATCGACAATCAGCGATGCCCCGAGAATGAACATCGTCACTCCCCCGTAGATCGGATGTCGTGCCCTGGAGTAGGCGCCCGTCTCGATGAGACTCCCCTCATCTCTCGGCTCGGGCAATGCGGTCAGCGCTGGTCCAAGCCGCCTCGAGGAAATGAAGGCAAGGCCGGCGCCCACGAACGCCACGAGCGCCCCTGCTACCCGGACCGGATCGGCGTCACCCTCTGGAACAGTTCCGTCCCAGGCCATCAGGAGGGCGACAACAAGGAACCAGGCGAACTGCGCTCCGACAAACAATCGGCCCGGCCACGGATGCTCCTCCAGCCAGGAGGCAGCGAGAAGGTCGACACCCTGGTCCTCGGTCAATCGATCGAGGGCCCGCCTCGCTTCGAGATCCTCACCCACGGTCGCCGAAGGCCAAACGTCGCACAGAGGGCGAAGGACGAACTCGCGCTCGGCAGCTCTTGGATGAGGCACCACGAGATGTTCGGTGGCTATCTCTCCCGGATCCATCGAAACGATGTCGAGGTCAAGCGTTCGAGGCCCCCACTTAGTCTTCCGCTCCCGCCCCGCCTCGGCCTCGACGGCATGGAGACTTTCGAGCAACTCTGACGGCTGGAGAGCGGAATCCAGCACGAATACGGCATTGAGATAGGGATCCTGGTCGGGACCGCCAACCGGCGCCGTCTCATACAACCCCGAGACTGCGTGAACGTCGCCCAGTCCGCCCATCTGGGAACGCGCGAAGCGCAAGTGCTGGATTCGATCGCCCAGATTCGACCCGACTGCAATGGCGAAACGGGTCACCGGGTACGTTCGATGGTCACCGCAATATCGTCAAACACAAGGTCGACAGGTGCGTCCGGCTTGTGGATCGTCACCACCGTGCGCTGTGCACCCGGATGATCCAGGACAGTCTCGGCAACCCGGGCGGCGACTCGCTCGATGAGGGCGTGGGATTCTCCCCCGACTACTTCCCGGACCTCCTCTGCGAGGGCTCCGTAGTCGATGGTGTCGCCGAGCTCGTCGCTGCCGCCGGCCTTGCTCAGGTCGAGGAACACCGAGACATCGACCCGAAAGACCTGGGCCTTCTCCTGCTCGAAGCCGTAGACGCCGTGTTTGCCGTAGACCTCGATGCCGGTGAGGTCGATCCGATCGGTCACGAAGCGACGGCGGGAATCAAAGATCGACCTTCGGGGCCGAGAGCTCTGCCGAGGATCTGCTGAATGACGGCGAGGGCAAGAATCGGGTCGTCGACCAGACCGGACGAGACCAGGTATCCGCCCAGCAAACCGCCCATCGTGTCGTCGATCACCTCACGGTGCACGAGAACCCGGGCATGTCCACGGTCGAGGGCCTTGTCGAGCGTCCTGAAGAATCGGGGCACATCGCCGTTTTCGATCGGCGCGGCAACCGGAACCGAGTAGGTGGCGATGCCTGCCTGGCGGTAGGCGGCAAGGTTTTGGTTACCGGGGAGCATGGAGACGATGGTGTTGATGCTCGCTTCCTCAATCAGCCAGGTGATCTCTTCTTCCCGCCTGACCTTTCGGTGTTGGAATCCGGATCCGCCCACCCGATCGGACACAGCAAGACGCTCATTGATAACCCAGGTGAACCCCCGGGGCTTTAGGCCAGCGACCATCCGTCCCATTTCAAGGCCGCACCATAGCGTCGCGGCGAAGGCTGCGTTTGGCGTCCGCGGGCTGAATTCGACCTATCTGGCTGTTCCAAATAGCAGCGACATCGCCTCGGCCCGAGTGGCCGGATTCGACTCCATCGTCCCGCGCACGGCGGAGGTGACCGTGAGCGCTCCGGGTTTCTTGACACCCCTCATTGCCATACAGAGGTGCTCGGCTTCGATGACAACAAGGACGCCCAACGGATTCAACCGATCAGTCAGACATTGGGCCACCTGTGCGGTGAGGCGCTCCTGCATCTGCGGACGACGGGCGAACCCCTCGACGAGACGTGCCAGCTTCGAGAGGCCGGTGACCCGCCCTTGCGGAAGGTAGGCGACGTGCGCCTGTCCGTGAAAGGGGACCAAGTGGTGCTCGCACATCGAGTAGAAGGGGATGTCCTTGACCATCACGATCTCTTGATAGTGCTCCTCCCCGAAGAAGGCATCCACCACCTCACCAGGGTCCTGATGGATGCCCTGAAACACCTCTCCGTAGAAACGCGCCACCCGTGACGGAGTTTCAGCGAGGCCCTCTCTATCAGGGTCTTCCCCCAATGCCTCGATGATTTCTCGTACCGCGATCTCAATTCTTGCCTGGTCTATCTGTCCCATCGCCAGTTGAAACTACGTGGAATCACCCGGATATTCCGCGGATTACAGGAAATGGGTTGACAGCGACGCCATTGTGACGGTATGGTGACATCATATTGACATCACTGCACCGTCACAGGTGCTGACTGGAAAGGAGACCGAAATGTTGATCCACACAACCCCAGGCCAGATCCAGGCCATCATCGACCAGCGAATCCGCAACGGCATGAGGCGGGGGGCATAAGTGCAACTCGCCCATGCCATTTCTGGACTCGAGGCTGCGGTCGAGAATCAGCTGCGTGTAGCCGGTCCAGAGGCCTCTGAGATCGGCGCGCAGCTGATGTCGGCCCTCCAACCGGCAATCCGTCAAACCCTCATGGACGTCGTCGCGATGGCCGCCACCGAGGTCTCGAGCCAGCTTCCAAACCAAAAAGTAGAAGTCCGGCTCGTCGACGGTGACCCCGAGCTGGCGGTTCGCACCGACGGCGACACCATCCCCTCTCCCCCACCGCCTACCGGCGCAGACGAGGACGAAGCTCGAATCACGATCCGCCTTCCCGGTTATCTGAAGGAGCTCATCTCCGAGGCCGCGTCCACCGAGGGCGATTCGGTCAACACCTTTGTCGTGGACACCCTTCGCTCCCAAGCGCAAACCAAGGAGGGTGGAGCCACCAAATATCGAGGAACTATCGAACTGTGATCAATGAAGTTTTCCAGGTCGGCAGCGATGCCGAGGTCGACGTGCACACTCACTCCGGGCGCGTCGAAGTGAAGACCGGGTCGCAAGACACCATCTCGGTCGAGGTGGAGACGCGCGACCCGGGTTTCATCGTGGAGAAGCGAGGCGACCTGATCTTTGTTTCCTCCGACAAGAACACCGGTTGGTTGTCCCGCGGATCCGCCTATGTGTCGATCGTCGTGCCTGAATCGACCGACGTGTCGATCGCCACTGCATCCGCGCGGACGGAGTGTCGCGGCCAACTCGGCCGGGTAGAGGTGAAGACGGCTTCCGGAAACGTCGAAGTCGAGGCCGCCGAAAGTCTCACGATCAAAACGGCCAGCGCCAAGGCCGACATCGGAACCGTATCCGGAGATGTCCGGGTCAACACCGCGTCTGGAGATATCACAGTCGAGGTCAGCCGGGGAAAGGCAGCCTTTTCATCTGCCTCCGGTGACATCCGGGTGGAAGAGAGTTCGGGTGTTTTCAGTGCTTCAACGGCGTCGGGCAACATTCGGATCAACCGTTTCTCGGGATCGAGCGCTTCCTTCAAATCGATGTCTGGGACGGCCACCATCGGAATCCCCGCGGGGACGAAGCTCGACCTCGACGCCACGATTCTCTCGGGAAAGCTCAAGCTGCCGAAGGCGGCTGCCGGCCCACCAGTCGACCATCAGATGTCAGTGCGAGCCAAGATCGTCTCGGGCGACCTGGTGATCAAGAGGCTCTGAGACCAGTACCCGGTGCAAGGGAATCAGGCCTCCGCGGTTCTCCCACCGGTGTGAGGAATCTTGCGATCGAGCTGCAGCGACTCCGTCACCTCATCGGGTTCCTCCTCGGAAACATCCGATGCGGCAGCGATCAGATCTTCGTGAACCTGAGGAAGCACAGGATTCTCCGGGTACCTGATCCGGAGCGACCCCTTCTTGTCGTGCTCCCATTTGGGAACATCGTGGAACAGTCTGGCGACATCTTCTCGACCGACGGTCTCGCTCTCCAGCAGTGCCACGACCATGCGCTCCATCGCATCGGAGTGTCGATCGAGGATTGTCGTCGCCTCTTCGTGCGCTGCCGTGATGAGCTTGCGGACCTCTGAGTCGATGAATGCCGCCACCTGATCGGAGTAATCCTGCTGACGGGCGTAGTCGCGCCCAAGGAAGACCTCGGAAGAGGGCCTGCCATATTGCATCGGACCCAGCTCGTCGCTCATGCCGTATTCCATAACCATGCGGCGGGCGATCTCAGTCGCCTTCTCGATGTCATTGGAGGCACCCGTTGTGGGATCGGCGTAAATCAACTCCTCGGCCGTTCTGCCGCCGAGCAACATGGCCAACTGATCGACCAACTCCGATCTCCTCGAGAGATACTTGTCGTGGGTCGGCAGCGCCAGAGTGTGGCCCAGCGAACGTCCCCGAGCCATGATCGTGACCTTGTGGACGGGGTCCGCATTGGGCAGTGCATATCCGACAAGGGCATGACCCGTCTCGTGATAGGCGATGACCTTTCGCTCGTCTTCGGTCATCACCTTCGACTTCCGCTCAGGTCCGGCGATGACGCGATCGATTGCCTCTTCGAGTTCGAGCATCGTGATCAGTTTGTTGCGGCGCCGGGCCGCAAGGAGAGCCGCCTCGTTGATCAGGTTGGCCAGGTCTGCACCCGTGAAACCGGGGGTCCTCCGAGCCAACACAGCAAGATCTATCTCCTCGGCGAGGGGCTTGCCCTTCGAATGGACCTCGAGGATTGCTTCACGGCCCTCGATGTCCGGGGCGTCCACGACAATCTGCCGGTCGAATCGGCCGGGACGGAGAAGCGCCGGGTCGAGAATGTCGGGACGGTTCGTCGCCGCCATCACGATCACCCCGCTGTTCCCTTCGAAGCCGTCCAACTCGACGAGGAGCTGGTTCAGAGTCTGCTCTCTCTCGTCGTGACCTCCGCCGAGGCCGGCGCCACGATGGCGCCCGACGGCGTCGATCTCATCGATGAAGATGATCGCTGGTGCGGCCTGCTTGGCCTGTTCGAACAGGTCGCGGACGCGGGCGGCACCAACACCGACGAACATCTCGACGAAGTCGGAACCGGCAATCGACATAAACGGGACTCCGGCTTCGCCGGCAACCGCCTTGGCCAGAAGTGTCTTACCGGTGCCCGGAGGTCCGAACAACAGGACACCCTTGGGGATCTTGGCCCCCATTTGCCGGTAGCGGTCCGGGTTTCCCAGGAAGTCCTTGATTTCCTCGAGTTCCTCTTTGGCCTCCAGAAGACCCGCCACGTCGTCGAAGGTGACCTTCGGCGACTCTTTGCCGACCAGCTTGGCCTTCGACTTCCCGAACTGCATGACCCGGTTTCCGCCACCTTGCATCTGCATGAAGATGAAGACCATGAATCCGAGAAGGAACAGCCACGGCAGGAAACTGATGAGCAGCTCGAAGAATCCGGCCGGTTCCTCGTCGTACGACCAGGCGGTATTAGATCGCTCCAGCGTCGCCGTTAATTCCTGTTCAAAGCCCTCGCCATAGCTGGCAATGTGGTCGTAGGTGGCATCATCGCCTGTCGTGCTGTCGAGCCTGCCCTGGGCCTTGAGAGAGCGACGGAGCAAGACGACCTCGGAGTAATCCTCCGCTTCGATCTGCTCCACGAACTCAGAGATCGAGATCTCCTCAGGCCCTGTCGCCTGGTCGAACCACCACGAGAAAAGGATGGCCACGAGGATGATCGACATCCCGTAGATGACCAGCGTGCGCAGAGTGCGATTCACAAAAACCTCAAAGTGGGGGGTGGTAGGCCCCTAATGGTACGTCGGTGGGGCAGATAATCGAACCCCGAGCCTTCAGGATTCTTCGCCCATCACCCCAATGTAGGGAAGGTTGCGATACTTCCCGGCGTAGTCGAGCCCATACCCGACGACGAACTCGGGACCGATGGGGAACGCCACATACTTGATATCGATGGGCACCCGCTGGATCCCCTCCTTATGGAGCAGGGTCGCTATCTCCAGGGATTCGGGCCGGCGAACCCGAAGGCTCTTGAGCAGATAATTGAGGGTGAGCCCCGAATCGATGATGTCTTCGACGATGAGGACGTGGCGTCCCTCGATCTCTTCGTCGAGGTCTTTGAGAATCCGGACCACTCCCGACGTTTGGGTGGAGGCGCCGTAGGAGGAAACTGCCATGAAATCGATCTCACAGGTGAGGTCGAGGTGCCGCGCCAGATCTGCCATGACCATGAAGGCGCCGCGAAGCACGGCGACGAGAAGAATCTCCTGGCCCTTGTAGTCCTCAGAGATCTGCTTGCCGAGCTCGGCGAGCCGGGCATCGATCTGTTCGGCAGTTATCAGCGGCTTGATATTCATCCAGGTACCTCAGTGGCGCGAACAGAAAGGTAGCCGACAGACCCCGGCTCGTACCAAGCCGCAGGGTGTCTCTTGATTCCCGGTTCCCAAGCTTTCTCTCCGGCGGCCGAAACAACCCCACTCTGATCGACGGTCAGCTCGGTGTCGATAGGGAAGACTGCCTGCCACTTACTGAGCGGGGCGACGTGGCACACCCGATCGAATCGAGCCACGTCGAATTCGAACCTTGCCTGTCGGTGACGCCCCGGGGTGAGAGTCACGACTCTGTTATCGGCCTCGCCCGGATCGGAGTCGATCACAAGTTGGGCCCCGCTCTGGACAACGACGACCCTCCCTTCCAACTGCTGCGTCTCGCTGGTGCCCTCTGCGACGCTCCAAAGCTGGTCCACGCGCTCGGCAGTAACACCGCCCGGGCCGAGGGCGTGTACCAGCATCGTCTTGAGAACGCGGTCGCCCACGGGTTCCGGAACAGACACGAGGTCGCCCACGGCGACGCCAACGCTGCCCGATTCCCGAGTAAGGGGAACCTGCGCCGCAAGGGTGTCGAGGTAATCGTTGTCGGTGGCGAGGTTGGAGGCCATCCGCGCCACCGAGTCGGAGAAGCGGGGATTCAACTCGGAGAGCATCGGGATGATGCGCGACCTGACGACGTTCCTCGTGAGGCTCATGTCGTCGTTCATCGGATCATCAAAGAAGGGGAGGCCGGCCAAGGTGGCCAGCTCCCTGGTTTCGGACCGTGTGATGGAGAGCATTGGCCGATAGACGTTGTGTGGCCGGTGGTAGGGAATCCCGGCAAGACCCCGGGAGCCGGTCCCACGAATGAGGTTGAACACGACCGTCTCGACATCGTCGTCAAGGGTATGTGCCGTGAGCAACGATTCGCCGGCAACGGTCGCCCCGGCGAACTCCAAGTAGCGGGCCCTCCGCGCCTGCCCTTCCGGCGAGGCACCACTCGGAACCTCGATGCTCCGCACCTCTAGAGACAGGTCGAGCGTATCCGCAACGTCGGCCGCAGCCTTCTCCATCATCGGCGAGTTGGGCAGTCCATGGTTGATGTGGATCGCTCTCACCTCTCGATCTAGCTCGATGCACAGATAGGCCAGCGTTGCGGAATCGGCGCCCCCGGAAAGCCCGACTGCCAAGGGCCCATCCGGAAGATGAAGCCGGTCGAGTGACGAGGCGACGAGATCGTCTAGGCGACGCGTTCGAGCCATGAGCGCGGGTTCTCGATCTCCTCCAGCGTCGGGAGGCTGCTCGCACCGCGGAACGCCAGGCTCACGGTTTCCCAGCCGGATTCCTCTTCCACGATGTGGATGAAGCGTTCACCCATCTGATACTGCTTCAGCTTCATCTCGAGACCGGTGAGGCGGAAGAACTGGGCGGTCCGCTTGTCCTGGCGGCGACCCTTCAACACGCGACTCATTCGGAGCTGTGACTTGAGATGCTCGGCTCCGAGCCGGTCCATGACCACGTGCCCGTGGCCCTCGAGAAGGGACATGAGAGCCTGGACCTTGTCGACCACGGCGTTCTGCTCAGGCGAAGCGAACAACCCGAATAGTCCCCGCTCGTCAACCAAAGGCTTACCGGACGCTCTGCGATCGCTGAGTTCCTCGATCACCCGGCTCATTCGACCTGCTTCAGGAGCGGACTGCTCAACGAGCTCGTTGACGAGACTTAAAAAATAGTCCCGCATCCAAGGAATGCCCTGGAATTGGGCACGGTGGGTCATCTCGTGGAGGGCGACCCAGAACCTGAACTCGCTCGGGCGAAACTGATGGGTCCGCTCCATTTGGAGGATGTTGGGACCGACATACGCCACATGGTCTCCGCTTTCGCCCGACGGAAGAACCAGCTCGTATTGACCAAGGACCTTCCTGGACAGGAAACCGAGCACAGTGGCTGTTTCGGCTTGCATCAGCACCCCCGCCATGGACGCGGCGCCTTGGCTGGCCGAACCCGAATCACGCAAGCGCTCCTCGAGTTGACGACGCGCCGGCTCGATGAGATGGGAGAAGGTGGCGACGTTGCGCTCAACCCACTCGGTCCGCCCGATCACGGCCGTATCGGGAGATCCAGGAAGATTCAGGCCGGTCGCCTCGGGCACGATCTTCGACACCTCGACGGTGATTCCCTCCATCTCCGTCTGAAGCGCGGCGCCGTGATAGGTCTCAGCGAGGGGGTAGGTGCCGGCGATTCTTCCGACGAGACGGCCCGAGCCGGGCCTCGAAGAAGTCACTCCTCGACGGTGCGGTACCGATTGCGAACGACGCTGGTGAAGTACCGGATCGACGTCAGCACGACCACGACCACGACCAAAACCAGGGTCACGGGCACAAGGTACCGATAGGTCCAGTCTGCAACAACCTCGGCCTCGGCTTCTTCAGGAATCGGAACCGCTGGTGTGAGATCGCTCTCCGACGTCACCTCGGCCTCGGTGGTAGCGGCCTCTTCATCCTCCTGAGCTATGCCGGGAACGGCGAGGAGAGCGATGAAGACGCCGACCAAAATGAGCATGCCCGAGAGGCGACGAGAACGATTCATGGCGGCGCAGACTACAGAAGGGCTGAAGCCGTGGCGAACTACTCCGGAGGACAATCTGCCTCGTCGGCGAGCGCCTCTTTCAGCTTACTCACAAAGGAATCCGGGACATCCTCGTTGAGCCGGGCTTTGACGACGGTGCGCAGACGGCCCTCGAAATCGAACGAGGCCTCACATCCCGGACACTCATCCAGGTGGGCCTTTATCTTCGCATTCGACGCGGTGTCCAACTCTGCATCCAGGTACGTATACAGATCGGTTAGGGCTTCGTCACACTCGCGGCTCATGGTCTCTCAGCGTCCTCAGGAAGTAGTCCTCTTTGCTTCGCAAACTCCCACAACCGCTTCTGCATGGCTTTTCTTCCCCTATGCAGGCGTGACATCACGGTCCCGATCGGGATGTCGAGAATCTCGGCGATCTCCTTGTAGGCAAACCCTTCCAGATCGGCGAGCAGAACGGGCATGCGGAACGTCTCCGGCAACTCCTCGACGGCAGACTTGATATCGGACTCGACCAGGCCGTCGAGTACACGATCCTCGGTCGTTCGCGCCGCCTCTGCGGACTCCTGCGACCCGAGACGGCGATAGAGATAGAGATCTTCGACCGTTCCGAGATCGACCTCAGTTGGGCGACGTGAATCCTTCCTGTACTTGTTGATATACGTGTTGGTGAGGATCCGGTACAGCCAGGCTTTGAGGTTCGTACCCGCTTCGAACGTGTGATAGGCCCGATAGGCCTTGAGATATGTCTCCTGAACCAGGTCTTCGGCGTCTGCGGAGTTTCGAGTCATGCGCATTGCCGCGGAGTACAACTGACGCGAGTACTGAAGAGCGTCGGTTTCGAAGTTCGCCTGGTCAGCCATGGAGTTCGGACGGTAGCGGGAAGAGGCATAAAGCCACCATCAACCGTTCTGTGCGGGTTAGTTACGCGTCACGCGTAGTAAACCCGCACAGAACGGTTTCAAACGGGTTGGACAGCGCTCTCGATCGCCAACCCCACCGCGTGGAACGCTCCCTCGGCCAGATTGTCGACAAGGACCTCCATCTCGCCGCAGGCAACGGCGAAGCAAGTGTCCCCATCAAAGCGAGTGTGAGCGGGCCGAAGGCAAGCGGAGAATGCGTCCTGTGCCCTGACCGCCAACCTGGTCAACTCAGACCTGGAGGCGCGGGCGTCGGTTGCCACCACCGCCAACGTCGTGTTCTCCCCCACCGGAACCGGGATCTCGATCGGCCCTGGTGCATGGGGACCGCCGGTGAGAGGGTTTCCCTCGAGACTGAAGACATCGCCGATCGCATTGACGACCACGAACGCTGCGACGGTGGCCCCGTCGACCTCGACGGCTGCCGACCCGATGCCAGACGGAAGAAACAACCCGCGCCACTTGGCGACAGTCGCTCCGGCCCCCACCCCGATGGCGCCTTGAGCCACCGGGTCGCTGGTGGCGCTTCGAAAGGCGCTCACTCCCGCTTCGGCGTCCGGCCTCACACTCGGGTCACCGGTGAGCAGGTCGTAGACAACCGCGGCGGGGACGATGGGGATTGCTCCAGCGGGAGTCGGTATTCCCCTCCCCGCCGCCTCGAGTTCTCGCATGACACCGTCGGCAGCCGCCAGGCCAAACGCGCTGCCACCTGCGAGCACAATGGCGTCGGCCTGCTCGACGGCCATCCCCGGCGCGAGCAGCGCCGTCTCCCTGGTGCCGGGAGCCGCGCCACGCGTCTCGCCGGCAATCGCGTTGGGCACCGGAAGCTTGATCACGGTGCAACCTGTCAGTGCCTCCGTGTCGCTCCAGTGCCCCACCTCGATCCCTGGAATGGAGGTGAGCGTTCCTCCGTCGATCGGGTTCATAGTGGTGGAGTGAATCGGCCGTCTACTGCGAGCCATCCACCGTCGGCCACGAGTAATGACCCGGTCACGAACGAGGAGGCCTCGGAGGCGAGGAAGACGATCGGTCCGGCCATCTCGATTGGCTGGGCCCACCGACCGAGGGCTCCTTTGGATGCGTAGGCCTCATACCAATCGGGCTGATCCTTGATCTGCTGGGTGAGAGGGGTCTCGACAACCCCCGGCGCCAGGGCATTGGCGCGAACCCCCTGGGGACCGAGCTCGGCTGCCAGGGTTCTGATCATCTGAAGCACTCCAGCCTTGGTGGCGGCGTACACCCCCTGCCCCGGTTCGACGACTTGTGACCTGATCGAGGACACCGCGATTATCGAACCGCCACCAGAGTCGGCCATCCTTCGTCCCGCCGCGGTGATGGTGTTGAAAGTGCCCACGAGGTTGAGGTTCAAGACCTTCTGGACCTCCTCTTCGCTCGTTTCGAGCATCCGCTTCCGAACGTTGATTGCGGGAGTCGTGACGAGAACATCAACGTGACCGAACTCGTCGAGCATCCCGGATACTGCCGTGCCCTCCGAGACGTCAACCACAGTCGACATAGCCGATCCCCCGCCATCAGTGATCGCCGCTGCCACCCGGCCGGCCGCATCGGCTGAGATGTCGGCACAAAGCACATCGGCGCCGTGGGCAGCCAGCGCCAGCGCACCGGCTTCGCCGATGCCACTCCCAGCGCCGATCACCACAACACGCTTGTCTGAGAGGTCGAAGAGACGGCCATATGCGTCGTATTTGTCCATGAGCAGAGAGTAGGTGCCCCTGCCTAATGTTGCGCCACCGCAGCCGAAAAGACGGGACCCTGGTTTGTATGTAGTGCGCCGCCTTGGGGTATTCGCCCTCAGCGTGTTTGTGTCGTCACTGCTCGTGTTCGCCGTCATGTCGATCCTTCCAGGAGACCCGGCCCAGGTGATGCTCGGCACGCAGGCGACGCCCGCGGCCGTCGCCGAGCTCAGGGAGAGGCTCGGCCTGAACCAGCCCCTGATCACCCAGTACTTCAGTTGGCTGTTCAGCGCGGTACGAGGCGACTTCGGGGTCTCACCCTTCAGTGGTCAAGAGATCGCCCCGCAGATCATCGATCGACTCAAACTGACAATTCCGTTGGCGGTGTTCGCCATGTCGATCACCGTGATCATCTCTTTCCCACTTGGCGTGTTCGCCGCGGCACGACATCGCAAACTCGGAGACGCCGTCGTCTCTTTCGGGAGCCAGATCGGCCTGGCGATCCCCGCCTTCTGGGCCGGTCTGATCCTCGTCACGGCACTGGCCGTCAACCTCAGGCTGTTCCCGGCCGGAGGGTTCCCCGGCTGGGATGTTTCGCTCTCCGAATCGCTCAAAGCGCTTGTCCTTCCCGCTGTATCACTGGCAATCGTGCAGTCGTCGATCATCACGAGATACGTGCGGTCGGCGGTCCTCGACACGATGAGGCACGACTACATCAGGACCGCCCGCGCAAAAGGACTGACGCGATCGGCCTCACTGTGGAAACACGGCCTCCGAAACGCCGCCATTCCCGTGCTCACGATTCTCGGCCTTCAGTTCGCGGCCCTGCTCGCCGGAACCGTCGTCATCGAGTCGGTCTTCGTCTTGCCCGGCCTGGGAAGCATGCTTCTTCAGGGGATCACCAGACGCGATCTGGTCTTGGTGCAGGGCGGTGCATTCACAATCGCCATGCTCATCCTCTCGATAAACCTGTTCGTCGATCTCATGTACCGGGTGCTCGACCCGAGGGTGTCGCAACAGTGAGTACCGACAAAGACGCCGTGGCCACTCCGAGCAGGCGCCGACGGTCGCGCTGGAAGAGGCTCAATTTCATCCTGGGCCTCACCATCGTCCTGATCGTCATTGGTACGGCTCTTCTGTCCTTCTTCTGGACTCCTTTCGATCCGGTCCAAATCGATGCCACCGCTCCTCTCGCGGGTGTTGGCGAGAAGGGACACATCCTCGGCACCGACCAATTCGGCCGCGATTTGTTCAGCCAGATCATGGTTGGGTCTCAGACTGCGCTCTTCGTCGGGATCCTCGCCGTCGGGATCGCCATCCTCGTGGGCATTCCCCTGGGCGGGCTCGCAGCCTCCCGGAGGGGCGTGATCGAGGACGCCGTGATGCGCACGTCCGACGTCATCTACGCGTTCCCACCGGTCCTACTGGCGATTCTTCTGGTTGCAGCTCTCGGGGCCGGTACGGGACCGGCCATGCTCGCTATCGGCATCGCCTACGTACCCATCGTTGCGAGGGTCACCCGAGGCGCGGCCTTGACGGTCTTCCAACTCGACTATGTGACGGCCGCCCGCAGCTATGGCCGCACCGAGACGCACATATTCCTGCGGCATGTCCTCCCGAACATCGCTTCGGTGTTGATCGTTCAGGTCACAGTGCTGTTTGCCCTGGCAATACTTGCCGAAGCAGCCCTTTCGTTCCTGGGCATCGGGACACAGCCGCCGACACCGTCGTGGGGACGCAGTCTTCGAGATGCGCAGACCTTCCTCCAGTTATCGCCGCGCCTGGCGTTTTGGCCGGGCCTCGCTATCGCATTCACCGTCCTCGGGTTCAACCTGCTCGGGGACGGGCTTCGCGACGCTCTGGATCCGAGATTGGAGATCAATCGCTCATGAGCGAGCCGCTTCTCTCGGTCGAGAACCTCACAGTGTTCGCAGGGGAGACCAAACTCGTGGACTCGGCGTCGTTCACACTGGAACGCGGGAGCCGGACTGGAATCATCGGCGAGTCCGGGTCGGGCAAGACGATCACTGCACTGGCAGTCATGGGCCTGCTTCCCGAGGGCCTGACGGCCACCGGAAGCATCAGGCTCAGGGGCGATGACCTCCTCGAAGCGTCCGAAAAGGAGATGGTGATCCAGCGGGGGAACTCGATGTCGATGATCTTCCAGGAGCCGATGACCGCCCTCAATCCGGTGATGCGAATCGGCAAGCAGATAGCCGAACCCCTCCGGATTCACCAGGACATGTCCTCGGATGAAGCAAAGGCTCTCGCCGTCCAGCTTCTGGACAGTGTCGGTATCAAACAGCCCGAGCGACGGGCCCGTTCCTTTCCCCACGAGCTGTCCGGCGGCCAGAGACAACGTGCCATGATCGCCATGTCGCTCGCCTGCGGGCCGGATCTGGTAGTTGCCGACGAGCCGACAACGGCGCTCGACGTCACTGTCCAGGCTCAGGTACTCCAGGTCTTGCGTGACCGGGTCGTCGCCAATGAGACAGCCCTGGTCCTCATCACCCATGATCTTCCCGTGGTGGCATCCGTTGCGGACGAGGTGATCGTTCTTCGCGACGGGGTCATCGTCGAGACCGGACCGACACGCCAGGTGTTCTCGGACCCGACCGACGCCTACACGCGCCGACTCGTGGACGCGGTTCCGCCCATGAGCAGGACCGAAGGCGTACCGCCCAAGCATGTCGAGCCACCGACCGGGTCCAGCACGATCGTCGAGATGAGAGATGTGACGAAGGTGTATCGGCTTCGCCGGCGACATCTCGCTGAGGCGGCTCCCCTGATTCACGCAGTCGACGGAGTCAGTCTCGAGGTCTTTCAAGGTGAGACCCTTGGCATCGTCGGTGAGTCCGGATCGGGAAAATCGACTCTCGCCAGAATCATGATGGGATTGGAAGCGCCGACTTCCGGCGAGGTCCTGGTGGACGGAACTGATCTCATCTCCAAAGCGAATCTGCGGCGCGTGCGTGACATCGCCCAGATGGTCTTTCAGGATCCGATGGGCTCGCTCGACCCCCGCATGCTGGTGAAGGACGTTGTGGCAGAACCGCTGCGATCGCTGGGAATCGAAGGCGACCACGCAGCCCGAGTCGATGAGCTGCTCGAGGCTGTAAGGCTGCCGGCGGACGCCGGTGAGCGCTACCCCCACGAATTCTCCGGCGGGCAACGCCAGCGGATCGCCATAGCAAGGGCTTTGGCGCCGGGGCCTCGGCTCCTGATTGCCGATGAGCCCGTGAGTGCCCTCGACATGTCAGTTCAGACCATCACGCTCGACCTTCTCGACTCGCTCAAGCGTGACTTCGACTTCACCATGGTCTTCATCTCCCACGACCTCTCGGTGATCCACGAGATCTCGGACCGCGTGATCGTCCTCGAGCACGGAAAACTCGTAGAACAGGGTCCGGCAGGCACCGTCTTCGCCAACCCGGAACAGCAGTACACGAAGGATCTCCTGTCGGCGATCCCCCGACTCGACGGATCCTTCCTCGCCTGATCCATCCGTCACTACCCACGTTTGCCAACTAGGTTTCGGCACACTTGGACGAAAAAGGAGATACCCGATGAGGGTCAGCAAGACTGCTGCATTGATCGCAGTTCTGGCACTCGTACTGGCCGCATGCGCCGGTTCGACCGCTGAAACAACCACGACTGCCGAAGCGCCCCAGTCCACTGAGGGCACCGCGGCACCAGCGACCACCGAGGCCCCAGAGGCGACCACCACGACGGCAGCGGAGGTTTCGGCTGCGACCGAGATGACCATCGGCCTCCAGCTCGAGCCCCCGACGCTCGATCTGACGGCCAGCCCGGCGGCCGCCATCCCGCAGGTGTTGCTCTACAACGTCTACGAGGGTTTGGTGCGCCTCAACGCCGACGGTTCGATTTCGGGCCTTCTTGCCTCCGACTGGGAAATCAGCGAAGACGGCCTGACCTACACGTTCACTCTCCAGCAAGGCGTGGCATTCCACAACGGTGAAGCCCTCACCGCAGATGACGTGGTCTTCTCGATCAACAACGTCGTCAACAACGAGGCTCACCCGTTCACCACCACCCTCGCCCCGATCACCAACGTCGAAGCAACCGATGACTCGACGGTCGTGCTCACCCTCAGCCAGGTCAGCGCCAACCTGCTCTTCTTCCTCACCCAGGGCCAGGGCGTGATCCTCGAGGAGTCCGCCATCGGCACCATCGAAAACGAGCCCGTCGGGACCGGTCCCTTCACCTTCACTTCATGGACCGTCGGCGACTCGATCGTGGTCGAGCGCAACGCCGACTACTGGGGTACCCCGGCTCTCCTCGAGAAGGTGACCTTCCGGTACATCAACGACCCGAGCGCCCTCACCAACGCCATGCTGTCGGACGACCTCGACATCCTCGCCGGCGTCTCCGCGCCGGAGACTCTTGCGGAGTTCGAGGCCGACGATCGGTTCGAGGTCAGGCAGGGCCTGACCTACGGCGAGACGGTGCTTTCCCTCAACGGTAGGAGGGCGCCGCTCGACGACGTCCTGGTACGTCAGGCGATCAGCCATGCGATCGATCGCGATGCGGTGGTCCAACTCGCCTACTCGGGATACGGAACGGTGATCGGGTCGTTCTCCACGCCACTCGATGCCTGGTACAAGGACCTGACCGGTGTCTACGAGTACGACCCTGCCAAGGCCCAGGACTTGCTCGAAGAGGCGGGCTATGCGGGTGAGACTCTCGAGATGATTCTCCCGCCGACGTCCTATGCAACCCGGTCCGGCGAGATCATTGCCAGCCAATTGGCCGAGGTCGGCATCGACGTCAACATCACCAACGTCGAGTGGGGTGTCTGGCTCGAGGATGTGTTCACAAACAACGACTTCGACATGTCGATCGTCAGCCATGTCGAACCATTCGACCTCGCCCAGTACGGCAACGCCGACTACTACTGGGGTGACGACAGTCCTCAGGTCGCCGACCTGATCGCACAGGCCGACGCAGAGCCGGACGAGGCCAAGAGGAACGCTCTTTACGGGCAGGTCCTCGACGAGATCACCGCCGTGGCCGCCGACAACTGGCTGTTCGTCCTGCCGGCGCTCGGCGTTCAGCGCAAGGGTGTGAGTGGTTACAAGATCGACCTTCCCGGGTCTCTCGACCTGACCGAGCTTGCCCTCAACGAGTAGCCCAAGTCAGACCCTCGACATCGAGGGTCTGATCGAATTCACCTGCCGGCTGGTTCGCGTCAAGAGCGTGAACCGGCCAGACGAGGGTCTGGGAGAGGCCGAGGCTGTCGAGGTGGTGCGGCAGCAGGCCGAGACCTTTGGCTGGGACGTCCTCATCGAAGAGGTCGAGCCAGGCCGGCCCAACGTCATCGTCGAGATTGACGGCGGGATGCCCGGAAAGACCCTCCTCTTCGAGGGGCACACCGATGTCGTCACCGAGGGCGACATCAAAGATTGGAGTTTCGACCCGTTTTGCGGCGACCTCGTCGACGGCAAGATCTGCGGTCGGGGGGCGGCCGACATGAAGGGCGGCGTCGCCGCCATGATGTTCGCCACCAAGGCCATCCAGGAGTCGGGCCCATTCCCGGGCAAGATCAAGCTGGGCATCCTCTGCGACGAGGAAGAGATGATGATCGGAGTCCACGACTTCATCCGTCGGGGACACGCCGATGGGGTGGACGGGGCCATCGTTTGCGAACCCGAAGCAGGTGAGATCTGCACCGTCCAAAAGGGCGCAATCCGTCTTCAGGTCGATGTGTTCGGGGTAATGGCCCACGGAGCGATGCCGCACCAGGGAAAGAACCCGGTATCGGCGGCCGCGTTGTTGATTGCTGTACTTGCATCCCTGGAGAAAGGCCTCCAATCGACCCATGGCGAACACGAACACCTCGGACTCCCCTATGTCACCCCGACTCACTTCGCCGCCGGTTCGCTTCCCCAGCTCAACGTGATTCCCAGCCAGGCTCTGCTGACGCTGGACATTCGGACAATTCCCGGGATCGATCACGAATACCTTCTCAAAACGATCCGGGGTCTCGCCGACGGAGTGTCGGAGGAGACTGGAGTCGAGTTCGAATTCACGGTGCTCGTTGATCGTCCCCCGACGGAGACCCCCCTCGATGACCCCATCGTGAGGGCGGTGGTCGAGGCCCACGAGGCGGTCACCGGGAATCCTGCGGTTTTCGGCGGCGTCCCCGGGACCACGGACGGGACCATTCTTTGGCGCGACGCCGGGCTTCCGATCGTCGTCTACGGACCGGGAGGCAAGTGGATCGCCCACCAGCACGACGAGTACGTCGAGGTCGACGACCTGGTGAGCCATGCCCGGGTTTACGTCGACGCGGCGAGGAGATTTCTGGCGAGCTAGTGGCTCACTGGAGTGCAACGCGTCGGGAATATCCCGACGCGTTGCACTCGAAACAAAGAAACCGAGCCGGAGAGGGGAGTCGAACCCCTGGCCTTTTCTTTACGAGAGAAATGCTCTACCACTGAGCTACTCCGGCGGTGCAAGGAATGGTAGAGCCGCATAGGACGCTGTTCCAAGTGATGCAGTTTCGGCGGCCCCGCCCCCGAGCGAGCGGCGAACCAAACAGCCGAAGGTGTGACAAGAACCGACTCCACCGGTGGCTACTCTGCC